>NZ_CALIBB010000277.1 GCF_938045595.1 uncultured Campylobacter sp.
AGCTCATCGCCGACGCCTGCTACGTAAAGATCGAGCGCGCTAGCTTTAAGCGCAGAGTTGCTCGGATTTAATATGAAGCTTCCATTTTGATAGCCTATGCGCACGCCGCAAACCGGCGCTTTAATCGGGATGTCGCTAAGATACAGCGCCGCAGACGCCGCATTAAGAGCGACGACTTGCAGATCGACCTCGGGGTCCGCCGATAGCACGTAAACTACGATCTGCGTCGGATACGCATAGCCCTTCGGAAAGAGCGGGCGCAGCGAGCGGTCTATGATGCGGCTGGTTAGCGTCTCAAAATCGCCCGGCTTGGTCTCACGCTTGATGTAGCCTCCAGGGATTCTACCTGCTGCGTACATCTTCTCGATATACTGCACGGTAAGGGGCAAAAAGTCCTCCTGCACCTGCGTCTCTTCGCGCGCTACGGTGGCTAGCACGACGGTATTTTTCACGCGCAAAAGCGCCGCGCCCGCGGCTTGCTTTGCGACCTTATTGATATCGAAAATTTCGGTATTGCCATTTACTTCAATTTTGCACTGCATTAATTTTCTCCTTGTTTTTGTTGGTTTCGTGAAACGGCAGATAAAGCGGGCATTTGTTTAAAATTTGCATTATCTCCTCCGCGCTTGAGAGCGTTTTTTCTTTGTAATAAAAATCCACATTCACAAAGTCTCTGATCTTGTGAACGGCATAAATTCCATCTACTAGCATGGCGATCTCATCTGCATTATCGCTGCCGATAACGGGCGTGGCGTAAAAGATCGCTTTGGCGTTTAAGCTTACGAGCGTCTTTATGCAAGTAAGTGCGGTCAGCCCGCTCTCACACCCCTCATCTACCAAGATGACGTTTTTTTTCTCTAAATTTCCCAAAAGCTCGCCCTTGCGAAATTTATACATATTTTTTAAAATTTTCTCCTCATAAAGTCTATTCGCCTGCCCGTAAACGTAATCCAGGCTGATGCCGAAGCTTCGCACGAGCTCATCTACCATCACGATCTCTTGGGTTTCGCTTACGCACGCGATCGCGCATTCAGGATTATTTGGCGCTAAAACAGGCTCTGTGAATAAAAACTCATAAGCAAGCCCTAGTTTTAGAGCAAGATGGTTTGCGATAGGAAGCGACTCCAGAGACTGAGCGATTATTAGAAAATTTTCGTTTTTGAT
>NZ_CALIBB010000278.1 GCF_938045595.1 uncultured Campylobacter sp.
TGGAACACTTCTGAACGGTTGATGGGGAATACCGGCGGAGCGGGCGGCGGCATAAATTTAAACTTTTTTAGCGACGACAGCTCCTCCACGGGCAGCACAAGCGATCTCCAAAATGCGAGCAGCGGCGCAAATGTCCGTCCGCTTGAGGACAGAGGCGCGGACACTGGCACGAAAAGCGGCATAAACGCCTCTGCGGGCGGCACCGGCGTAAGCGACGAGGGTTCATACGGCAACGGCGCAGGCGGTAACGCGTACTCTTTTGGCGACGCCAGCGCAAATTCTAACGGCGGCAGTATGGGCGCGACTGCGAATTTCGCCGGCGCAAATTCTCGCAGTAACGATACGGGCGCTGTGAGCGCAAATTTCAGTAGCAGCGCAGGCGACATAGGCGCAAATCAAGGCGGCGTAAATTTAATCGGCGGCGTGGGCGATACGAATGCTGGTTTTATCGACGGCGCAAGCGATATTCAAAATACGGGCGGCGGCGTCAATGCAAGCCCCTTCGCTAACGGTGCAGGCGGCGCAGGCGACGCTGCAAATAACGGCGGCGGCACGGGCGGTAGCGCGAGTAACTCAGACAAAGACGGCGCCGAGATTTTCCTTATCCAAAACGCCACGCAGTCGCAGCTCGCGCTTCTTAGCTACGTTTACGTTGCAGGCGTAATCGAGCAGGTTTTGGCGCAAGATTACGGCTTTTTAAACGCAAATTTAAACGCCGCAGCAAGGCCCGTCAGCGTGAATTATCGCAGCTGGTTCAACGAAGCCAACGAATCGACGTGGTATCTCGTATCTGCCGAGTACGTGGGGATTTTAGGGCTCATCTGCCTATTTATGGTCGCGGTCGTGATCTCGCGCGAATGGGACCGCGGCACGATCGCCTCGCTTTACAACTCCAACGCAAGCGCGCTTGAGATCGTCACTGCCAAGGTCGGCGCGTATTATTTCCTAGCGCTTTTGGGCGGCGCGATGACGCTCGTTTACGGGCAGGTTCTTTTAGGCATCCCGATCCGCGGCAGCGTAGCGATGCTGCTGGCGACGCTGTGCGTCTTCGTGCTGGAGATGACCTGCCTAGGCATGCTGATCTCGGCGATCTGCAAAAATCAATTCCTAGCGCAGGAATACGCCATCGTCATCGGCTATCTGCCCGTGACGCTGCTTAGCGGCATGATATTCGATTTGCGCGGACTGCCCGCGGCGGTCAACTTCATCGGGCACCTGCTGCCGCCCACATACGCGGTCGAATCCTTTCGCATCTGCTTCCTCTCGGGTGGACAGAGTGCGACGCTATGGGTAAACCTCGCCATTCAGGCGCTCGGAGCGGTTTTGTTTTTCAGCTTGTGCGTGCTTAGCGTAAAAAGGGGCGCACGATGAAAAATTTATTTTTGCTTTACGCTTGCGCGGAGAAATTTCGCGCCGCAAAAATCGGCGCAATTAATATTTCGCTTTCGCCCAAGGCATCGATGGCGGAATTTCGCGCCGCCAAAATAGGGAACGTGATGAAATTTTTAGAATTTTTTTGCAAGCGAGCGGAGCGCGGGCTTGAAATTTTAAAATTTCTCAGCGTGAGGAATTTTGGCTTGCAAGGTGCAGCGGTGAAGCGTGGATCTGAAATTTTAAAATTTAGCGCCGCAGAGCGCTTAAAAAGCCGCTTCAAGCCGCAAAAGCAAGCGGCGGAATTTTTAAATTTTGCGCCTATGCCGTGCAATCGGTTTGAAATTTTAAAATTTACGCGCGCTTCAGCGCCTTTTGCGGACACAGTGCAAAATTTTATATCGCAGCGTGGATTGAGAATTTTAAAGCTTATTCGCGCGCTGCCGCGTGCTTCGCGTCGTATTTTGCCGCGCGCAGATAAAGCCGAAGCAGGGCGTGCGGCGCGGCTTGCTTCGCAGCATACGTACGATGCGACAGAAAAACGGCGCGCGGTTAAGATTAATCATGCGAGCGGTTTGGATTCCGCGCAGCGCCGCATAGCGCGACTTTGTAGCGCAGCTGCACGGCACGGCTACAAAACGGCGCGCGCGGAAAATTTTAGCAAATTTGACCTCACGGGCGCGCTTTTAAATTTTAAATCGCGCTTTACGATGCAGCTTTGCAGCGCGGTTACGCGGCGTAACTACGAAGCGTGGCGTAGCGAAATTTACGCCGTTTGCTTGCATAAGTACCCAGTTTTGATTCGAGCCGCAAGCGGTAAAATTTCGCGCTATGAAGTAGGGCGAGCGACGAATACTTTGATTTCACAGGGAGTGAAAAGAATAAAATTTTACGCTCTGAATAGGTATACGATGAAATTTTTAAAATTTCTCGGTGCGAACCGCTTCGGCTGGCAAACGGCGGCGTGGTTTTTAAAATTTAAACCTGAGTCGTCGCATAGTAGACCTGAAATTTTAAATTTCATGTTCGCGTCGTATAAGCTCAAGCTCGCGCTGCGGAAATTTACGCTCGCGCCGCATAAATTTAAACCCGCGCCCGCGGTGCGTTTAAATTTCGCTTTAAATTCCGTGCCGCGAGCCCGCACCGCTAAATTTGAAAATGGCGTTAAATTTAAAGGTGCCGCTAAATTTAAAAGGAGCGCGCGATGAACGCTCTGCGAAAATCACTGCTTCGAATTCGCGCGCTTATTAAGAAGGAATTTTTGGCGATGTTTCGCGATAAGGGCACGCGCATGGTGCTGATCGTGCCGGTGCTGGTGCAGGCGATCATATTCGGCTACGGCGCGAATTTCACCCCCGAGCAGGTGCGCTACGCGATTTTGGACGACGCCCGCGATGCGACGTCCACCGCGCTGGTACAGCAGATCGCCGCTACGCCGATGTTTAAGACCGAACTTGGCTGCAAAGACCTAACCTGCCTGCGCCGCGCGGTAAGCGAGGGCGAGGCGATCATCGGGATCTATTTCGGCAGCGATTTTAAGGATACGCACGAGCTTTTGATCATCGCGGATTCGCGCAATACGACCTTGGCGAACACCGTCATCGGCTTCGTGCAGGCCATAGTGCAGGAATACAATACTCAGCATTTTGTCAATTTAATCAGCATAAATCCGCGCTATGTTTTTAACGAAAACACGATCACGCGCTACACGATCATGACGGGGATGATTTTGGGGCTTTCGATGATTCAGGTGCTGATGCTATCGGCGTTTAGCGTCTCTCGCGAGCGCGAGGAGGGGAGTTTTGATATGATGCTGATGACTCCCGCGAACCCGCTTGAGATGCTGATCGGCAAAGCCGTGCCGCCTGTGCTGATCGCTATCGCGCAGGGGCTCGCGCTGTTTTTGATCTGCGTATTTTACTTCGAAATTCCATTCCGCGGGCACTTTACGCATCTTTTTGCGATCATCGCGATCTTTAGCGCCTGCAACGTAGGCATCGGCCTCGTGATCTCGACCGTCTGCAAAACCTCGCTGCAATCGGTCGTGAGCTCGTTTTTGTTCCTGCTGCCGTGCATTATGATAAGCGGGCTGATAACGCCTGCGGACGCGATGCCGCGGTGGTTTTACTACATCGCGCACCTCGATCCGATGTATTATGCCAACAACTGCATGTGGCGGATCTATCTGGAGGGCGCGAGCCTCGGCGAGCTGTGGCATCTCATCGTGCCGCTGCTGCTAATCGGCGCGGGCACGATGGCGCTGGCCGCGTCGCTTTTTAGAAATAAGCTGGATTAGGGATTTAGATCGGAATTTTAGAATTTCAGCTGGAATTTTGGCTTGGATTTTGCTTCGTCGGAATTTTTGGATTGAACCTCTGCTTAAAATTTTAAATTGATCGCGGAATTTCGGCTTGGAATTTTGCCCTAAATTTTGCGCGTTCGTAGCGGATAAAATTAAATCAAAATCCCGCGTTTCCGCCCGATACGCCGCGCGTCGCGATAAAATTTCGCGCCTTAAATTTTAAAAATTTTGCGAAATTCCATCTTGCGAGTAGAGTTAGAATTTAAATCCGGGGTTGCCCGGGCGTCTTGCGGCGGTCGTATCATCTGCGCTCACTGCTGAAGCAGGCATATTTGCGGTATCTGCACTCGCCTTGGAAGCGGGCTTTTTCGCATCGTCCGCGTCTGATTTCTTAAAAGTGGCGAGTTTTCTGTAAATGCTTGGTTTTTCGCCGTCCGCACCTAGCTTGGCGCCGTCAAGCTCGCTAGAATTTTCCGCGCCGCATAACCTTGCGGGGTTGAATTTTATCCACGCTATGATTAGCAAAATCCCCGAAAACGCCGTTACCAGCGACGCTGCGATTAGATACGGCAGCGCGAGGATTACGCCTATTTTAGCTAGCGCGCCCGATACCGCTTCGCAGGGCCACGTCACGGACACCACTATGCCGTAGATTTTAAATAAATCCACGCCGCTAAGTGTGGCTAGGCGGCAGTTTAATACGCCCCAGATTATCACCGCTGCGCACGTCGAAAGGACGTAGAGCAGGGTGTAGAGTAGACCTAGCATCGCGCCCTCTTTTAGCGCTACTATCATGGCGCAGTAGCACAAAATAGCGACGATTGGGATACTTTCTATCAGCCTATAGGTCTTAACGAAGCGCACGCCTAGCGCCTTTTCTAGGCAAACGAAGCAGTCGTAAAATATCGCTAGCGTCGCTAGTAGCGCTAAAACTCTAAAAATCGCGACCGCGTCCTCGTCTATGCTGCTTACGCCCACCGTGCCGCTTATGCCGATGCCTAGCAAAATCACGGCACCTAAAACTCCGCGGAATTTCGCCTTGCGAAGCAGATCTTGCTTTGAAATTTCTTTCATTTTTATCCTTTGAATTTTCTAAATTTACGCGCTATCTTGCAGCTTCGCTGCGTGCGGCGACGCTGCGCCCGATGGCGCGCGGCTTTTGGACGTTGCGGTTTAGACTTGCAAAAGCGCGCGGTCGCTGCAAAACGAAAGCGCTTCGGCTTAGGCGAGCTTTTCTATCTTGCTCCAGGCTAGCAGATGCACGATGCTAGTTATTGTGAGGGTCATGGGGAATATCAAATGGTATAGTGCATTTAATGGAAAAAGGATGACGCAGAGCCACACATATGTCTCAAAGATCCTCACGCCGCTTACGCGCGCTAGAGCAAAATTTATGCAAAACCACGCTACGATCATGTAGATTGCGCCCGCAAACGCTATCAAAATGCACAATATCATTGCCAAATGCTTGTGTGAGATCGATAAAGGAATCGATAAAAAGATGCTTGTTATGGCAATGACACAGATGCAGACAATTACGCAGTTGCGGTAAAGTGCCGCCGCCCTTATGCCGCTAAGCATTGAAATTTTGCAGAGCGCTCTTAGCCTGAAAAATACCGAAACACACAAAAGAGCAAAAATAATTCCGCCAATGATATAGATAGCCGTCTTGTTGGTGCTAAGCCCTAGCATGCCGCCAGTAGCAATATCTAGCGCAACTAAAGTCGCAGGCACTGCCGCTAAAAACAGATCGATGCCGGTGCTGATCATCCCCTCTTTTCTTGCCTGAGATACGAGATTTTGCATACATAAGCCTCTTAAAAAATTTATCCCGAAGTATACATAAATCGATGTAAAGCAGGAATTAAACAGCTAAATTTAAAATTTTTAAATTTCGTCGGGGCAAGCTTGCAGACTGCGGAATTTCAGGAATTCTACCAGAGCGAGAATAAAATTTCGCCGCGGGATTTAAAACGGAATTCCATCTATGGATTTGCAGGCAGAATTCTACTACAAAAATTTTAAACCACAAGCGCGGTATCTTTCATTGCGCGCTTCGAAAACCGGCAAGCCGCAGGTAGAATTCCGCTATGAAGATTTCTACTCGGAATTCCGCGGCAAAATTTCACTATGGAATTTAGACTGGAATTCTATGGCAAAACCTCGATATAAAATTTTAATCAGAATTTCAAGACGGCATTTCAGGATAGAATTATGCGATTTAAATTCCACTCAAGATAAAATCTCGCGATTTAAAATTTCGCGGCGATTGATGAATTGCTTTGTCGCGCCGCTCGCGCCTACCTCACCTGCGCGCTGAAAATTTGCGTGATGCTAGGGATTTGCTCGCCCGCAACGTCAAATTCCGCCGTTTTGATCTGTACGCCATAGAGCGAGCTAAGCGCGGCTTCGGTTAAAATTTCGTTACTTACACCGTAGTTGTAGCTAAGATCATTTCGCAAGATCAGTGTGCGATCGGCGACTGCGAGGGCGTGGTTAGGCTGATGGGTGGTAAAAACTATGCTCGCATCGCTATTTGAGCGTAGATTTGCGATGAGGCTTAGCACGCGGTCTTGGTTTTTGATATCAAGCGCGCTGGCAGGCTCGTCCAAAAACAGCACGTCGCTGCCGCTAGCTAGGGCTCTAGCAAAGAGCACGAGCTGCCTCTGCCCGCCGCTAAGGGCGTTAAAGCTGCGCTTTTGCAGATGGGCGACGCCTAGCGTATCCAGAGCGTCAAGACATATTTGAATATCCTTTTTGCCCGGTTTTGAAAAGAGCGAGATCTCGCGTACCCTGCCCATCAGTACGATGTCAAGCACGCTGTAATCAAACGCGACGTTAAAGCTTTGAGGCAAGAAAGCAAATTTTGCCTTGCGCACGATCTCGCCTTCTTTAGGCTGCAAAATCCCCATCATACACGACATTAGCGTGCTTTTGCCTTGCCCGTTTAAGCCCAAAATCGCTAATGTTTGAGAGCTGGCAAGCTCGAAGTTTAAGTTGCGAAAGCAGAATTTTTCCGCCTCGTAGTAAAAGCCAGCATTTTTTACCTCAATTAGATTTTGCATTTTTGGCGCTCCTTTTTAGAAGTAGGGCAAAGATCGGGCTTCCGATGAGAGCAGATAGAATTCCTAAAGGAATTTCGGCGCTACTTAGCGAGCGAGATAGATCGTCGATTGCCAGCATAAAGATCGCTCCTGCAATGAAGCAGGCAGGCATTAGCTTCACGTGGTCGCTGCCCGCGATGAGCCTGGTGGCGTGCGGCACTACAAGACCTACCCAGCCGATATTTCCGCTGACGCTAACTTGTACGGCGATCAGAGCAGTGCAAAGCGCTAGGATCGTGCAGCGCAGAAACTTAACATCCACGCCTAGCACGCGCAAATCATCATCATTTAGGCTGAGTAGATTAAACCGCCATCTCAGCGCGATTAATACTGCAGAAGCGGGCAGGGCGATCGCGCACATCAAAATTACTTTATCGTATCCTGCGCTTACGAAGCTTCCTAGTAGCCAAAAGACGATATTAGGCAGCACTTCCTCATCGTCTGCTAGATACTGCACTAAGCTCGTAAGTGCGGCAAATACGCCGTTAATGACTATACCTGCTAAAATGAGCGAGAAAATATCTGCGCGTGCTACGAATTTTGCCAAAAGATAGAGCAAAAATAGTGCCGCAAGCCCGAAGCAAAATGCAAACCCCGCAAGCCATAAACCGCTCAATCCTAGCAAGATACAAAGCGCGCCGCCGAATGCCGCTGCGGTGCTAACGCCTACGATGTGCGGGCCAACGAGCGGGTTTTTAAATACCGCCTGTAAGCTCAAACCCGCGATAGCAAGCGCTCCACCGCAAAGGCTGGAGAGTAGAATGCGCGGAATTCTAACATCCAGCATCACACTTTTGGCGGCTTCATCGCCGCCTCCGCTAAAGAGAATTTTAAAAATTTCTTCTAGCGGGATATGAAACTGCCCGCTAGCGAGCGAGATTAGCGCCAGCACTACCCAAAAAAGAAGCAGGATTACGTTTAGCATTATTTTTGATATTTGACGCGGTAAAATTTCTCGTAGAATTCCTCTACTTTTTTATCAAAGTTTGCGTCCTTAAAATTTTGCGGATAAAGTTTCATCGCAAGCCATTCCTCACCAAGCGCCATTGCTTCGGCAGTTGGATGACCCCATGCTTTAACAAATTCGGGCATTAGATAAATTCTATCCTCTTTCACGGCGCTAAGACCTTTTAGCGCAGGGTTTGCCTTAAGTTCGGCAGGTACTTGAGGATAGCGGTTTTGCACTAAGATAATCTGCGGATTCCATGCTAAAATTTGCTCCGGCGAAACCTGTTTGTATCCCTTTATATCTGCAGCGGCGACGTTCGTCGCACCCGCTCTTGCTAACATTACGCCAGTATATTTGCCGCTACCGTAGGTCGTAAGATCGGGATTTGCCATATAAACTCTAGGTCTTTTATCTACGATAAAATTACTAAATTTGGCATTTAAATCAGCTTGCGATTTTTTAACGAAATCTATTAGTTCAGCGGCATCCTTTTCGTGATTGCTTAGTTCGCCTAGAATTTTAACCCCCTCGTAAAAGCCCTCATCGTAAGCAGCGAAGCTATCGCGCTCATCTTTAAAGGTCGGATTTAGCTTAGCTTTTTCCTCTTGTGCAGAGCTAAAAAACGAAATGCCTACGACTGGGATTTTTAACTCCTCCATTTTAGCGATATATTCTTTAGGGAAGTAGTTGACCACTACGACCGCATCAGGCTTTAGACTAAGCAGAGCTTCGTAATTGACATCTTTGATATCGCCCGGATTAGGTAGGTTTTTAAAACTCGGCGCCAAACGATTATACTCTTTGCCTAGGCGCTGCTCCCAGCTTTTTAGGATGCCTACGACCTTATCTTGGGCGTTGATTTCGTTTAAGACATTGAGCGCTTCGTGGTGTAGCACGACGATGCGATTTACTTGATCTGGGATCGTGACCTTGCGACCGAGCTGATCTGTAATCGTGCGATCTGCAAAAGCCGGGCCAGCGCAAAGCACTGTACCAAGAAGGATTGAGTGAAGTTTAAGCATTTTTTCTCCTTGAAAATTCCGCAAAATATGCGGGATTAGAATAGCGGAATTATAGCCGATTGGCATAAAATCCAGATAAATTTTTATATAAATTATTTCATTTTGTCGTAGGAATTTCAAATACTTTTGCAAGTCGGAATTTTGTGATTTTACGCAAAATTTTGCTAGTAAAAATTTTTGCCCTTCATATCTAGGCTAACAGGATACTGCCCGGTACCCAGCGAAACCGATTGGTTTTTTGATTTATTTTGCAGGCGTCGTCCATAAATTTTTATTTCAAAGCTCCGCGCCTGAAATTCCTTTAATCCTAATCCAAGCGATAAGTTCTAAAATTTCAGATAAAAGGATTATCGCGAGTACCATGTACGCTGCAGTTGCACTACTCATTTCTGGCAGTTTAATAAACGAATTAATGATTTCTACAAGTACTAAAGATATAAAATATAACCACGCGTAAGCATAAAAAATTTTACTCTTAGTGGCTTCTCCTAAGTAGCAATATACTATTGCCGGGGCTATGGTGCTGACAATCTTAAACGCTGTAATCGTTACATACCAAATGGTAACAAATTGCGTCTCTTTAATCTCCATAGAGTGATTAAGTCCTATGGCCATAGCCGCTAAAATGCAATAGAATGCCTCCACGAAAGAGCCGCCTCGCTCATGTAAGGTATAATTTAGAGTCTCTAAGCTCACAATATTATTATTCATAGAATGTGGTAAAAGCGAAATAAATACGATAGCCCAAAGCACTCGGGCGATAAAGTTAATCAAATACGCCCTAAAGACCTTACTATCAGAGATATCCGAGATCATTTTGGTTGCCGACAGCTTAAAGCTCATCGAAGTAAAAATCACGGCGACGATTGCGGCTGTGGCGGCGAAAAACCCGCTCATCGTAATGCCGTGCAAAAACTCGCAACAAACCCAAATGATCAGATAAGTGCAGATTGCCAAAACGCTAGAGGCTATGCCGCGGAATTTTATGGCGTCTAAAGTGTTGCGCTTCATTTTTTGCCTTTAGATTTTTAAAATTTTATGGCGGATTATACTTGCGGGGTTTGAAATTTAGATAAATTTTAGAGCACGAGTGGAATTTAAATAGAGCGAAATTTTGAATTAAATTTAATTTTTTGATTTTGAACGAGGATTGTTTCGGGCGAATAGGCACTAGAAGCTGAATTTTAAAGTTCATTTATGAAAAAGCGAGTATTCAAGCTAAAATTGAAATTTTATCAGGAAGGCTTGTTGTAGCACAATGCGTAAATCGCGACGAGTTAAAAGCGCAGCCTACGCGCGCAACCTCTAAAGTCCGCGCAATATAGCGTACTCCGGCTTTTAAATTTAATAGCCGGAGTAAAATTTAGAGCAAATTTAAACTTATTTCACTTCAAAGGCAAAAGACGCGATGATCGTCTCTTCGTCGCATTTCTTTGGGTCCGAAAATGCGAGTTTATTTCTTGCTTTTAGTATCCAAGGACCCGGCTTTAGCGCCATAACCTCGATTTCGCCCTTATCGTCAGTCATACCATAAAATGCGCTCATATCTTCCAGAAATCCATCCGGCGCACCTTCAACTGCGGCATTTGCAAGCGGCTTGCCTTCAAATAGCACTTTAATTTTAAACGGCTTATTGGCTTTGAAATTTACCGGATTTTCTAAAGGTACGAGCTCTAATCGCTCGCCCACAGGCTTAGTTATGAGATCGCCTGCTTGTGTGTTGATTACGCCCTTTGCGAGCATAGTGGCGCGACGGCAAAATTTAGCGTCTTTGATCGTATCTTTCGTGCCGCCCATATGCCATTTGCCGCTTTTATCCTCGGTCCAAAAGGTCGGTTTATATTGCCCGGTAATAATATAGACGTCTTCCGGCTGCTTTTCGCCTTCAAATTTATAGTTCTCGCTCGTGCGCTTTAGCTCGATTTTTTTGCCGTTTTTATCTATGACTACGGGGATTTCAAAATTATTTTCTCTCTGCTTATCAATCGGCTCGCACGTGGCAAATCCATCTCCAAATCCGATCGAACCCTTAGTTTGTCGTCATTTTGACCCGCAAGCCAAAAATCATGCGCGCCTGCTACGCTAAATGCACCTAAAACTGCCAATGCAGCTAAACTTTTCCTCATTTTTCATCCTTTCTTTTAATAAATTTACTAAATTAAAAACTATATCTTACGCCGACGCCGAGCGTTCTGCCTTTGCCATAGGTGAGACATTACTCGCTCTGTCGCGTATGTGCGAGAAATACTCTTTGTCGGTCAAATTTTTGACGTAAAAATACACGTCAAAGCCATCTTTTAGGTAGCCTACTTTTGCATCCGCCGTAAAATAGCTCTTTTGGGCTAGCTTATTTTGAGCATCGAAGTAGGTCTTGCCTATCATATTTCCGTCCAGTCTCGTATAAATTCCCATCGGAGCGTAGTATGACGCGCCCAAAGAGAGCTTATACTCGGGGTTTTTCTCGATTTTATTACCTTTATTATTCGTGCCGTCTTTGTTGATGTAATCTCCGTATTTGGTCTTTAGCAGACTTGCGGCTAAATTTATATCAAGCTCCTTGCTCGCTTTTGCGACGCCTTCAAATTCCACACCCATAGATTTTGATTTATCGGCGTTTGCGGTCGAGTAGATGTTGGGGTTATTGGGGTCGGTATAAAATATATGCGTGCCCTTGATGTCCATATAAAATAGCGCGGTAGAAAATCTAAAGCTCTCATACGAACCCTTTACACCGATCTCGTAGTCATCGCTTGTTTGTGCGTCAAATTTATTATCCTCCCTGCTGCCGCCGGTGGTGTAGAAATTAAAGCCGCCGGCTAGATAGCCCTTTGAATACATCGCGTAAATATTTAGCTCGTCGGTGATATCGTATCCAAGTGCGATTTTTGGCAAAAACGTCCTAAATGTCGCTTTTTCGTCCATCGAAAACGCGAGCGCACCGGGATTGTGTCCCAGCTCGTATGAAAAGTAATCGACCTTTGTGTGTTTTCTGATCTGCTGATACCTGCCGCCAAGCGTAGCATCAAATTTGCTCGTGATCGGATAGATGATCTGACCGAATACCGATGCCGTCTGCGCGCGATTGATTGAAGGCCAATCCTCGACTATCGTCCTACCGCCGCCGTCGCCGTATTGATCGCCGATCGGACCGAAGACTTGCTTTTCGTTTTCGTAATAAAGCCCGCCGACCCATTTGAAGCTTTGCTCGTCTACGCTACTAAATCTAAGCTCCTCGGAGAAGGTATCATTTTTAGAATTTAAAAATGTAATTAGCCCGTAGTGATCGGGGTCGAGATAGGTTATTTTACTACCGAAATCCTCGTCGTTAAGCCCGTCTTTTTTGGCTCTACGAAAGGTCGTAGCCGAGGTCGCGTCAAATTTGTCAAATTCATATTTTAGATCTAACGCTCCCGAGCTAGAGGTTTGCTTTACGCGGGCGGGAGTTTCTAAGTTTATATGCTTGGCTTCGCTTTTTGAGATATTGCCAAATCTCGATTTTGGGATAAAAAGCTCGTCGAGCGAGCCGTCCTGGCGGTGAAAAAGATCGCCGTAAATTTTAATCGTAAAACGATCGGTCGGCACTATCTTTAAATTTAGTCCGAAATTGTAATTTTTCTTGTCGTTGGCTTTATCTCCGTTTAGATCGTTGATGATCCAGCCGTCCTCTTTGGACGCCGAGCCGTTTAAGCCTAAAAAAAATAGTTTATCATCAATCAGCGCGCCGCTGGTTTCAAAAAGACCTAGTATGTATTTGTGCGAGCCGTATTCGGCGCCGACGCTGCCGCTCCACTCGTTAGTCGGCTCTTTTAAAACGATATTAATGATGCCGCCGATTGAGTCTTTGCCGTAGATCGCACTGCTAGGACCTCGCAAAACCTCGACGTGATCGATATTTGTAACGGGGATATAGGCTGCGTCTTTGTTACTTTGCGCTACGCCGTCGACATAGACCGTGACGGGGTTAGAACTCGTATATATCGAAGGATTGAGTCCTCTAGTACTGATGCCCTCGTACATCCCGCCCACACCGGTAATGTTTGGCATAGTTTTGACCAGCTCCTCGACGTTTTTGACCTCTCGTTCTTGTAGCTCAGTATCACTTACGACGCTGATACTTTGTGGCACATCCTTTAAATTTTCACTTATTTTGTTTGCGGTAACTTCTACTTCGCCGAGATTTACGCTTTGCTTAGTTTGTTCGTCGGCTATGGCTGGATTTGCGGCGCTCAATAAAAGTAGGGCGGCTGCAGCTTCAGAGAGAGAGAGAGAGAGTAAAAACTTTCAAAATTTAACTCCTAAAATCTGATAAAATTTTCGCGTTATTATATCAGATGAGATAATCATTGTCAATACTACTACAATATTAAATTAATGCAAAATATAAGTATGATTTGTATTGAATTTAATGTTGCAAATTTAGATACGAAAGAGGGTGATACAATAAGCTTATTATAATTTAAACAAATACGTTCATAAAATTTATGGAAATGATGCAAAATTAATAAAATCAAAAAATTCATTTTTATAAATCGTTTACTACATAGAAATCATTAATAGGAAAATATATATCAGTAGTTCATCATTTTTCAATTTTTTTGGAGCAAAAACACTATAATTCTAGGTATTTTATATTGAAAACTATAATTTTCAAGTAAAAATTCAATACGAAATTAACATATAATTATATGAATAATTTCATGTATTTTTGATTCATTCGGCGCTTATTTGGAAGAACTTTTTATAAATATAGATTTATCGTGACTTCAAATGAAATCAGCAAGACGATGTGCTTTCTGCAAGAATTAAAATAGATAAATATCTGAATTGGGCAGAAATGAAGTTTTTGAAGTTTTGCTTATGCAAGGAGTTTAAATTCGAAATATGGGAAGTTATTGCCCCCAGAAAATGCCCTTTTTTATTCAATAACCAGGCGCATTAGATACATATCCTCGCCGTCGATCACGCTGATTTCGGAGCTTTTGCAGCGCGGACAAGAAAAGTCGTTCTGCGTCAAATCTCCGCTAAAACCGCAGTTTTTGCATTTTATGACGATCTCTTGGGTATGGATGATGAGATCCGCATTTTCGCAGACGGTGCCTGCGCGAAAGACTTCGTAGCAGTTTTGCAAATAATGCGCTTCCACGCCGCTTAGTCGCCCTATTTTTACGTGCAGTTCCCTTATTTGCGGACTTTTAGAACTAAATGTATCGTAAGGTGCCTGTGGATTTGCATCCAAATTTTTATAAAAATCGCTGTTTTTGCTGTTTAAGTTCGTATCCACAACGCCCGTATTTTCGGTATTTGCGAAATCCGTATTTTCATTGGCGGTATCGGAGATGTCGCAACGATTTTTACCGCCCTGCTCGGCCGCGCCTTTTTTCTTTGCTTTTTCGGCGTTTAGCGCCTTTTCGCATAGCGCCACAAGATCCGCTACGATCGATAGTTCATGCATTTTTTCCTCTAAATTTTACGGTCGCGCCGTATTTATACGAAATTGTATTGTAAATTTAAAAATACGCTTGAAATTTAGGCTTAAATTTGCCGAATTTGCACGCAAATTTAACAAATCCTCGGCAGCAGCTCGCCTTTCGGAAGCTCCAAAAATCGCTGCGATCCGTATGCGTTTTGCAAAATCACTCGCCCTTTTGCCGCATACGGAGTTTGAAATTGTCCCGCCCTATTTTCTGATACTGTGCCCGCGTCGCTCGCACCCGTAAATTCGTCCCGCGTACCAAGTTTAGGCGTCAAAGCGCCATTAAATTCGCCTTTGTCGTGCCCTACTTCGCGCACCTCGCCGATGATCGCGGCGTTTACGTCAAATTCTCGCAGTATCTCAAGCGCTCTATCCGCCTCGGCATCATCTTCTACGATAATCACGAAAGTGCCTTCGTTTGCAAGCTCGTATGGCTCGAAGCCCAGCAGTTCGCACACGCCCACTACTTCGTCGCTGATTTTGATATTCTCTTCGCGAACCAAAAATTCAAGCTCGCTGGAGCTTGCGAATTCGTTCAAAACTGCGCTGAGCCCGCCGCGCGTCGCATCTCGCATCGCCTGGATCTTCACGCCTTGCAAGATCAGCTTTTCGACCGCAGCGCAAAGCGGTTTGCAGTCGCTTTGCAGCTCGCTGCTTAGAGCGATCTCGTCGCGCGCCGCGAGTATCACCGCCCCGTGCCGCCCGATGTCGCCGCTAAGTAGGATTTTTGCGCCCGCTTTGATGTTTTGCACGCGCGCAGGTCGTAAAACACGGCCGATGCCGCTAGTGTTGATGAAAATTTTATCGCATTTGCCGCGCGGCACGACCTTTGTGTCGCCGCAAACGATACGAACGCCGCAGCTTCGCGCAGTGCTTGCCATCGAGTCCAGGATGCGTCGCAGCTCGCTTAGGCTAAGCCCCTCCTCGATGATGAGCGCGCAGCTTAAAAACAGCGGCTTTGCGCCTACCATCGCAAGGTCGTTGACAGTACCGCAAACGGCGATCTTACCGATATCGCCGCCGTTAAAAAACAGAGGCGTGACGACGAAACTATCGGTGCTGAAAGCTAGCTCACCGTCGAAACTAGCCGCCGAATTCAGAGCAGAGCTCGGCGTCACGCGGTCAAAATCCGCCCCGGCGTCTAAATTTAGTATAGCGCTGTCGTTGTTGGCGCGTAAAATTTCATTATCAAACGCCGCAAAGATCGTCTCGTTGATGAGCCTATTCATCTCCTCGCCGCCGCCGCCGTGGCTTAAAAGTATAGTTTCGTTCAAATTTTTCCTTTTTACTCGGTTTTAAATTTAAAGCCCGTATTCCGCAGTCGAACGAGCCGTGCCGCTACGGCGCCGCGCAAAATTTAGCTCGCGTTTTTGACGTCGCCGTATTTATAGTACGCCGCGCATGCGCCTTCGCTTGAGACCATACACGATCCTATCGGGTTTTGCGGCGTGCAGTGTTTGCCGAAAACTTTGCAATCATACGGGCTTTTTTTGCCGCGCAAAATTTCGCCGCAGATACAGGCCTTACTTTCGGGGGCGCTCTGTACGCTGCAATCAAACTGCACCCTGGCATCCAGCGCCGCGTACTGCGGGCGCAACTTCATGCCGCTTTTTGGAATTTCGCCGAGCCCTCGCCACGGAAAATCGCAAATTTCAAAATATTTATCTATTAAATTTTGCGCTTTTTGGTTGCCGCCCTCTTTTACGACGCGCTCATATTCGTTGAAAACCTCGTAGGTGCCGGCGTTTTGCTGCTCCACCAAATTTAACACGCCCGCCATTATGTCAAGCGGCTCAAATCCGCTTACGGCGATCGGTTTTTTGTAATCGTGCGCAATGCTCTCGTAGACCTTCGCGCCGGTGATCACGCTTACGTGGCTAGGCCCCAAAAACGCATCGATCTGCACGTCGGCATCGTCTAAGATCGCTCGCACGGGAGCGGGCACCGTGACGTGGTTGATGTGAAAAAAGAGATTTTTTAGCCCCAGGCTTAGCGCCTTATCGATCAGCACGGCGCTCATCGGCGTCGTCGTCTCAAAGCCGATCGCAAAAAATATCACCGTTTTTTGCGGATTTTCCTGCGCGATCTTTATGCAATCAAGCGGGCTATAAAGCGCTCTGATGTCGTGCCCCTCGCTGCGCAGCTTCTGTAAGCTCGTGCGAGAGCCGGGCACGCGCAGCATGTCTGCTAGAGTGCAAAAAATACTCTGCGGCATCGCGGCGAGCTTGATCGCCTCGTCGATGCGACTGCGCGGCATCACGCACACCGGGCAGCCGGGACCGTGGATAAATTTGATATTTTCGCCGACCAAGCTCGGAAGGCCGAATTTCATGATCGAGTGCGTGTGTCCGCCGCAAATCTCCATGATGTTTAGCGGCTTTTTGCTTTTAGAAATTATCAGCTTGCTAAGCGCTAAAATCAGCTCCTTATCCCTAAAATCCTTGATTAGATCCATTATTTACCTTAAATTTTACGGGTTTGCAAGCCGTTTTAATTCTCTGCGCCGGCTCTCGGCTCCATGCTTTCATATACAGAACTCTCTTCCGCCCTCATCTGCTTTGCGATCTGCTCGTAAATTTCGATACTCTCCTTCGCTCGCTGCGTATCGATCTTCTCCATCGCAAAGCCAACGTGGATCAGCACGTACTCCCCGACCGCCGCGGGCTCAGGGAGCAGATCCAAGCTCACGCCGCGGCGCACGCCCAGAGTCTCCACGGTCGCGAAATTATTTTCGTCGATCGAGATGATTTTTGAAGGGATTGAAAGGCACATTAACGAAATTCCTTCTTGTATTGTAGGAATTTCAGCCATTTCTCCACGCCCTCGCCGCTTTTGCTATCAAGCGCGATGACGTCGGCTTTCGGATTGAGTTTGTGTACCTCGCGCACTACCTCCTCCATATCGAAGTCAAAATGCGGTAGCAGCGCGGTTTTAGTGATTACGACGCAGTCTGCGCGGCGAAATATCACGGGGTATTTTGCGATTTTATCGCTGCCCTCTGGCACGCTTAGAAGCACTACGTTCAGGTGCGCGCCTACGTCAAATGCCGCAGGGCAGACGAGGTTTCCGACGTTTTCTATGAAAACCAGATCTAAATTTTTAGTATCAATATGATGAAGCCCCTCGTGAACCATAAAGGCGTCCAGATGGCAGGTCTCGCCTGTGCTGATCTGATGGGCCTGCGCGCCCGCTTTTATGATGCGATCGGCGTCGCGGTTGGTCTCTAGATCGCCCTCGATGACGCCGATTTTAAATTTGCCGCTTTTGATAGTGGCCTCAAGCAGCGTCGTTTTGCCGCTACCGGGGCTACTCATCAAATTTAGACATAAAATTTTATCCTCGTCAAAATGAGCTCTGTTGTGAGTGGCCTCCTCGTCGTTGGCGCTTAAAATTTTACTCATCACCTCGATCGTCTTGGCGTCATTAATAGCCGCATTTGCGTGGATGTGATCGTGCGCGTCGTGCTCGTGATCGATCCCCACCTCATGCATATGAGCGTGGGAGTGGACGGTGCCGTCCGCGTGGGTGTGGACATGCTCGTGTGTCATATCTGCGTGCGAATGGGTGCCCGCTTCGTGAGTGTGGCCTATGGAACAGCCGCAATCTTTACACATTTTTTCTCCTTGGATAATAAATTTTGCGCGTAAAATACCACGTTTTTGCTTTAAATGGCGTAAATTTGATAAATTTTATATCAAGATGCAAAATTTTATGAAATTTAACAGGCTTGGAAATTTATGCGCTTCGGTTTTATCTAAATTTCATGCGTTGTTTGCGAAGGCTCGACGTAAAATTTTTAAAGCTCGCGAGTAAAGCACTGCTTTAAATTGAATCGCCTACCTGCAAATTGCAGAGCCGCGCTCTCTAAATTTAGACCTCGCAGCTCGCAACGGCTCAAAATAAACCAGAGATCGCTGTAGATAAGAGCGCGAAATTCAGGGCTTGCAAGCGGATTTTACCGGCGCTCTACAATCTCGCGCGTGCTCTACGGCGTGGCAAACATCAACGCGGCGGTCATTTTTATGCCGATTTGCTCGGATTCGGCTTTATAAGTACGGCACGAAAGCGCGGCTCCTTATAAAATTTAGTCGCTAGCTGCGCCGATCTTGCGCCAGTGCGTAAATTTCAACCCGCGGCAAGAATGCTTTTTGATTAAAATTTAAAAATTTTGCGCTTTCGTTTGCCGCGTAAATTTAAACAAATTTTATTTGCCGTCTTGCACAGCTGCCCCACCCGAATTCTCTACTCGATCGAGAATCGCGCTTCGTAACCTATAAAAATCGCGCAGCCGCTGCGTTTAAATTTAAAAGCGCGTAAATTTAGCGCGACGCGCTGTTTTTAAAAATACGTAAAAGCCCTACGCTTCGGTGATGACCGCCTTTACGAGCTTGGAAAATTTCACCCCTTTTAGCGCGCCGATTTTGGCGCTGAGCCGCTCGATCTTTGAAATTTTATCCCGCATCGTGATCTCCTCGAAGCAGTGGCGCTCGTCGATGTGGAAGTGGCTGGTGCTGACGATGGTGACGTTTGCGTGGTGCTCGATCTCTACGAGCTGCTCGATCAGATCGCTTTGGTGATGATCGTAAGCGATGCAAAGCACGCCCACGCAATCATCCTCGCCATCTCCGTGAAGCACGCCCTCGACCATCTTTTCGCGTATGAGATCGCGGATAAACTCGCTGCGGCTTAGGTATTGCTTGGCGCGCACCATCTCATCGAGATCCTCAAAAAGCTTCGTCGGCAGCGAAATGCTAAATCTTACGGCGCTCTCTTTTTCCTCTTTTTTCATAGCTCCCCTCATTTCGCGTATTTTGAATGTAATTTTACCGAAATTCCGCTCAAATAGTAAGAATTTCGCGCTAATTTGGCTTATTCTTTAAAATTTAAAGTTCCAAGGCACCGCGCTTATTTTGAAATTTTGCTCGCGATTTCGCGTTATATTTTAGTGCTAGCGCGATGAAATTTTACCGGTGCTACCGTTATTTTAAATTCTACCGCGAGCTTGCGTTCAATTTTAAGAGTCAGGCGCTAAATAGCGTCTTGGCTTGGGATTTGCGCAGTATCTAGCTACGCGCCGCGGTAGAATTTTGCATCGATTGCCATAGCAGCGCGTCGTAATGCTATGGCGACAGCGTGGGCGCGTCGTTAAATTTTAAAATTTTAACGTTTCGGCTGCGACATATGAAGACGGCAAAGCGTAAATTTGCTCGCTGATTTTGCGATTTTAGAAAGCTAGCCGCGGTGGATTTTACTACCCGTAGCGTTAGAATTTGCGCAAAGTGCAGGCAGGGTGCAGAGTTCATAAATTTAACGGCGAGATGAGACTAATAAATTTTAAAAAGAGCGAGCTTAACGGCTATAATTGCGTTTTTTTGTGGACGAGCTTAGCGCGAAATTTCGCTTAGATACGCCGCGAGCTGTCCGTAGGCGATGCCGCTGTCGTTGCACGGGACCTCGCGGTTTAGATGAAATTTTATCCCTCGCTCGCGCAGCTTTGCGCACGTAAGATTTAGAAGCGTCGCGTTTTGAAAGACTCCGCCGCTTAGCACGACCTCTAGCCCCGCGCCCTCGGCGAAAGCGGCGATGAAGTTTGCCAAGCCGTTGATAAATTTCGTCGCGGCCAAGCGCGGCTCATCGCTCAAAGCCTGCAAAAACGCCTCTTCGTAATCGATCACGTAGCATTCGCCCTCAAGGCTCGACGCGCAAGCTCTATTTTGCGGGGCTTGATCGGCGCTAGAAGCGTCTTTGCTTTCAGAATTTATTAAATTTGGGGCGGACGCTTGGTTTATAGAATTTGCGGCGGAACTTTCATTCTTTTTGCCGCTGCCTTCGGCGATGTTTTGAGCCGCTAGTCCAAGCTCGTTTTTACTCGCTGCAT
>NZ_CALIBB010000279.1 GCF_938045595.1 uncultured Campylobacter sp.
GGGTCGAACTTGGAGGCGAGCGAGGTGCCATCAGTGCTTAGATGGTGCTTCCATCCGTCGCAGCCCGCGAGCAGCAGCACGAACATGGCGGCGGCAACTTTTAAATTTAAAAATTTTATCATCTAAAACCCGTCCTTAAATCTGCTTTTAAAACTGCTAAATTCGTTTTTAAATTTGCGTTTGAAATTTTAAAATTTATGGCGCGATGCCTGCCGGAGTTTATATCGCGATCTGCATTAGAATTTATGCCGTGACACATGCCGCGATCCGTGCTAGAATTTATATCGCGGTATGCATTGAAATTTAAGTCTCGATCTGCGTTAAAGTTTATGCTTTGGCATGTGCTGTAGCAATATGCTATAAAGCGTATGTCGCGATCCGTAATCCGCGCTAAAATCTATGTAGCGACCTGCCTCGCAATTCGTACTCGTAGTGTTTCGGTTTTTAAAATTTTGACTTTTTAAATTTTTACCCACTCCGCTCGGCGTCGCATCGGCGCTTAATCTTTCGAGACAAATGGTTTCGGCGGGACGTGCGTAGCAAAGAGCCGCACCTGCACGCGCGAGCTTTATGCGGATCCAAAAAAGCGCGGGTGGTGAAATTTTTAAATTTTAATGCAGCTTCATTTTTCATAATGCGAGCTAAATTTTATGCACCGGAATTCTGCACACCCGAATTTTTGATATCGGAATTTTTGCTATTAGAATTTTCGGCACTCTGATCTTCGCTGCCAGAGCTTTGCAAGGCGGGATTTTTAGAATTATATTTTTTTGATATCGGAATTTTCTTTAGCCGAAGCATTTGCGCCCGCATTTTTGCCATTAGAATTTTCGCCGATTAAATTTATTCTTTGGAGAATTTTAAATCTGGATTACGCGCCCTATTCTTTCATCGTGGCTCATTTACATAAAATTTCACCTATTAAAAATTTGGACGCAAAATTCCACCTGCGAAATCTCGATAAAATTTTGCCATTAAATTACGAAACGAAATTCTACCTCGCAATTCCGTCGCTATTTCTTGGCGATTTTATAGTAGCCATCTCTGAAAACGACCTTACCTGCATCCACAAGGCACTTTAAAAGCTGCGCGCTCGCTTCGT
>NZ_CALIBB010000280.1 GCF_938045595.1 uncultured Campylobacter sp.
ACGCTCTGGTGGTACACGGCATGGACGGCATGGATGAGATCAGCCTGTGCGACGAAACGCTAATCCACGAGGTCAAGGACGGCAAAATTTTAGAATACCGCGTAAATCCTGAGCAGTTCGGCTTTAAACGCGCATTTCACGGCGATATAGAAGGCGGCGACGGCGAGGCTAACGCCGAAACTTTAAAGCAAATTTTAAAAGGTGAGCTTAGCGGACCAAAATTTGATATCGTCGTGCTAAACGCGATGTTTGCGCTATACTGCGCGGATGTCTCGGCAAGCCCTGCGGAGGCTAAGCCGCTCATTTTAGAGGCGATCAGATCGGGCAAAACGTGGAAATTTTACGAAAACTACGTAGGGGCGAGAGCTTAGATGGCTAGCGGCGAAAAGAGGGAATTTTTAAGCGAGCAGCTCATCAGCTATCTGGGCAACAAACGCTCGCTGCTAGCGCCGATAGAGCGGGCGATCTGCGAGATTAAGGTGGAGCTTGGGCGGGACAAGATCAGCTTCGCAGACGTCTTTAGCGGCAGCGGCATCGTCGCGCGCCTGGCTAAAGCGCACTCAAGCCTCGTGATCGCAAACGACCTGGAGGGCTACTCGCGCGCGATAAACTCCTGCTATCTTTCAAATTTTAGCGACGGGCTGTGGCGAGACTTGAGCGAGCTGCACGCTGAAATTTTAAGAAATTTTACGCCGAAGGAGAGTTTTTTTAGCGAGCTGTACGCGCCGAAGGACGATGAGAATATCAAGGCGGGCGAGCGCGCTTTTTACACGCGCCGAAACGCCCTGATTTTGGGCGGGCTTTGCGAGCAGATCGGTAAAATCCCGCAAAAATTTCGCGATTTTTTCACCGCGCCGCTGCTTAGCGAGGCGAGCATCCACTCAAACACGGGCGGCGTTTTTAAGGGCTTTTACAAGGACAAAGCGGGCGTGGGCAAGTTCGGCGGCAGCGGCGAAAACGCACTAGCTCGCATAATGGGCGAAATTTCCCTGCGCCTGCCCGTGCTTTCAAGCTTCGCCTGCGAAAGCGCGGTCTTTCAAGAGGACGCCGCCCGCTTTGCGCAGAGCGCGCGCGAGCGCTTTTCGCAGCTTGACATCGCGTATTTCGACCCTCCCTACAATCAGCATCCCTACGGCTCGAACTATTTTATGCTAAATTTGATCACGGATTTTATAAACGAGGGCAAGCGCCCAAATGCTGCGGGGCTTAGCAGGGTTTCTGGGATTCCCGCGGACTGGAACCGTTCGGCATATAACAAAAAATCAAGTGCTGCGGAGGAATTTTTCGCGCTGCTGGCGGAATTTCCGGCGAAATTTTTAATAATCTCTTTTAATTCCGAGGGCTTTATCTCGAAGGCGGAATTTTTAAAAAACCTCGCGCACATCGGCTCCGTGCGCACGATAGAGATCCGCTATCCGACTTACCGCGCGAGCAGAAATTTAAACGCGCGCGAGCTTTATGTGACGGAATTTTTATATGTCGTACAGAAGTAAGATCAAAATTTGCGGCATCAAAAGCGCTGCCGAAGCCCGCGCAGTGCTGGCGTGCAGCTCGGCTTTATGCACAAATTTAGAGCGCGCGGACGACGCTAAAAACTTGCCGCAATCAAGCGACGAGAGCTCAATAAAAAATTCTAATTTTTGCGGCGAAAATTCTGGGCGGAATTTTAATTCGGACGCCGAGAATGCTACGCGAAATTTCAATTCTGACGGCCAAAATTTCGCGCAAAATTTTAATCAGGGCGACGAGAATTTTACCTACCGCGCACAAAATCATGCAAATTTTACGTCTGAGCAAAATTCCGATTGCGATAAAAATTTCAGTAGCGATTCACAAAATCTGGGCGACGGCTCGGGTGCGCGCGTGGAATTTTTAGGCGTAATTTTTGTGTCAAGCTCCAAGCGCCGCGTTAGCGTAGAAACGGCGCGCGAGATCGCACGCATCGCGCATGAAAACAGCGCAAAGTGCGTCGGAGTTTTTGCTTTGAGCTCCGAAAAACACAGCGCCGCCGCATGCGAATTTAAAAATTTTAGCAGCAAAACTCGCGACGAAGAAATTTGTGAAGATAAAATTTACGCGGGCACGAGCGGCGGCTTAAAATTTTACGAAAACGAGCGCGACGATTTGAGCGTAAATTTAAACGCAAACTACGCCGCGCCTACTTCGATAAAAGATCTAAATTCTGAAATTTTTGGCGCGAAAGCTCTAGGCGAAGAGCAAATTTTAAAAATTTGCGAGGCTTGCGAGCTGGATTGCGCTCAGATTTATGGACGCATAAGCGCGGATTTCAAAGCACGTCTCAACGCAGCAGGCATCGAGGCGTGGCAGGTGCTAAGCATTGGCACCGAAATGCCGCCGCTTGAGGGTTTGAGCTGTGATCGGATCTTATTTGACGCCAAAGGAAGGAACCTGGGCGGTAACGGCGTGAGCTTCAACTGGGATCTGTTGCGGCGCGCAGGACTTAGTTACGAAGAAAAATACTGCGCGGGCAGCGCAACTCAAAGCACAGACGGCACAAAATGCGACTCGGCTAGCGGGCACTGCGATACGCAAAATAACGCATCAAGTGACGAAAAATGCTATGCAGCAGGCACGGCTCAAGACTCAGACGGCGCAAGGAGCCATCTTAAACACAGCGCGATCTGTAGCGGATATAGCGAGGGGAATTTAAAGCGCGATAAAAACGGCGACTGCAACAATTCTTGCATGGAGCATAGCGAAAACGGAAATTTGAAGCTCAAGAGGGTAAGCGACGTGTGCTGTGCCTCTAATAGCAATGAAGCGAGCAAACACGCACATGATATTGTTCGATCGAGCAATACGAAACAAGAAGCGAGCGCCGATCGTCGCGCCGCAAAGAATGACGATGAGTGCAAATTTAGTGCGTGTGCTACCGCGCGGCTGAGTGGTGTAAGACCCGCAAGCGAAGGTGTCAATGATCAAGGCACAAGAGACTATGAGACGGGCGCACCAAATATTGCGAATGACGGCGGCGAAGTGGACAAGCTGGGTGCCACAAAAGATGATAGCGCGGATAAGCATGACGCTGCTGCTAAAAGCGGCACGATCTCTTTTATTCTCGCAGGTGGCATCGGTGCACAAAATATCCGTGAGGCACTCGCACTGCGCCCATACGCAATCGATCTAAACAGCCGCGTGGAGGACGCGCGAGGCATCAAAGATCCACAAAAGATAAGCGAAATTTTGCAAATTTTAAAAAATGCACAAGGCTGATCTCTGCGTGCAAACTCGCGCGATAGTTATATCTAAATCAAGCGTGTATAAGGAGGAGTCAAATGCATAATAACGAAATTGCTAGGTTTGGCATAAGCAAAACGCGGTATGATAAAAATATAAAGGATTTCTTACAAAATAAAAATTGCGATAAGCGAAATTTGGCGGGTGGTGGGCTAAAATTTACGAGCGATGGCAGGCAAAATTCTATAAATGCCAGCGAGCAAAATTTTACGAATGCCATTGAACAAAAATCGCAAAGCGATCTCTCTTGCGCCGCTGATACGCCTCTGCAAAATTTTAAAACTCAAGCTAGAGATTACGATAAAGAGCCGATAATCATAAAAGACCACGCTATAATTTTAAATGCTATCATCAGCGCGATTTATATCATTACTACGATATTGATGGCGGTCTACGGTAAATTTTCCGCCCAGCAAATTTTATTTCTCGTTTTGCTGGATTGCTATTTTCCGCTCAGAGCATTAAATAAATTTTCAAATTTCGGCAAGTGCTATATATGCTTTAACAATGACGATATAACCCTATACTCTAAAAAGACGGAAGCCGTTTTATATGAGACCAAAATTTCAGATATAACTTGTATCAAACGAACCACGGGACCGTCATATCCCGAAATATCAAAAAAGACAAAATGCCTTATGCTGCTGTTTGCTTTTATATATTTGCTTTTAGTTTTTTTCGTAGCGGTAGTGATAGACGAAAGGGAGGAAAATTTTTGGATAATTTTTGCAGTAATTATATCTATTAGCTTCTTTCCTTTATTGCTATATAGGCTTTTTAACGGGCTAGGCTTTGATATTATAAATGACAGCATATTGATATATGACAAAAATTCTTTTATAGAGGTTTCGTTTCTAAGTAGCAAAGAATACAAAGAGCTAAAAGCCTATTTTCTACTGAAAACGGGAAAAAATTTAGATAAAATCCCGCCGCAAATTTTCGTGTAGGTTATAGAGAATAAAAGATGAATAGAAAACAGAGACTTGAGAAGCTAAATAAAATTTTAAATGAACGGCGTCAAAATTTAGAGCAGGGTTCAGGGTGGAATTTTGATGCCGAAAATTCTGACAGTAAAAATTGTAAATTTGAAAAACTCACGGATAACTCTACGATAAATACAAACGAAAAACCTAATAAATTCGAACAAAATCCGAGTTGCGCTAGTGATTACAATAAAGAGCTTTTAGTGCTCAAAGATAGGACGAATTTTTATATAGTTCTTGCTACAGTATGCACGCTTGCGATTATGATTTTTATGTATTCATACTAACCCAATCAAACTAGATATAATCAGCTTTTTATAGTATTTCCATTTTTCGGATCGCCTATAATAATGGAATATTTTACAAATTTT
The DNA here is from genome assembly GCF_938045595.1 of uncultured Campylobacter sp. Taxonomy (GTDB): domain Bacteria; phylum Campylobacterota; class Campylobacteria; order Campylobacterales; family Campylobacteraceae; genus Campylobacter_B. The sequence continues at coordinate 4,613 of NZ_CALIBB010000280.1, forward strand.
TACAATAAGAAACTTGTAAAATTTTATAATGATCGAGTTACTTATTGTACAAACAAAATGCCCGAAAAAACTATATTCTTAGATGATCTTAAGGATGTAAAAAGAGCCTATTTTGCAAGAGATAATGAGTGGCTTAGGAGACAAGGCGCTTTTTATAGATTCTTCTTAAAATTTGATCCATATGCTACGATAATCGCTTTTTTATTGATCTGCATATTGGTATTGGCTATCGGCGTAAGAAAATATATAGAAGCAGGTAGTTTCAGAGTATTTTTCATATCTATACTTGCATTTTTGTTTTTATTCGTCTTAAAATTTATATATTTTTTGGTTTTTAAATTTCAACTTAGACTTATATTCTACGATAATATAATAATCCGAGGCAAGGATAAAGATATCGCCTTTACGATAGAAACTATGGATGACTACGTTAGGATAAAAGAATTTTTTATGAGGACAAAAGACATTGATTTGGATAAGACCGAGCGCCACGTGTGGCTGGATTTTAATTAGCAATTAAAAGTTTTAGATGAAAGAAACCGTAATCAGAGAAGCCTTTAAATTTTAAAATTTAA
>NZ_CALIBB010000281.1 GCF_938045595.1 uncultured Campylobacter sp.
AGAATTGTAATTATACAAAAGCGATGCTTAAAGGGGGCTGAATACGCAAGAGAAAAATGAGGAGTTCTTAAACGAAGAAAAAATTCACAAAAAAGATAAAATTTTAAAGAAAAGACCGAATGAAAAAGCGAGGAAATTTAAAAGAAATCGAACCCAGCGTAGCTTTCGCATACAAAATTCTACTCTTAAAATTCCCTCGTAATTTAAAATTTCTAAAATTCTAATACGCCATCAGCTTCGCGCCGAAGGCTCCGCGCACCAAGCTCTCGCTTTTATTTGCCAGCTTATCCATCATCTTTTCATACGCCGAAGGCTCCTGCCAGATCGGATCTGCTACGCCGCTAGCCTTTACGAGCGCGCTTTTAGCGTCCTCCAAAGAGCCCACCTCGTCGATGAGGCCCGCAGCTTTGGCGCCGCTGGCTAAAAATACTCGCGCATTCGCCCATGTATCGCGCTTTCTAAGATCCAGCGAGCGCGCCTGCGCTACCTCGCGCGTAAACAGCTCGTAGCTCTCATCCACCAGAGCCTGCAAGCTCGCGCGCTCCGCGTCGCTCCATTTTCGCATCATCGTTCCCGCCTCTTTGAGCTCGCCCGCTTTGACGATCTGTTCGGCAAAGCCTAGTTTAGCGGCCGCTTCGCTCACATCTAAGCCCTGCATAATCACGCCAATAGAGCCGATGAAGCTGCCCGGATTTGCATAAATTTTACTAGCCCACACGCCGCCTAGGTAGCTGCCGCTCGCCATCGTGCCCTTAGCGTAAGCAATGACCGGCTTGCGCGAGTTTAGTGATTTGATAGCCAGCGAAATTTCCACGCTCGGGCTTAGCGCGCCGCCGGGGCTGTCGATCAGCAGAAGTACTCCCTTAATCGCCTCGTCGTTTTTCAGAGTTTCGATCTTTTCTAAAATTTCGCTATCGTCCATTATCGCGCCGCTTAGCGAAAGCTGAGCGAGATTCGCGCCCTTTTGTTGCGCGCTTTCGCCGCCTGCAAAAATCAAAAACAAAATAAGCAGAAAAATCAGGGATTTAAAGTATTTGTTGATAAACCCGAGCACGGCGCCGATCGGCGCAAAGATGTTTTTTAGAAATTGCATTTCATTCCTTCGATAAAAAGTGATTTTACGTTTTTGCTCTGCAAAATGAGCTGTAGCGGCAGCTGAGCTTCGTCGCACTCAATGCCTTCAAAAACGGCGATATCGGCGAGTTTGCCGGCTCTCAGCTCGCCTAAATTTAGACCTAGTGCCGCAGCAGCGTTTCTCGTCGCGCCTAAAATCAGCGCTCGCGCCAGTTCTGCCAAGCCCAGCTCGTCGTGCATCATTAAATTTGCACGCAGCTCGTCTAAAAAGCTTAGGCTAAAATTCGAGCTAAGCCCGTCAGTAGCGATGTTGTAATTAAGCCCGCTTGCGAGCAGCTTTTTGAAGCTCAGCCGCTTTTTGCTAAGCAGGCGGTTGGAGCGCGCGCAGTGCGTGATCGAGTGGAGCTTCGGATCAAAGATGCTAAAATCATCCACCCACACGCAATGCGTAAAAAGCGTGCGAAGCCCGCTAAAATGCGCTACAAAGCTCTGCGGCGAGTAAAAAGGCGCGGGCGTTGGGTTAAATTTAGCAAGCCAGGTTTTAAATTTGCCGCGACCCGCGCGCAGCCACTGCCACTCGTAAGCACTCTCCATAAAATGCGTGCTTATAGCAAGCCCGTTTTCGCGGGCAAGCCTGGTCGCAAACTCCGTAATCTGCGGGTGCGTCGAATACGGCGAGTGCACCGACACGGCGGGGATAAAAAGCGAGTTTGCAAGCGCCTTTGAGCGCTCAAAGCGATCTTTAAATTTAGAAATATTCTCCGCCGCAGCGTCTTTGCTCGCGCCTAAAATTTCATTAAAAAACACGGTTCTAATGCCGCTTTGCGCGCAAGCTTCAGCCTCGCCGCCGAAGCTTGAAATTTCGCCGATCGTGCCCACGCCGCTTCGCATCATCGCGGCGATCTGCTCTAAGATCAATCGTCCGCGCGCCGCGGCGTCCAGCTGCTGCCTTGAGGCAATGACGCTGCCTAGCCAATCCAAAAAATCGCCGTAACGCAGCGTGCCTTTGTTTGCGCTAAATTCCAAATGCACGTGCGGATTTATAAACGCAGGCATCGCTATGTCGCCGCTAAAGTCTAAAATTTCGGCTCGTGGGTATTTGCGCGCCGCGCTTGCAAAGGTGCAGACCTCGATTATCTTTTTATCAAAGACGATCGCGCCCTCTTTTAAAATTTTAAAATTCTCATCGCAGACAAGAACCCACTTCGCCCTTAAAATTCTCATCGTTTTCCTTATTTAAAACAGCGCGTGATTTTAGCATAAAATTTTATTTCGCGCTAAATTTAGAGATAAAATTTTATCGCTTGGGCTTGAGCGGGCAAATTTGGCGCCATAGTAAAAAATAAGCTCGCTTTGGTTATAATTTTTGCTTAAATTTCAAAACAAGGACGCAAAAATGAAAATTATGGTGATTCAAGGACCAAATATCAATATGCTTGGTATGCGTGAGCCCGCTATTTACGGGGTTATGAAGATGGAGGACATCCATAAACAGATGAAGGCGGTCGCCGATCAGAGCGGCAACGAGATTGAGTTTTTCCAGAGTAATTTCGAAGGCGAGATCGTCGATAAGATCCAAGAGTGCTTCGGCACCTGCGACGGCATCATCATCAATCCCGCCGCCTACACGCACACTTCGCTCGCTATCCGCGATGCGCTCGCCGCAGTCAGTCTGCCCGTGATCGAGGTGCATATCTCAAACATCGCTCGTAGGGAGGAGCTTAGACAAAAAAGTCTAATAGCGCCCGTAACAGCGGGTCAGATTATCGGATTTGGCCCCGTGGGATACCATCTGGCGATGATCGGAATGATTCAAATTTTTGAGCAGATCAAGGCAGCCAGAGCCGAGCAGAAAGCCAAATAAGTTTGGGATTAAATTTGAAAAATTTTATCCTAAAGGACGAAAATGCTGTTTACCACGAGTGCGGATACAGCTGCGACAACGCGATATTTTTGAGCCTCGCGGGGCGCAAATTTTTCCTCACCGATGCGCGTTATAGCATCGAGGCGCGCGAGCTTTGCAAAGATACCGAAGTGATCGAGGTCGAGCGAAATTTGATAAAAGACGCGCGGCTGTTTTTGCGAAAAATGGGCGTTTGCGAGCTTAGCTATAACCCCTACGATTTTAGCGCGGGCGAGTGGGAAGCGCTGAGCAAAGGGCTTGGGATAAGATTTAAGGCGCGTGCGAATTTTTCGCAAATTTCGCGCATAATAAAATCGGAAGACGAGATAAAAATTTTAAAACAAGCGGCGCAGCTAGGCGCGGAAAGATTTGACGAATTTGCCGCGTTCGTGCGCGCCGAGGGCGAAGGCATGAGCGAAGAGGAGCTGTTTTTTAACGCCGAGCTCATCTTTAAGAAAAAGGGCGAGCTCGCGCTTAGCTTTTCGCCTATCGTCGCGATCAACGAAAACGCCGCTAAAGCGCACGCTCTGCCGAGCAAAAAGCGGCTACGTCGGGGCGATTTGCTCCTGCTTGACGCGGGGGTTAAATTTAACCGCTACTGCTCTGACAGGACGCGCACGGCGTGCTTTGACGAAAATTTTAACTTCGGCAAGGAGCAAAATTTTAAAAACGCCAAACGGCAAGAAATTTACGAGATCGTAAAAGAGGCGCAAGCTCTTGCGATCGCGGCGGTTATGCCCGGCAAAAAGGCGCGCTATATCGACGCGGCGGCTAGGGATTTTATCGCGAAGCATGGTTACGGCGAAGCGTTTTTCCACAGCACCGGACACGGCGTGGGAGTCGATATCCACGAGCTTCCGTTTATCTCAAAGCGTGGAGATACCGTGCTAAAAGAGGGGATGGTCTTTAGCGTGGAGCCTGGGATTTACTTGCCCGGCGAGTTTGGCGTGCGCATCGAGGACGTCGTGGTCGTACGCGAAAACGGGGCCGAAATTTTAAGCGAGCAGATTCGATGAATGTGCGACTTAAGAAAAACGGATTTTACGGGTGCACGGACGCGCTGTGCGTCGCAAAAAGCGCTGTTTTTCCAATGAGGCGCCGCGAGCGCGGAAATTTTAAAAATTTATACCTGCTTGGACTCGGCGGAAATTTAGGAGATGTCAGGCGACGCTTCGAGCGATTTTATCGCGTTTTGCAAAGCGATGCGCGCTTTTTCGTAGCGCAAAATTCCTTGATCTTAAAAAACAAGCCGTTCGGCTTTTTAGATCAGCCCGATTTTTTAAACGCCGTAATGCTCGTGCAAAGCTCTCTGCCGCCGCTTACATTACTTAAAATTATGCAGCGCGCAGAGCTACGATTTGGGCGCAAAAGAAGCTTCAAAAACGCGCCGCGCACGCTGGACGTAGATATTTTATACGCAAGCGCAAAGGTGCGTGCCTGCGAACGGCTCGCGCTGCCGCATCCGGGTGTTTGCGAGCGCATAAGCGTGATTTTGCCACTTGGAGAGATGAAATTTAAAAGAGGACTGATATGCAAACTAAAATCGTAAATTTTTTAAGCGCCAAGGGCGGAGTCGGCAAGAGCGTGATTGTAGCAAATTTCGCCGAAATTCTAAGCGAGCAGGGCTACCGCACGGCGATCATAGAAGCGCCGAATTTAAACAATCAAGAGATCATTTTAAACGCTTTGCAAAGAAAGAGGATTTCGCTACCAAGCGCCGTCGCAGTAAAAATTTCTCAAAATTTAACTCTCGTCTCGCCCGCGCTTGCTTCACAAAATCACGCATCCTCACAAAATTCTATTAAAAACGCAAGCTCTAGCGCGGACGATTACGTCATTCAAAATTCTACGGATAGCGCACAAAATCGAGAGGGCAACGAAAGTGGTGGCTCGCACAATTACGCGCAAAAACTCACGAACTCTGATGGCAAAAACAACTCAGAAAATTCCACCGCTTTAAATTCGATAGCAAACGCCACAAAAAATTCTACGAATTGTGCAGCCAAAAAACCGCAAAATTGCGAAGATGGATGGAATTTTACAGAATCAGAAAGCCTAGAGAATTTTAAAAGCGATGATTTCACCAAGCAAAATTCAATCCATGACGAGAATTCTCAAAATTCCGCGAGTAAAGATGAAATGAAAAATTCCGCCCGCTCATCAAATCCCGAAGAAGCCGGAAATTCCGCAAACGCAAAGGCTCACGAAAGCCCCGCTCGCTTCGCAAGTGAGCTGAAAGAGGCGGGAATCTTCGATTTTATTTTGATCGATGCGGGGCTTGAGTATCTTGGAGATTTTTTGAGCATCGGTGACGAAAATATCGTGCTGTGTGCGAACGAACCCTGCTCGATCAGCAATACCTACGCGCTTTTAAAGACGCTTGGGGCGAGCAAAAAAGAGGTTTTGTTTTTGCTAAATTTCACCGCGAGCGAGGATGATGCCGTGATGATCTACGAAAATCTAAAGTCGGTCGCGCACCGCAATATAAGCGAGCTGGGCTTTAAACTGCTAGGCTTTGTGCCGTTTTGCAAACAAGTAGCCGTCTGCTCACAAAATCGCGCGCTTTTTAACTCGCACTATCCGTTTTCGCCCGCTACCATCGCGCTTAGACAGAGCGTCTCGCGATTTTTAAGCAAACAGGGCTGCGAGCCGATCGATATGAGCGCTTACCGCGGCGTCGGCGGATTCTTACGAAAACTTAGCAACCTAGTATGATTTACGATGAAATTTTAAAACAGTATACAACTCGCTATTTTAAGGCTAAATTTAAAAATTTAATGTTATTCTTAAAGCTAAAATTTTAAATAATATACATAAAAGATAGATTAATCATGCAGTTGAAAGAAATTTTAAAAGACATCAAAATTGCCCGCGACAATCTCAAAAACGTGGGCAAAAGCGCCACGATCTTCGGCTCGGCGCGCTTTAGCGAGGACAATCGCTACGTAAAAGACGCGCAAAAGCTCTGCGAGGGACTCGCCGATTTAGGATACTCGATCATCACCGGAGGCGGTGGCGGCATTATGCAAGGCGCCAACCGAGGCGCATTTGCGAGAGCAAGAACGCACAGCGTGGGCTTTAACATCATGCTGCCGTTTGAGCAAAAAAGCAACGGCTTTTTGACGCAGGGGGCGAAATTTTCGGCATTTGCACCGCGCAAAGGCGCTCTCATCGAAAACAGCGAAATTTTCGTCATCTTTCCTGGCGGCTTTGGGACGCTGGATGAGTTTTTTGAAATTTTAGTGCTGGTGCAGACGGGCTTTAAACGCGCACGGATCTATCTTTACGACGAGGAATTTTACGCGCCGCTAATGGAGTTTTTCCACACTTCGCTGCTAAAATCTGGCGCGATAAACGAAAGCGATCTGCAAAATTTTAAGCTCTGCGACAGCGTGGATGAAATTTTAACGGATGTGCGACGTAAGGAGAACGAATGAAAATTTTAGTCGCGATGAGCGGCGGCGTGGATAGCTCGATGTGCGCGAAGCTGCTGCAGGACGCGGGGCACGAGGTGCAGGGCTGCTATATGAAGCTGCACGCAAAGCCCGGCTATCACGAGGCAAATATCGCCAAAGTCCGCAAAGTGGGCGAGTTTTTGGGTATAAAAATCCACATTTTGGATCTGCAGGATGATTTTAATCGCGACGTTTACGAGCCCTTCGTGCAGGCTTATATAGGCGGTCTTACGCCAAATCCGTGCGCTCTGTGTAACCGCCGCATAAAGCTCGGCAAGCTTTTGGAATTTGCGCGCGAGCAGGGCTTTGAGCGCCTAGCTACGGGGCATTACGTCCGCATTGAGGACGGGCTTTTAAAAGCCGCCGCAGATCTTAGCAAAGATCAGAGCTATTTTTTAGCAAACATCGATCCCGCCGCGCTTAAGTTTATGCTCTTTCCGCTTGGGGGGATGTATAAAAAGGATGTCAAAGAGGCTGCACGCGCCTATGAGGAACTTTCCCAGATCGCTTCTGCGAGCGAAAGCAGCGAGATCTGCTTTGTGGACACCACCTACATCGACGTTTTAAACCGTCATACGGGCACCAAAATGCCCGGCATCGTGCGCGACCGCGCGGGCAACGCCATCGGCACTCACGAGGGCTATATGCACTACACGATCGGCAAGCGCCGCGGTTTTACGGTGCACGGCGCGCATGAGCCGCACTTCGTGCTAAGCATCGACCCGCACAAAAACGAGATCGTCGTGGGCGGCAAGGAGGAGCTGGCGACCTACGAGTTTGACACCGAAAATTTTAACGCCTTTTTAAGCAAGGATGAAATTTTAAATATACCGGGTCTCGGCGTTAAGATCCGCTACCGCAGCGCCAAACTCCCCGTTAAAATTTCGCCTCGCAAGGACGGCGGCGTGCATGCCGTGCTGTCCGCGCCCGCAGCGGGCATCGCTCCTGCACAGCTCGCGGTTTTTTACGACGAGCGCGACCGCGTAGTGGCAAGCGGATTTATACAATAGCGCTTCACATCCGATGCTCGCTTTTGGCGCCGCTTGGGGCTCATCTGCTCGCAAAACGGTCCTTTGATCGCGCCGCTTGGTTCGCGCTTGCTTTGTTAAATTTCATATCGAAAAAGAGATTTACACTTTTGAATCCAAGCCGTTAAATTTTATCCCGTAAGCTCGGCGCGCAAATTTTATGCGCGTAGCTTACGATTGAGGCTTTTAAATTTACGCTCTGTCGCTGTGTTACCTACACTGCTAGCGAAATTTACGAAAGTTGCGGCGCTAAAATAAAATTTACGGCGACGTCTTATCAAAGCGCGCCGTGACGCAAAGATCGCGACCGATATAAAATATTTCGCGCGTCGTCGCGACGGCGCGAAACGAAATTTGCGCACTTGCTCTAAAGGCGATTTGCGATAAAATTTAAACCAAAGCCCGCAGTGCCGCTTAAATTTCATGAATTTACGCAAAATCAAATTTTAAAATTTAGCAACGCTTTCTAGCGTCCAGGTAATGTCCATCGCGACTAAAATTCCACTCGCGTCTTTACCTCAAAAAGCAGCTCGCCGTCCACCGCCTCAAGCCCGCCGCTCTTTATCATCTCGCGAATTTTACTCGTGCCAAGGCCGCTTTTTTGAAGCAAAATTTCAACCAAGTCTAGATCCCTGATCTCATAAATGCACCGATCTATCAGCTGCGAAGAGCCCAGATCGTCAAAGTAGAAAAATCGCCCGCCGTTTGAATAGACCCAGCCATATAGCCCGCCGTGCACGCCGCCGACCCTGCGCCACTCATGCGGCAGCTCGAGCGCGAAAAGCCCGCTTTTGCGAGCGACCAGCCTACGACTGCTGCGGCCGCCGCCCCAAACTTCGGCGCCTTCTAAAAAATATATCCGCTCGCCGCTTTGAAATACGCTGCCGCTAAGCGCGCGGATCTCGCCCGCAAAGGGATTGTCTGCCGCGCGCTTTTGCTTTCCGTCGTTCTCGTCGAAATAATAGATGCCGCCGGAAGCTGCAAAAAGTAGATGGTTTGAGTGCTCAAGCTGCCTATTTAGCGGAGTATAGGGCGCGGAGGCGGGGTCAAATTTTAAATCATTCGCAAAAACGTCGCCGCTTTTCGCATCCCACAAAAAATAGTCCAACCACTGCCTCAAAAGTTCGTAATGCCCGCCGTTATCGCGCGCGTCAAGGCGCAGGTTTTTAAAATACACGTTCGCGCCGTCTGCGGCATAAACGTCGCTCGCTCTGCCATCGCTTCCCTCTATCTGGCGCAGGCTCGCGGCATCGGC
>NZ_CALIBB010000282.1 GCF_938045595.1 uncultured Campylobacter sp.
AGCTGAAATTTTAGGATAAACAAAAATCCCAGCTAAAATCCCCGCAAGCGCCGCTAACTCGCTAATATCTCCAAAAGCTCGTGCGCGGGTAAAAGCACTCAAAATCGCCGCCGCATCTGGAAGGGAATTGGCGAAAAAAATCCAAGCGAAACTTACAAAAATATAGGTACAAAAAAGCGCCAAATGTGGGTTTAGCGGCTTTACGCCCACTTTGGCAAGGCATTTTAAAAACACAAGCGCCACTCCGTGCAAAAGCCCCCAAATCAAAAAATTTAATCCCGCGCCGTGCCAAATGCCCGAGAGCGCAAACGCGATTAGCAAATTTACGCAGGTGCGCGCAAAGCCATTGCGCGAGCCGCCGAGCGGGATATAAATATAATCGCGTATAAACGTGGATAAGCTGATATGCCAGCGATCCCAAAACTCTCCTAAATTCTTAGCCGCATAGGGCATATTAAAATTCTGCGGCAGCTTAAAGCCCATCGCAAGCCCAAGCGCCCGCGCCATATCGATAAAGCCGCTAAAATTCGTATAAAGCACCACGCCATAAAGTAGCAGTGCAGCTAGAATTTGCGCCGCGGAGGACTCAGGCTCATCGCCGTAAACGCCCGAAATCACATCGCTATAATACGCGCCTAAATAGCCGCTAATAAGTAGCAGCTTAACTAAGGCAAAAATTATAAGCACATAAATTTCATCGGCATTGCCAAAGTGCTTGAAGCAATCAAACTGCGGCAGTACTGGCTCTACGCCCTTGGCAGCGCTAGCGCGCCCGATAGGACCCATCACGACGCTAGGGAAAAACGCTAAAAAGCACGCCAAGCTCAAAAAGCCCTGCTCACCGCATTCGCGCCTATAAACCGAGATGAAATAGGTGATCGACATGAAAACATAATATGAAATTCCAAGCGGAAACGCCACGCTATCGACGGCACCTAGGTGCAGCACAGCAAGCGCGGCATTGAAAAACTCCCTGACGTAGCCATAATATTTAAAAAACGCAAGAAAAAATAAGCCGCCAGCAACTGCCGCAAGCATCACCGCACGCGCCTTCGCAGTTGGTAGTGGAATCTGCTTCGCTAGCCCTGCTTTTTGCAACTGCTTTGCTATGCCAGCTTGTTTTGTTGCGCTTATCTGCTTGGCTGCCGCTTTACGCGAGAGCTTTTTCTTGTGCGAAGACTGCTTTGCGGGCGGTATGGCTTTCGCAACTACGCGATTAGCGCGCGCGATACACATCCCTGCAAAATATACGAAGGCACTATAGGCTGCAAGCACCAGCGCAAAACGCGGATTTATGGAGCACATAAAGCCGTAGCTTGCTAACAGGATCAGGATTTTTTGCGCGAAAATATGATTTTTGAGCGTCCAATAAACGATTAAAAACGCTAAAAAAGCAAGGACAAACTCGGGCGAAAAAAATGTCATTCAATCTTTCCAATTTAAATTTTTAAAGCTCTTGCGGCTTTTAGACGCTTGCGGCGTGAGATTTATATGAAGCGAAAAAGCTTTTTTAAATCGCTTACAGCATGATATTTTATGCGCAGGCGCGGCGGTAGTCACGGCGTTGCGTCGCCAA
>NZ_CALIBB010000283.1 GCF_938045595.1 uncultured Campylobacter sp.
AAACTCATTCTCTTTTCATCGGCTACGGCTCGATGCTTATGGAGAGCCTCGTGGGCGTAATGGCGCTTGTGGCTGCGTGCATCCTAAGCCCGGGCGAATACTTCGCTATCAACTCGCCCGCTGCGGTGCTGGGCAAAGACGCGGTAAGCGCCGCGGCGTATATAAGCTCTATCGGATTTAGCATTACGCCCGAGCAGATCGGCGCCTTGGCCTCAAACGTCGGCGAAACCACGATGATGAGCCGCACGGGCGGCGCTCCTACCTTTGCGATGGGGCTAACGATGCTGCTGCATCAGATCATCGGCAGCAAGGAGCTGATGGCGTTTTGGTACCATTTCGCGATTTTGTTTGAGGCGCTGTTTATTCTGACCGCGGTCGATGCGGGCACGCGCACCGGGCGCTTTATGGTGCAAGAAATTTTAGGCAACGTCTATAAGCCATTCTCCGATACTAAAAATTCCCTCTACGGCATCATCGCGACGCTGATCTGCGTGGCGGGCTGGGGCTATCTGCTCTACAGCGGCGTTACCGATCCTATGGGCGGAATTTACACGCTGTGGCCGCTTTTCGGCGCGTCCAATCAGATGCTCGCGGGCATCGCGCTGCTGCTTGCGACGGTGGTGCTTTTTAAAATGGGCAAGCAAAAATACGCCTTCGTTACGATCGCTCCTGCGATTTGGGTGCTTATAACCACGCTTTATGCGGCGATCTTGAAGCTGATGCCGGCTAACGGCGAGCGCGTGCACGATGCGGTAAGCCACGTGGCTATCGCGCAAAACACCGTCGCCAAGCTCGCCGGCCTAAGCGATCCCGCCGCGATCGAAAAGGCGCAGGCTATCATCAGAAATAATGTCATCGACGCCGTGCTATGTGCTCTTTTCGTCGTCGTTACGATCATAGTCATCGCCCAAACGATAAGGATGTGCCTTAAAATTTCAAAGGGCGGCGCGAACGAGGGGTATTTCAAACTGGCAGAAAGCGAGCACGTAGATAGGGGCGTTTATGAAAAAGCTTAAATTTAATCCGCTCGCAGCCCCGAAGGCAGTGGCGAGGTTTTTGGCGCGCGCGGATGCCGCACTTGCGCCGCTCATCGGGCTCGGCGATTACGAGGGCTATCTGAGCCATTTCAGAAGCGCTCATCCGGACGAAATCCCGCTAAGCAGGGCGGAATTTTTCCGCGCGATGCAAGATAGCAAGGCAAAAAACGTCAAGTGCTGATAGCGGCGAAAGGGCGCGGTCGCGCCGTACTCATCGCCGGCCCGCGACGCTTTGCCGTCATGTCGTGAAATTTCGCCGCGGATTTGAAATTTTAAATTTGATAGGGCACGGGCGCGCGAGTCATGAAATTTAGCCCGCTGCTAGGGATAAAATTTCGCGCGTACCTCTTTGAGATTGCGCTTTAAATTTGCTCGCACTTAGGGCGTTGAGATTTGTCCTTGCCGTCGCGCCATACTTATCGCTAGCCGCGATTTTTTGCAACGATCTCGCCTGCATGTCGTAGAATTTTTAAACGGGTATTTGCCGCGTCTTGGTAGAATTCTATATAAAATTTTTGCAAAATTTTTAGCAAACCTGCCTTAATTAAAGGCGTGAAATCACGGCTGCAAATTTTAAATCAGGAACATGGGTGTGCTTGGACAATGGCTTAGATCTCATAGCAGGTTAAAATTTGCTCCGCATCCTCGTCGTAGGCGTTATCGACTAGTACGAGATCGCGGGCGCGCTCGGGCGTGCGATGCCTGCGTTTTTCATTTTTACCGGGAGCGAGGAGTGAATATTCACGGTTTTCGATACCGCGGCCGCCTCTGGACGCTAAATTTTGCTCGGCAAATGCGCACTTTTGCTCCGCTTCGTATTTTGTGCTCGCAGCCCGGCAAGAAGCAGCCGTAACGACGCCTAAAATTCTCGCGCCCTTTTGTTTAAATTTATGCGCCAGCACGGGCTTTGCCGCGAGGTATTGGACCTGCTCGCCGAGTTTAAATTTAAAAGGCTCATCGTACTCAAATTTATCCGTCGCTTCGCACCTGGATTTGCTCGCCTTGCCCTGCTCTGCCGAGGCAGAGACCATGTGCCCATCCAGCT
>NZ_CALIBB010000284.1 GCF_938045595.1 uncultured Campylobacter sp.
CTGTATTTTAAAATAGAACCTTTTAGTTTCAAATCTCTCCTGCGCCAGGTTTTTGTTGCAGATATGCCGCTGCTGCTTATTGTCTCGGATAGATCTCTATCGCTTTCGATCGATAGTATTAAAACTACTTCGTTGTCTTTCAAAACCGCTCCTAAAGTCTTTTATATCCCATCTACGCACATATTGGCATTCAGTTCGGCACACATTTTTATATTTATCAGAATATGAGCAAAACCAGCATATTCTGCATTGGAAGTTAAAATTTTCATTTGGGCACTCGCCCAGGACAAATAGTTGGGCAGTATGCAAAGTCATCTCCATTTCTAGCGCGATAATTAGTGATATATTCGATCGCCACTTCGAATGCATTGTCATCTTCCTCTTCGGTATACCAGTTGTCATATGTGATTATGGGCTCATTGCCGCTTAAGCGATATACGTCTCCTCCTAGGATAATCATACCTTTGCCTCTTGTGATTTTTAGCACCTCCATTACATCATCAAATCTCCAAGCTATATCATAAATTCCGTACTCCTCCCTTAGGCGTATGTCGCGCTCTAGCAGATCCTGCGGCACGATATTTACGTAATCTTCATCTATAAACGCCGCGCCATCTTCTTCAACTGACATAATCTCTCCTTTCATTAAAATTTAATTTATTGCAAAGACTTTTCTATATCGTTTATTAGGCTATGAAGCGTTTCGAGACGACTAGTACTCGGATTATTTTGGTTCAAAATTCTAAAATATCACTATACTTTATCGTATTTGCATCGCGCTCGTCAAAAGATGGAAGTATATATTTTTCGTTCATCTTAATGATTTTTGCGATATAGCTCTCGCTTATGCTGTTTTTTTGGTTTTTTGTGCGATATACACATTAAAAATGTTTTTATAGCGATATTTATCGCTCTTTCTGTAAACAGATTTTAACTAGCCTAATAACTAACTGAATTATTTTAAAATAATTATAACATAAAAAGAAACAAAAATAATTAAAATTACTAAAAGCCCTAGATATCGGTATTTAAAGGAAGTAAAAGAGATCTAAAAGAAGTGATTAAAATTTAAAAATAGCTTAAATGGTGGAGTTAAGCGGGATCGAACCGCCGACCTCTTGAATGCCATTCAAGCGCTCTCCCAGCTGAGCTATAACCCCAAAAGATTTTGTAATTTTACATTATTTTACTTACAAAATTTTTAAATTCAGGCGCTGTGCCAAAATTTTCTCTGCAAGGGCCGCTATAAAATGAAATTTTAAGCTTGCATTGGGTAATATTTCATTTCTTTGCGCGGGAATAGCTCAGTGGTAGAGCGCAACCTTGCCATGGTTGATGTCGCGAGTTCGACTCTCGTTTCCCGCTCCATTTTACATTCTGTTTTTGTATTAAATGTGCCCGGATGGCGGAATCGGTAGACGCAAGGGACTTAAAATCCCTCGGAATTTTTTCCGTGCCGGTTCAAGTCCGGCTCCGGGCACCACCTAATAAGCCGGCGCGGCGACATAGCCAAGTGGTAAGGCATGAGCCTGCAAAGCTTTGATCCCCGGTTCGAATCCGGGTGTCGCCTCCAGATCCTAAAAAGGAGTTATTATGAGATACATATTAGCGGCTCTTTTGGCATTGATGGTTTTTAGCGGGTGCTCTAATACTTGGCACGGCGTAAAAGAGGACTCACACAACGCGGCTCAATGGACCAAAGAAAAGGTTCACAACGGCGCCGAGTGGGTCGGAGAAAAAACCGAATAAATTTCACGTGCAGGTCTTGATCTGCGCGAATCTACGGCGGGGCCTACCCGCCCGTAATCGGGAGATGGCTGAGCGGTCGAAAGCGGCGGTCTTGAAAACCGTTGAGGTGAAAGCCTCCTGGGGTTCGAATCCCTATCTCCCGGCCATTTTAATCTAATCTGAAATTCCCTTTTAACTTCAAAAATTTCACATTTTATTTATACTAATTTTCATTTAATGCTCTTTACGTTTAAACTCTACTTCACGATATGGGGCGCAAATAGGCGGTTAGAATAGCATATTCGTAAACGAATGCCAGAAAGATACGTAGGAAAAAAGCCAAGATTTCGATAGTGGCCTTAATTGATCAGTCCGAATCAAAGTAGTGCACAATGTTGAAATAATATAATGGCATTAAGCTTTGAGCGTTCGTCTGGTATAAAAGTGAACGAAAAACCTAGCAACGAAATTTAGTTATGAGTTTTTAAGAGTAGCGTTCATTGTGCCAGGCGTAAAATTTTGGAAACTCTGCAAAATTTGAAATTCCATGCCGCGCGCCGTAAAATTTTAGCGTGCGCATCGTATGATTTAACGTGTACGACGTAAAATTTCAACGCGCATACAAAATTTTAAAATTCGCGCCTCAATTTAAGCTATAATCGCTTCAAATTTTAAGGAGCCGCAAATGCTAAAATCATATCCTCTTGCGATGCAGGGCGTGGAGTTTCGCGGACACGGCGTGACGGGCATTTACGAGATGGGCGAGCGGATAGCCTTCGTCCATTTTGCCTTTGCAGCCCCTAGCGAACAAAATATCGCCGCGAAGCTAACGCCCAGCTACGTGCTGCTAGATACGTTTTCGCGCGATTTTAGCGAGCACAAAAGATCAGTGCTTGCCTACGAGCAGCGCGAAATTTTCTTCGCCGCCTCCGCGCTTTGTTACCCGCAGGACGGCCACTTCGTGCTAAATACGAGATACTACGAGGGCTTCGTCGATTCGTCCGCAAAGCTCATCAAAATACAAGACGGCGAAATGAGCGAGCTTGGCGACGCTCCTGCGCCCGTGAAGCAGATCTACAACGATGCGCAAACCTACGAGTTTGAGGGCTTTGCCGTGCGGATGAGCTCGCCCTTTATGATGGAGTGCAGAGCCTCGCAAGGCGGGTCAAATTTAAACGGCGTGGCTGCCGATTTGGGCGGCGCAGTAAATTTCAGCAGCGCGGCGGGCGAAAATTTAAAAAATTCCTCCGAAAATGACGATGTGGCGACTGTTTGTAAAGAAAGCAAAAACGATCCGCGCGATGAAACGAGCGAGGCGAAAGATAAAATTTCAAACGGCGGCAAGCAAACCCGCAAAAAAGCGGCTGCAAAAGGCAAAACTCTTTGGCGGCTGAAGCTAGGCGCGTATCTATGTATCTATATACGCCCGTTTGCCTGCGCGGCGGAGCGACGTCGCATTTTAGCGAGCAAGACAAACGGCGGGGTCGCGAGACGCTGTATTTCGGCACTGCGGGCAAGGGCGGGCATCTATACGCCGTAGACGCGGTAAGCGGCGAGGTGATCTTTAAGCTTGACACCGGCGGAACCGAGCATTTTGCGTGGTGCGAGGATAAAATTTTACTCGCAGATCGCCGCGGCAAGCCGGTTTTGATTGGCGCGGACGACGGCTCGATCTTAAAAGAGGTGGAATTCGGCAAGTTTCAATTCGGCTCGGATCAGATCATGCTCGTAAGCGGTGGTCGCCTCTACGCCGTGGCAAACGACGGAGCCGCGATGCACGCCGTCTGCGCGGATATTTAAATTGGACAGATTAAAATTCGGCTTATAGTTGTAGATTAAATTTAAACGCAAGGCTTGAGGCGCCGAACATTTTGGATATGAAATTTACCTATTTAAGGCTCATGTCCGCTAGCCGCAGCACCCTTGCGAGTCGTATCCCATCTCTCGCCCATTCGGAAAATGCCAAAAACCGCGAATTCTTTGGTATAAAGCACGCCGTAGCTCACTTGCTAAGTAAAATTTATTCGCCCAGCGTGCCGTTTCGAACTGAAATCCAAACCCCGTGCCTTAAAATTTAAAGCGGTCGCGGCAAATTTCAAGGCACGAAGTGGTGCGAGCTGCCGCGAAATTCCATCGAGCTTTGCGGCGTGCGCGGGCAAACCTCGGCGATGATATTGATCGAAACGCCCGTTTCATTGAAATATCACAAACTGCTTTTGAAATTTTGACGGGCTGATCCGCCGCTCCTTCAGCATGTAGCGGCAAACTCTTTCAAAGTCCGTTTCGCTCATCATAAAACTGATAAATTCGCCCTTGCCGTCATAGATGATCAAAGTATCGATCGCACGGAAGCTAAATTTCCCCTCCGTGATCTTTGAAAAAATCAGTTTGGAGATGAAAAACGGCAAAATCAATGCCGCCGCGCTCATAATAAAAATTATAAATCCTCTAAGGCTTTGTAAAAATCCGGCAAACGCGACGGCTATCACGATGAACGAAAGCACAATGCCTGCGGAATTTCTAGCGGGCACGATATGTCCGAATAGCGGCGTGGCGGTGAGCTTTATGAGCGATATCTCATCAAATTTTATAGATTTCGTGATTTTGCCTTTATTGACGTAGTTGATGCTCCTGTTCGTCAAATGAACAAAGCGCGTATGGGCGCTGTTGAGATAGGACACGACGGCGAATACTATAGGGACAAACGGCGTATAGTATGGGAAAATATCCCCTATATACAGAAACACCGGTACCGCCAAGGGAGCGAAGAATAGGTTATAAATAAAGAATACTATTATGTTGTAGTCTTTGACGACGAGGGGGTTATTGTCAAATTTCGGCGGATTTCGGCGCTCGGCGCCGTTTCGCTCAGACTGCTGCGACTTCTGCGATTCGCCTTTTAAATTTTGCATTAAATTTACCCTCGTTTCAAAATTCGTCGCTAGCGGCTCGGGTATTTTGCGCTGTTAAATTTAGCTTTTGATTTCATCGTCAAACAGCGCGTGGACGTTCGCGGAAAAGCCTTTTGGCATAAAAATCGGCGAGTTTAATCCCCGATAAACCGCCTTTGAAAGATAGAAACTGCACGATCTTTTGCGTCCGCCCGCGATTTGAGGCTCATGTCCGCTAGCCACAACTAGACCCGATAAGGTCGATCAGCCCTATGACCCTAAGTTTTAAGGTCGATGTCCGCCAGCCACAGCACCTTTGCAAGCTGCATTTATCAGACGTGCATTTGGCAAATGCCAAAAACCGCGAATTCTCTAGTATAAAGTATGCCGTAGCCTGCTCGCTAAGTAAAATTTGCTAGCTCTTGGCGCCGCTTCGGCTAAATTTTAGATCTCGCAGCGCGTTTTCGTCTGCGCCGCCGCTTTTTTGCATTTCAAATTTAAACCTTGCGACGACATTTCTACGTTCGCACTGCCGTCATTGAATCTACTTCAATTTAAGCCCGCGCCTAACTTACATCAATTAGATGAAACTTATGCACGCTAGTCTCAGATGTTGTAAGGTCGCGGCGCGGGTACCGCCGCAATCACTGCTAAAATTTAACCCATCCTGCCAAGATCGGCACCGAGGTTTAAATTTAAGCTATGTTGTTCGGTAGGCAAGCAGGCGGATGCTCGGTCGCATTTTGCCACCTCGGGCTTTCTTGCTGAAAAAATTTAACGCCCTCTTGCAAAAAGCCACGTGCTCGCGCAAAGCCGCAGCCTGCCCAGACTCGGCGCACCCATCGCTATCTCATGACTTTCAAATCCCGCGCTAAATTTGCCGACCTCGCCGCACGCCTTAACGACGCTATCCCAAGCAGAGCCTGCTTGCGTCCTTTCAAAATTTTATTTCGTTGAAATTTATCAGCGCCGCGTATCGGTACCGCGTACGCTTGCCGCATCGCCGCATGAAATTTCGAGGTCTTATAGTTCAAAATCAAAGCAGTAAAAATCATCCGCCTCGCTCCAGAGCTCTTTTAGCGAGCGTCCGTCTATCTGCGGCGCGCCGTAGAGCTCCCGCAGCGTGGCGAAATACCGCTCGCCGCTTGCATTTGCGCCCGCTTCGTCCGCGCACCTTTGAAACGAGCAGCGATCGGCGTAGGCGATGATCATGTATTGCGCGCCGCGCAGGCAAAAGCTAAGCTCAGGCTCGCCGCCCTCAAGGACGCATTTTAACAGCATCCGCTCTATGGTTTCAAATGAGTATTTCGACATTTCGCTCTGATCTTAAAATTTTATCGCCGCCGCGACGCTTACTGTGCCGCCGCATATCGCGAGCGGTTTTACTCCGCCAAAAACCCGAAGCGCTCGATCATATCCAAAAGCATATCGGCTCTGCAAATTTCATCGTCCAGCAGGTCATCGTATTGATCTCGCAGTCGCTCGGCGTCTTGCGCCACGGGCCCTAGATATTCCTTAGCCTGCGCGAAATCCCCTTTCATCACGAAGTATTCGCCTAAGATCACGCGAGCTTGCGTCTTGCTAACCTCGTCGCCTTCGCCCTCAAGTGCTGCTTTTAGGCTCTGCACGCCGCCCTCCTCAAGCCCCCGCGAGAGCTGCATTATAGCCTTGTTTAAGTAAAGCTTCGCATCCATTTTGCTCCTTAGTTAAATTTTATTTGAAATAGTAGAACAAATTCCCGCCGCACTCAAGATCCACGGACTCCTTGCTGTCAAAAAACAGCTTAAATTCCATGTGGCTCAGATATTTAGCGTCCTGCGCTTTCTCTATAAAATTTCTTATCAGCCGCTCTATCTTTTCGCCCCCTTCGCGGCGTGCCGCGTCCTGCCTCGTGAAATAAAAAACTACGGGCGCGTCGGACACCGCTGCGATATACCAAATTTTAAGCGGCGCTAAAAGCTCGCTTCGGTTTCGCAGCAGCTCCTCTACCGCGCCTTGGATCAGATCGGTGCGGATCTGCGACTCGAAGGACTCGACCGAGATATAAAAGCTCTTAAGTCCGTTTAGTTTCTCGAAAAGCGGCGTACGGGCGAGGTAGCGCTCGATGCACTTTTTATCGGTGATTTTTGCGGCGTCTTTATCGAAGCGAAGCACGATCTTAAGCCACGCCGAGTTCTTGCCCGCGCCGTAAAACGCGCTGATCGCTCGAGTTTTAAATTTAGCGTCTATGAACTCTATCAGACCCCTGACGTTTTCACTATTTTTGACTTTGCCCTCTATGATCTCTTTGCAGCGCCTGCTCTGATACGGGCTTAGATCGCAAAACATTGCGCGCCTTTAATTTAAAGCTAAATTTACTCTGCGCTATAAGCCTGCAGCATATCGAAGGTCGGAGCGAAAAAGAGCGCGCCCGTCTTTGCGGTGCTGAAATCCAGTAGGCGGTCGTAGTTGCCTCGCGGGCGGCCGATAAACATACTCTCAAGCATCAGCTCCAGCGTGCTAAAGGTGCTTGCGTAGGCGATGAAGTAGGTTCCCGTCTCGCCGCCCTGCATAAACGGCATATTGCCGCGCACGACCTTTTTATCGTCGCCGACGTTGGCTGCGGCGGAGTGCGAGTTGCTAGGTTTTATATCCTCGCTCATCTCGATGTCGTTTTGTTTGCTACGCCCGATGACGCGCTCCTGCTCGGCGACGCCCGCGGCGTTCCATGCGCTCATATCGTGGATATATTTCTGCACGAAAAGGTAGCTGCCGCCCTTATACACCGCATCCTCGTCGCCTACCTTAGCAAAAAAGTCGCGATCTGCGCCCTGGGGGTTTTCGGTGCCGTCCACAAAGCCGATGATAGCGCGCCCGTCGTAGTATTTAAAGCCGCAGATCTCCTCCTCGCACGTCGCGACGTCCTTTAGCGCGGCTCTGATCTCGCTTGCCATATCGTAGCAAACGGCTTGATTTGCGGCTCTGATGTGGATATGGATATCGCCTCCGGTAGCGGGCGCAGCGTGTTTATCGCCCCTAATCTCTTCGAAATTTTTTAGCTCCTTCGGCAAAGGCTTTGGCAAGCCTAGCATTTTCCATGTTTCAAAGCCCACGCCGAGCACGCAGCTTGTTTCGCTAGCCGCGCCGAATCTCGTAACGGCGGTTTTGTTTAAATTTATCACCAGAGCGCAAAGCCTCTCGAAAGCCTTTTTGCAGGCGGTTTTGTCTGCGTTAAAGCGCCAGATCATAAACACGGTGTTGTTGCCGG
Organism: uncultured Campylobacter sp.; assembly: GCF_938045595.1. Taxonomy (GTDB): domain Bacteria; phylum Campylobacterota; class Campylobacteria; order Campylobacterales; family Campylobacteraceae; genus Campylobacter_B. The sequence goes on from NZ_CALIBB010000284.1 coordinate 7,867, forward strand.
GCGCGTCGGTTACGTTTTGGGATTTGACATGCGCACAGGCGCAACTTTTTTCTTCACCCATTTTCTCTCCTTTAAAGTGAAATTTTAAAAGGAATTTTAGCGCAATATCGGTAAACGGCGGGCGTAGAGATAGAATTTAGGTGGCTTTCGGATTTGATTTCGGCGGAGGAAATTTTGTCTTTGATCGTGGGATTTGCGGCAAGGGTGGAATTTTGGCTTTAAATTTATAAAATTTACGCCGAGTTGAAAGCGAAATTTCAGAGCTTTGCGGGGATGAAATTTTAAGATAGTGGCAGATGGGAAGGGATTCGAACCCTCGAAAGCTTGCACTTTACACGCGTTCCAGGCGTGCTCCTTCAACCGCTCGGACACCCATCTAAATTAAAAATCGCGATTATAGCGAAAATCTAAAATTTTGCCAAATTCCGTTTCGGCGCGCAATCCGTTTTGCCTTTAAATTTAAGACGCGGCGCTTGCAATTTCGCCGCGCGCCTGAAATTCTACCGTGCCGCGAAGCCCGACCGCACTGTGCTTTCTAGCCGAGCGACGATTTTACCTTGTTGCGGCTATTTTAAAATTTAGATTATCTTTGAAATTCGGACTTGCCGCCCGCTGCAGGGCTAAATTTAAAAAGCGCAAGCAGATTTTACTTTTGTATAGTCCGCTTGCGTCGTAAAAACCGAGCTACGCTTTAAATTTACGAGTATTTTAAAATTTCGCGTCGCTCGTAAATTTAAAGCTAATTAAAAATTCTATCCTTCGGGAAGGTGGACATATTGGGCTGCACGTCCTGCTCGGCGCCTAAAAGCGCCTTTATTTCGCTATCTTCTATGCTAAAGCCGCCGCCGAGCGCCTTGTAGGCGTTTACCGTCGCGCTTAGCACGTCAAGATCAGCCTGCACTTTATTTAGCTGCGCGCTAAGCAGGTTTCGCTGCGAATCCAAAAACTCCAGATGGTCGCTGTAGCCCGCCTGATACCTGCTTGAGGCGTTTGAATAAATTTTGCTCTGCGAAGCGACGAGATCGGCGAGGCTTGCTTGCCTTAGTTTGGCGTTTTGCACGCCTACAAGCGCGTCGCGAACGTCGCCGAAAGCGGTTTTAAGCGCCTTGTCGTATGCGATGAAGCTCGCGTTTTGCTCTAAATTTGCAAGCTCTACACGCCTTTTTTGGCGGCCGAAATCAAGTAGCGGTCCTACGAGTGAGCCGCCGATATTCCATGTGCTCGCGCTTGCGGTAAACAGCCTGTCAAATTCGCCGCTTGCGTATCCCGCCGAGCCCGTAAGCGAGAAAGTAGGGAAGTAGCCTGCCTTGGCGACGCCCACTAAGAAGTTGCTTGCGCGCAGATTTTCGAGCGAGCTTGCGACATCCGGGCGGTGCAGGATCACGTCGCTTGGGATTCCGCTTGGGATCTGCGGCGCGCTAGGCATTTTCGCGGCGGTCTGCGCCGTGCCGCGTAAAATTTCATCGTAGCTCTTGCCCGTTAGGATATTTAGCGAGGTTTGAGCTGCGGAGAGCTGATTTTGCACGTTTATGAGGCTTGCCTCGGCGCTTTGTACCGCGGCTTTGGCCTGATAAAATACGATCTCGCTAACTGCGCCTGCATCGAGCTGCTTTTTGCGGTAGTTTTGCGTATCTTGATAGCTTTTTAGACTGTCTTTTAAAATTTTCTCCTGCTGCTTTAGTGCTAGTAGCGTAAAATAGGTCGTCGCAACCGTGCTAGTAATCGTATTTTTGGCGGTTTCGTAGTCGTATTTCGTCGCATTAAATCGCGATCGCGCCGAATCTACGCTGTTGCGCACGCGCCCCCAAAGATCGATCTCGTAGCTTAGCACGGCGCCGATCTGATACGCGCCGTGGGAGTTGCGATCGGGCTGGTTGCCGAAATTATTTTGGCGCACCGCACTGCCGCTTAAATTTACGTTCGGCAGGTATTCGAGCTTGCTTAGCCCTAAATTTACGCGCGCATACTCGACGTTATTCAGCGCGGTTTGCAGGTCGGAATTTTGCTCCAGCGCGCTTTGGATCAGGGCGTTTAGCTGCGGATCGTTAAAGCTTTTCCACCACTGCGTACTAACGTTTGTGCTCGCGTAATCCGCCTTAAAGCCGGTCTGTTTCTGCGGCGTAACGGGCTTGAAGTTGCAACCGCAGAGTAAAATTCCAAGCGTCAAGGCGCTTAAAAGAGCATTATTTATTTTCATCGTTCACCTCGTTAGTTTGGACTTTTTTGCCGCGTCTATCAAGCCAAGCGTTGAAGCTTTCGAGCAGGTAGAAAAACAGCGGCACGAAAAAGATCGCGATTGTAGATGCCGCGAGCATTCCGCCTACGACGCCGGTTCCCAGCGCGTGGCGGCTAGCAGCGCCCGCGCCGGTGGCGATAACCATCGGAAGCACGCCAAGACCGAATGCAAGGCTCGTCATCACGATAGGGCGAAACCTCATCTTGGCGGCCTCGACGGCAGCTTCCGCGATCGGGCGGTGGTTGTTTAGGTGCTCGTTCATCGCAAATTCTACGATCAAAATCGCGTTTTTCGCCGCCAGACCGATTAGAAGCAGCAAGCCGATCTGAAAATATATGTCGTTATTCAGCCCGCGGAAATATGTAAACACGAGCGCGCCGAATACCGAAAACGGCACGGCGGTAAGCACGGCAAGCGGCATGAGCCACCTTTCATATTGAGCCGCTAGGATCAAAAACACGAAGATCATTCCAAATACAAATGCCTGCGAGCCTTTGCCGGTCTCGCTGACCTCTTGATACGCGGAGCCCGCCCAGCCGATAGAATATCCGCTAGGAAGCTCCTCTTTTATAACCTCTTGGATCGCTGCAATCGCCTGACCCGAGGTATAACCCGTATTTGGCTCGCCCATAATCTGCGCTGCTGGGAAGGCGTTAAATCTATTAACGGAATCAGGACCCAGCGAGCGCTCAAGCCTCACTAAAGAATTTAACGGTATCAGATCGCCGCTGCCGCTGCGGACGTAGAGCGATTTTAGATCGTTAGGATCGTCTCTGTAGTTTTGCGTAGCGCGGATATAGACCTTGAATGTGCGACCCATTAAGTTAAAGTCGTTGATATAATACTGCCCGATGGTGGAATTTAGCACGGTAAAGATATCTGATATCTTAACGCCTAGCATCTTTACCTTCTCTTTATCGACGTAGAGCTTATACTGCGGGAAATCGGTATCCAGCGTCGTTCGCACGAGTTTTAAAGCGGGATGTTGGTTGGCTTTGGCGGTTACGCGATCCATATCGGCGCGAATTTCATCGTAGCTCTTGCCCGTCGTGCTTTGCGCGTAGAGCTCAAATCCGCCCGTAAGCGAAAGCCCCATAATAGGCGGCGGCGTGACGACGTAGGTCATAGAGTTGCGATCGGCGCCGTAGAGCTGCCCGTTTAGCGCGGCGGCTAAGGCGAAGTTGGAATTTTCATCACCCGGGCGATCTTTCCAGTCTTTTAGCTTCATAAAAAAAGCTCCCGCATTTTCTCTAAGCGCTCCGGCTAGCATATCGTATCCCGTGATTTGGGTTATATCTTTTACGTTTGGATACTTTTTAGCGATACTTGCGATGAAATCCTGATCGGCTTCCGTCCTAGGTAGAGTAGATGCCGACGGAAGCGTAGTCATCGCCATAATCGAGCCTTTGTCCTCGTTAGGCACCAGGCCGCTAGGAGTGAGCACAAGAAGCTTCACCATCGCATAGATGATGATGCCTACAAAAACGAGGCTGATTAGTACGTGGCGAAGAACCATGCCGACGCCTGCGGCGTAAATTTTAGTTGAGATGCTAAAAAGATTATTAAACCATCTTATAAAGAAAAAAGGCTCAGATTCCTTTTTTTGCAAGATTAGAGCGCAAAGCGCGGGTGTTAGTGTAAGGGCTACGAAGCCTGAAAAACATACCGAGGCTACGAGCGTTAATGCAAATTGCCTCTGCATAACCCCGGTAAAGCCCTCCATAAACGCAACCGGCACGAAAACCGCTGAAAGCACGAGCACGATAGAGATGACGGGCGCTACGATCTCGCCCATCGCTTTCGTGGTAGCTTCTTTGACGCTAAGATCCGGCTCCTCGTGCAAAATTCTCTCTACGTTTTCGATCACGATAATGGCGTCGTCCACGACGATGCCGATAGCTAAAATAAGCGCAAAAAGAGTGATTAAATTTATAGAAAATCCAAAGGCATAAATTCCGATAAACGCGCCGCAGATCGACACCGGAGCGGCAAGCGTCGGAATGATCGTCGCTCTAAGATTGCCTAAGAACATATACATAACGATGATGACGAGGATTAACGCTTCAATAAAAGTATGAATGACCTCTTCGATCGATACTTTTACGAAGCTAGTCGTATCGTAGGCGACGTCGTAGGTCAGCTCGCCTGGGAAATTTGGTTTAAGCTCGTCTATGCGCTTATTTACCGCTTCAACTACGGCTAGAGCGTTGGCACCGCTTTGCATAAAGATAAGCACAGGCACCATCTCTTTACCGTTAAATTTCGCCGAGATATTGTAGCTTGCGCCGCCAAGTTTGACCTCGGCGACATCTTTTACGCGCAAGAAATTCCCATCTTTTTGCGCGCGTATGATGATATTTTCAAACTCTTCGACGGTTTTTAAACGACCCTCAGGCTTGATTGCATATACGTAGGGATTGCCTAAGTTCATTGGCTGCTCGCCCATCTTACCCGCGGCGTATTGGCTGTTTTGCTCGCTTATTGCGGCGATTATCTCGGCAGTCGTAACGTTAAATTTCTTAAGTAGCTCAGGCTTAACCCAGATCCTCATAGCATAGTCTTTCGTACCCAGCGCTTGAGCTTCGCCGACGCCCGGCACGCGCTTTAGCTCATCTACGACGTTGATAGCTACGTAGTTTTGCATCTCTACAACATCCATCTGTTCGCTAGGATCGTAAAATGCAAGCACTTCGAGCATCGTGCTGCTACGCTCGGTGACGGTTACGCCGTAGCGGCGCACTTCGTCGGGAAGTAGCGTAAGAGCTGGCGTGACGCGGTTGTTTACATTGACTTTCGCATCTGCTGGATTTGTGCCGATTTGAAAATATACGTTGATACGAACGTCGCCGGAGGAGCTTGCTGAGCTTTCCATATAGATCATATTTTCAACGCCATTGATCGCGTTTTCAAGAGGGGCTGCGACGACGTCGGCGATCGTTTGCGCATCCGCGCCGCTATACGTAGCGCTTACGACGATTTGCGGCGGCGTGAGTTGCGGATACTCCTCGACGGAGGAATTTTTAAGAGCCAAAACGCCCGCGATTACGATGATGATCGAAACGACGCAGGCAAAGACGGGGCGGTTGATGAAAAATTTAGAAAACATTATTTCCCGCTTTCCGCATTGCTCTGAGGCGCTTCAGGCTGCCCTGCTACGTAGGGATCGGTGCTTGCGGGTACGGGAGTTACCTTGGAGCCCACGTTGATCTTTTTAAAATTATCCAAAATGATCTGATCGCCGTCCTGTAGCCCGCTTGAGATCGTCGCCGTGCGGGTATCTTGCGCCGAAATTTTGACTACTTTTTTAGCGACCTTGCCGTCTTGTACGACATAGACTATGGTGTTGCTAAGATCTTGCTTGAGCGCAACTTGCGGAATTTTAAAGCCGTTTTTCTGATAAAAGCCCTCGACGCTTACTTTAGTAAAAATTCCGGGGCGAATTTCTAAGTTTGGATTTGGAATTTGAGCCTTGGCGCTGACGGACGCGGTGTTTGTATTTATGACGCTATCGATGAAGCTTAGCGTGCCGTTGTAGTCCTTGCCGCCGAGATTTATGCTTACCTGACGGCCCAGCTGCTTCCACTGCCCGTTTCTTAAATTTGCATCAAGCTCCAGTCTATCGACGTCCGCGATGCCGAATTCTACGTCGATCGGATCAAATTTAGAAAGCCTAACCAGATCCTCGCCAACGTTTACGTATGCGCCTACGTCCTTTTGCGTATCGCCCGCCATGCCGTCAAAAGGTGCGGTCACGAGCGAGTGGTCAAAATCGATCTTTGCGCTTTTAAAATTTGCTTCAGCTACCATAAACGCGGCCTTTGCGGTATCAAAATCCTTTTGAGAGATCGTATTGCTGGCTTTTAGCGCCTTGGCTCTTTTGTAGTCCGCCGAGGCGTTTTGCAGATTAGCGTTTGCGCTGTCAAACGCCGCTTGGTAGCGCGAGCGGTCGATCTCGTAGAGCACGTCGCCCTTTTTGACGCTACGACCAGGCTCGAAAAGCTGCTTTTCGATGGTGCCCGAAACCTGCGGCTTTAGCATTATCTCAAGCTCGCTCACGGTCTGTCCGTTAAATTTCAAAATTATCGGCACGTCGGCGGATTTGGCGGTAAATACGCCTACCGGCAGCGCGGGAGCCTCGCCGCCTTGCTTCGCGCCTTTATCTTCCTTTTTTTCGAAATAGGAGCAGCCCGAAACTAAAAACGCTGCGAAAATCAAACTGGCGACTTTTTTCATGTAATTTCCTCTATTTGGGTTAAAATTTTGTATTTGTAATAGTTATTACGAATAAATTATAAATTATAATAAAAACTATATAAATAAAACTTAAATTTGGCCCGCAAAATAATATATCGGACGGAATTATAGCGGAATTTCGATATAATCGCGCTAAAATTTTAAAGGCTTTTTATGAGAAAAATTCTTACTATCGCGGGTTCGGATAGCGGCGGCGGCGCGGGCATCCAGGCCGATATCAAAACGATCAGCGCGCATAAGATGTTTGCAATGAGCGCTATTACGGCGCTTACGGCGCAAAATTCGCGCGGCGTATTCGGCGTGTTGGACGTTTCGCCGCATTTTGTGGAGGCGCAGCTCGATGCGATTTTTAGCGACATCTTTCCGGACGCCG
>NZ_CALIBB010000285.1 GCF_938045595.1 uncultured Campylobacter sp.
GGATTTTTTTATAGCAGATAATAGTTTATTTATAAGAATAGTAAATATAATAGGATTTCTTTTTCTTGCCTATCTATGTTATTTTTATATTGTAGTCTTACCAAAACAGCACAAAGAGATAGTAAATTTTCTAAAAGAGAAAAAACACCTTTCGGACGTTGAGGTAGAATTTTTAGAAAGCCTTAGCAGGTTTAACAATATATGGGATAACTTTAATAGACCATTTAGAGGCGTTAGATTTCAAGATGACGCTTTTATTATGGATTTAATGGTTTTAGTAAAAGACGTTAGAGATAGATACGCTATCATAAGTGCCAAAAGAGAGGCAATAGATAATTTTAAAATAGGTAATGAATAAGGATTTAAAATGCCTACGAAAGACGAAATTTTAACTTTGTTAAAATCCATAAAGCGGGATTATCAAAATTTTGGACTTAGTAAAATTGGACTTATCGGCAGCTACGCCAAAGGCACGTATAAAGAAAATAGCGATATTGATATAATATTTGACGTTACCGCCGAGCTTGACGAGCTAAGCAAAACCGACGACAAATGCGCTGTGGCTTATTTTGATATGATGTGCGATATAAAAAATCGCGTAGAGTTAAAATTTAACAAAAGCGTCGATGTCGTAGATACTGGCGGCTTGCAGCCTTTGAGAGTAAAAGAGCTATTTATCAAGGACGCGATTTATGCTTAATGGCGCTAATTTTAAAGTTACCGATGATGAATTTAATAAAATCGCCTCTTTGACTTAGAGAATTTCAGCGACAAATTTGCGCGGTACCTTGTCGGCATTATAAATTTATAGCCGCACGATATTTGTGCCTCTTGTATCCCGCGCCCCGTAAAATTTCTACACCGCCGCATGCGCCTTGAAATTTTTCAGACGCCGCGCCGCGCCGCAAAATTTTAGCCTGCGTGGCGCGAAATTTCGCTATTACCGCTCATGCCTCATAAATTTTAATTGATGCCTTTGCCGCGCCGCAAGCCCTGCAATAATGCGAGGCCGTGAAATACGTCCGTTTTATTCGCACAAAATTTCAAGCCGCCGCTTAGTTCCCTTCGCACAAAATTTCAAAGATGCCGCTAGCAGGAGAGATACACAGCGCGTATTTTAAGTGCCGCAGCACTCTAAGCGATGTGCTCGCGCCGCGCATGCCCCAGAAATTCTATGCTCGCAGAGCCTCTGGGCGCATTTTGACGATCTGCTGCCTCGGTTAAATTTCAAACTATCACAACATTAAAATTCTAAATTTCGTCGCGCTTCTGTCGCGCATAAAATTTCAAATCTCGCCGCCGCAGGTCGCGATCCGTTCCTTGCGAACGAAATTTTAGATCGCGCCGCAAGAGCTACGCTTCTGTGGAGGCGAGAAAATCCCTAATATTTTGCGCGATCATTTTTATCAGCCGCTTGCGGGCCTCTATGCTCGCCCATGCGATGTGAGGCGTGATGATGACATTGCGGCGATTTTTCACGCGCAGTAGCGGATGATCCGCTCTCATCGGCTCTGTTTGCAGCACGTCAAGTGCTACGCGCAGGCCTCGTTCGTCCACGGCGCGAGCTAGCGCGTCCTCATCCACGATGCCGCCGCGACCGAAATTCATCAAGATCGCCCCCTCTTTCATCTTCGCAAGCTCCGCCTCGCCGATCAATCCCGCCGTTTTTTCATTTAGCGGAGCGTGGATCGAAATAATGTCGCAAGCTCTCAAAAGCGCGTCCAGGCTCACTCTGGCAAACTCGCCGTTATCGTTTGCGCCGCTAGTGGAGTAGTATCTCACGTTTGCGCCGAACGCGGCGGCGATGCGGGCGAGCTTTACGCCGATCTGTCCAAGCCCGATGACGCCGAATTCTTTGCCGTAAATTTCGCTGATGGGCGCGTCAATGTGAGTAAAAATTTCGCTCTCGCACCATTTGCCGCTGCTGCTGTAATCCGCGTAGTATCCGAGCGCGTTGGTTAGCGCAAACAGCGACGCGAAGGTCTGCTGCACGACGCTGTTCGTCGAATAGCCCGCCACGTTTTTCACCGCGATGCCGCGAGCCTGCGCTGCCTGCATATCGATATTATTCGTGCCCGTGGCGCTTACGCAGATCAGCTTAAGCGCGGTTTGCGCCATGATCTCATCCGTGATTAGGACTTTGTTGGTTATGACGACGTCCGCACCGGCTAGGCGCTGCGCGGTTTGCGCGGGCTCGGTCATCTCGTAGCTTTCAAACTCGCCCAAGCTCGCGATCTCGCTAAGATCGGCATCGCCTCCCAGCGTCGCGGCATCCAAACATACGATTTTCATATTTTCCCCTTTGCGTTTTAAAATTTTAAGTCGTAGCAGCGCGGTTAAATTTAGCCGCTAAATTCCGTCGCGCGATTCGGAGCATGGCGCTTAAACGGCAAAATTTTAACTCTGCAAATTTAGCTATTGCGTAAATTTACTCTCGCGAAATTTTATTATCGCGAATTCCGCTCTTGCTAAAATTTTAATGCTCGCAGCGCGCGGGGCGTTAAATTTTAAAATTTTAACTCGCATTGAAGCAAACGTTAAATTTTACCGCCGCTGAAACCTGCGCCTAAATTTTGAAATTCTAATTTGCGCCGAAGCGAGAGATCAATTTTTGCCGCTCGCGTTAAAATTTTAAAATTTAGCTCGTGCAAATCTTAATTCGCACGGAATTTTAGACCGCGCCAATTTAGCCTGCACGAAATTTTATCCGCGCAGAATTTTGGTCGTGCCGCTACGTTAAATTTCGCCTCCGCCCGGCGATAAAATTTACCGCCGCGAGAGCCTTACCGCCAAAGCTATCGCCAAGAGTCGCCGCTCTAAAATTTCTCAAATTTTATAAAATTCGCCGCGCCGCTAATGCGCATCCTCGATGTAGTGCCCTACAAATTTTGA
>NZ_CALIBB010000286.1 GCF_938045595.1 uncultured Campylobacter sp.
CATCCTTGTATGCGCCGGTCTGCTTTAGCGCGCCGTTTGCGTGATACCATCTCTCTATGCCTTGTCTCTTGCCCTCTTTATAGCTTCGCTCCCCGCGCACTTTGCCGCTTTCGTAGTAGTCCACGTCCTTGCCGTTTCGCAGCCCGCCCTTATACGGATGGCGCGCGCTTACTTCGCCGCTTTCGTAGTAGTCGGTGAAAACACCCTCGCGCCTATCATTTTTATACGCGCCCTGCTGCTTTAGCTTGCCGCTTCCCTGATAATACATCTTGTAAAAACCCTCGCGCTTGCCGGCTTTGTATTCGCTCTGCGATCTCAGCTCGCCGCCGTCCGCGTAGTAGCTCTTCGCGACGCCGTCGTACAGGCCGTTTTTTAGCGGATATTCGTTTGAGGGCTTGTCTGCACCGTCAAAGTAATCGCGCTGAAGCACCGCGGTGCCATCCTTTACGTCGATCTCTCTGATAAGCGTGGGCGGTAGCGGCTTTGCTCTAGGGTAGACGACGCCCATAAAGTTTACGTCGTAGAGATCCTCGGCGCTATAATGCAGCACCTTGAGCGTCCCGCTGTAGGGCTTGTCCGCTACGAAATACAGGCCATTTTTCAGGACCGGCTCGGGTTGCATTACGATTTTTGGCTCCAGAGCTTGTGCGCCTAGCGCTAAAAACGGAAGTAGAAGCAGGAGCCTTAATACGCTTGAAAGAGTGAAATTTCGCATTAAATTTAAGCCTAAATTGAGCGAATTTTGCGTGGCTTTGCGGGTTTTCATATTTTGCTTCCTTTTGGCTCGGTTAAATTTAAAGAATTTTAAAATTTGAAGCTAAATTTTAGATAAATCCTCGCGGAATTTAGGCTGTGGATTTGATTTATGGCTCTGTGCGCGCAAGCCGCGCGTAAGCCTATCGCACGCTGTTTAACGGAGCTGAGCGCTAAATTTCGGCGTGCTTCAACACATCCGCGACGATCGTCCACTCACGCACGAGCCTTTCAAAGCTAAAATTTGCATTTGCGGGACTAGTCGAGGGTAGCTTCACGGGCTCTTTGCCGGTTGCGTTTAAAATTTGAGTTTTTAGGTATTTTTCGCAGATCTCGTGCGCCTTGCCGCCGTTTGCGAACACCTGCGCGATGTGCGCGCCGCTAAAGATCGGCTCTAAATTTGCTGGCACGACGGCGGTCATTTTGGCGTCGCTCGAGCCCTTTATCTCGCAGTAGATCGCAGCGTCGTAGATGGCGATGTCGCGGGCGAGTAGGAATTTTATCTTTTTGTCCGTGCTCGTAGGCGGCGGCGCGTTTAAAATTTGCGCCAGCACGCGCCAGAAGCGATTTTGCGGATTTGCGTAGTAAAAGCCAAATTTACGAGAAACGACGGAGGGAAAAGAGCCGAGGATTAAAATTTTAGAATTCTCATCGAAAATCGGCTTAAAAGGGTGGGTTTGGCTCATTTTATACCTGCTTTGTATTCGCCGAAAACGCCCGCCGGAGCGCCATAAAATTTATCTTTCATTTTCGCTTTATCTCTCGTAAATTTCGCAATTTCGCCCGCGAAGTAGCTTGGAGCTGAAATTGTGCGACGGCAAAAATTAGCGCGCTAGCTTGCTCTGATACGGCGTGCAGTAAAAATTCTAATGAGCCCGCCGCGACGCGCGATTTGGGTCTAAATTTCAACTTTCCAAGACCACAAAGCAGAGCCTTCGCGGCTAAATTTAAAGCCTCGCAGCGGCAAAATTTTAACCCTCGCGGCAGTTAAAATTCCGTCCGCCGCCGCAACCGCCTCCGAACCGCTGTGCGCTAAATTTTAGGTACTGAGATTACGCGTACGAGCTCGCCTTTTTTGAGCTCTTTGACCTCCAGCGGCGCGACGAGCAGGACGCTATCGTCGTCTA
>NZ_CALIBB010000287.1 GCF_938045595.1 uncultured Campylobacter sp.
GTTTTCAAAAATCGCGAGCGGCAGTTCGTAAATTTGGCGTAAATTTTAACGCCAGCCGCTTTTAAATTTTAAAAGGCGCGGCGGCGAGAAATTTTAAAATTTTCGGCGGCGCAAAATTTTAAAAATCGCAGCGCGCAAAACGGCGCAGATAAAGTCGAATTTCAACTAAATAATGTTAAAATCCGCCGTTAAATTTAGCCCGAATACGGGCGGAAAAAAGGAAAAAATATGGGAAAATTTGTTAATGACGTGAAGGAATTTTTTAAATTTTGCGATGAAAACGAGGTCGAGTTCGTGGATTTTAGATTTACCGATCTAAAGGGCACCTGGCACCACGTCGCTTACAACTACAAGCGTCTGCCGAAGGACTTCGCCGACGGAATTCCATTCGACGCGAGCTCGGTAGCGGCGTGGCAGCCGATCGATAAATCCGATATGATGCTAAAGCCCGACGTGCAAACGGCGTTTTTGGATCCGTTCACCGCGGACGTTACGATCATCGTCATCTGCGACGTTTATGATATCTACAAAAACGAGCTTTATGAAAAATGCCCGCGCTCGATCGCCAAAAAAGCCGAGCAGTTTTTGCAAACCACGGGTCTTGGAGATACCTGCTATTTCGGGCCGGAGAATGAGTTTTTCGTTTTCGACGACGTAAAGATCATCGACGATATGAACTGCGCGATGTTTAAGGTAGATACCGAAGAGGGGCATTGGAACAGCGGCAAAAACTACAAAGACGGCTTTAACAGCGGCCATCGCCCGGGCGTAAAGGGCGGCTACTTCCCCGTCCAGCCCGTCGATTCGATGGTCGATCTGCGCGCCGAGATGCTAAAGGTACTTGAACAAATCGGGCTTGAGACCTTCATCTGCCACCACGAAGTAGCGCAAGGACAGGGCGAGATCGGCGTTAAATACGGCACTCTCGTCGAGGCCGCCGACAACGTGCAAAAATACAAATACGTAGTAAAGATGGTCGCGCACCTAAACGGCAAGACCGCAACCTTTATGCCAAAGCCACTCTACGGTGATAACGGCAGCGGAATGCATGTGCACCAATCGATCTGGAAAAAGGGCAAAAATACCTTTTACAAAAAGGGCAACTACGCAAATTTAAGCGACGCGGCGAGGTGGTATATCGGCGGCGTGCTAAAGCATGCGCGCAGCGTCGCGGCGTTTACGAACCCGAGCACCAACAGCTACAAGCGCCTGATCCCGGGCTTTGAGGCGCCGTCCATTCTAACTTATTCGAGCCAAAACCGCTCCGCTTCGATCCGCATCCCTTACGGCAGCGGCGAGCACTCGGTGCGCGCGGAGATGCGCTTCCCAGATAGCACCGCGTGCCCGTATTTGGCATTTGCGGCGATGCTGATGGCGGGAATCGACGGTATCAAAAACAAAACCGAGCCGGTGGGGCCGATGGATGAGAATTTATTCAAACTACACCTAGATGAAATTCGCGAGCGTGGTATCGAGCAGCTTCCGCACACGCTTCGCGGCAGTCTAGAAGCGGTGATCCGCGATAATGAGTATCTGCGCCCGATAATGAGCGAGCTTTTTATCGAGACCTATCAGCATTTTAAATTTGAAACTCAGGTTTGGCCTTACGAGGCGCGCCCTACGCCGTTTGAGTTTGCGACGAATTATTCGTGCTAAAACGGGCTTATTTTATGCCGCACTGCCCGGTTTTTACGAGGCGGTGCGGCATAAGGTCTTGGAATTTTAAAATTTCGCCGCACGCGAACTTTTAAAGCTCTACCGCATGCGCGAACTTAAATACCGCCCGTGAAGCTTCAACTCTTTTACTCTAAACGCGAAATTTTATACTTTCTGCTTATTTTACTTGGAATTTTATCGATAAATTTAGGCTTGAAATTTTATGAATTTAAAGAATTTCGCGCGAAAAACTACGCTTTTTACGACGCGCAAATTTTAAACGCCTATACCAAAACGAACGAGCGCGGCCGCACCTACACGGTGCTAAAGCTCAAAACGGCGGATTTCACCCTCTACACGACTACTGGGCTCGGGCGGGAATTTCACCGCTTCGCGCGCGTAAATATCGGCATCGTAACGAAAAACGTAAAATTTTTAGATTTTTTAAAGCAGCGCTTTTACGCGCCAAATTTTAAAATTTCAGCCGAAACCGCGCCCTCAGGGGCAAAATGGCGCGCTATAGAATTCGTTCGCGCCCAACACGAAGATGAGATGACGGCGGATCTTTACTCCGCGCTGTATTTTGCGACCGAAATTTCAAAACCACTGCGTGCTAGCGTGACGAACTGGGGCATAGCGCACATCATTTCGATCAGCGGCTTTCATCTGGGCATTATCTTTAGCACGGTCTTTCTGCTTGCAATGCCGATCTACCGCTATTTTCAGGATCGCTACTTTCCGTATCGCAGCGCGAGGCGCGATCTTAGCGTCTTTGTGATCGTGCTGATGAGCGGATATCTCTTCGTGCTTGATTTTACGCCGAGCTTTCTGCGCTCGCTTGCGATGTGCTGCGTGGGGTTTTTCCTCGCGATGCGAAATTTCTACGTAGTTAAATTTACAAACCTCTTTCTCACTATCGCGCTTCTGCTCGCGTTTTTCCCGCACCTAGCCTTTTCGATCGGATTTTATTTCTCCTGCCTCGGCGTGCTGTATATTTTCCTCTACCTGCACCACTTCGCGCCTAAATTTAAGCTCTGGCACAACGTCATACTTTTTAACCTCTACGTTTGGCTCAGCATGAACGTAGCGGTCTATTATTTCTTCCCGACCGCTTCGCTGCAGCAGCTTAGCGTCATGCCACTGGGATACGTGTTTGTGATCTTTTATCCGCTAAGCATATTTTTGCATCTATTAGGTCTTGGCGGCGCGCTCGATACGCCGCTGCTTGCGTTTTTAAACTTTGCTCTACCGAGCTTTCAGGCGCAAATTCCGCCGCTTCTTTTCGCGCTTGCAAACATCTGCGCGCTTGCTGCGATAAAACTTCGTTGCGCAGCAGTTGCGTGCGCGATAATCGGAATTTCGCCGATATTTTTTATAACGTAGCGCGCGAAAATTCCGGCGGGAATTTTATCCGTTGGAATTTTATGCTAAAATCGCGCTTCAAATCTCACAAAGGATCAAAATGTTTATTGCAAACCTCACTTACGTTAAAGAAATTAGCGAAATCGATCGCTTTATCAACGAGCACAACGCGTTTTTAGACCGATTTTATGCGGCAAATAAATTTATCTGCTCGGGGCGCAAAGTCCCTCGCACAGGCGGTATCATCTTAATCAACGCCAAAGACCGCGCGGAGCTTGATGAGATCATCGCGCAAGATCCGTTCTTTCAAAACGGCGTCGCAAAATACGAGATCATAGAATTTACGCCGACGAAATTTGCGCCCGAGTTTTGGCGACTTTTCGGCGAATAGAGGGCTTGCGCGGGTTAAATTTTAAAATTTACGCGCTCAAACACGCCTCTGAAATTTAGCCGTTTTGCGCGTGAGATAAAATTCCCGCTAAATTTAAAAGCTGGTCGCGGCGGTAAATTTAGATAAGCTTAAAACTGAAATTATGCAAAAACGGCTAAATTTAAAGGAGATTTTATGCGGATAAAACTGCGGCTCGCAACGCCACAAGATACGGAGGCACTGCTTGAAATTTACGCGCCTTACGTAAAGCAAACGGCGATCAGCTTCGAATACGACGTGCCCGGCGCCGCGGAATTTGCGGGGCAAATCGAGCAGACGCTGCAAAGATACCACTATCTGCTCGCTTACGTAAGCGACGAGGCGGCAGGCGCAAACGATGAGCGAGATGAAAATTTTAAAATTTCCGCAAGCGCGGCTGGCACAGAGAGTGAAATTTCGCCCGCAGACGAAGCGTGAGATCGCACAAGCGCCGCGACGAAACGAAACGGTGCAAATTTAATCGTCGCTGCAAAACAAAGCGGCGCAAATTTAAAACCCGGTCGCATCCTCGGCTACGCCTACGCTTCGGCTTTCAAAGAGCGAGCGGCATATGATTGGTCGACGGAAAGCTCCGTTTATGTATCGCAAAACGCGCACGCTTTTGGTATCGGCAGGCTGCTCTACGAAGCGCTAGAGCGCACGCTCAGAGCTCAAAACATCGCAAACATGAACGCTTGCATCGCTTGCGGGGATGACGAATATCTAAACGACGCGAGCGTGCGATTTCACGAGCGCATGGGCTTTCGCTTCATCGGAAGATTCGAGCGCTGCGCCTATAAATTCGGCCGCTGGTACGATATGGCGTGGATGCAAAAGCCCATCGGCGAGCATCTGCAAAACCAGCCCGCGATGAAGCCTTTCGCGCACTTTAGAGATGAAATTTGCGCGAGCGCGGGCATTAAAATTTAATTTAAAGGAAAAACTTTGACGCACTTTATCATAGACGACGAAAATATCGACGTAGATAATATCTTCGACGTCGTAAATCTCAAAGAGGGCGACGAGCTAAATATCGTCTCCAACACCGCCAAAAAGATCGGCGCCTTGACCCTTGCGCGCCTATCGAAGATGGGCGTTAGCATAGGTGAGGTCTTTACGATCGGCAAGCAAAGAAAGGACTTCGCCGATAAGATCATCGTGTTTTTGATGGGCAAACTCTGCGGGCAGGAGGGCAAGATCGGCATCGTCAGTAACGATAAATTTTACGACGACGTGATAGAATTTTTTAATAATCTAAACTACCGCAAAAATCCTAAATTTGAAAAGATCAGTCTAGCCTCGCATGCCGTAGGAGCAGGCGCGAAGCAAGGCAAAGCAAACGGCATGGCGGAGAAAAAAGCCCAAAAAGCGGAGCCGAAAGCTACAAAGCAGGAGCCAAAGACTCAAAAGCAAGGTGCAAAAACCGCGAAGCAGGAGCCGAAGGCCGCACAACAGGAACAAAAGGCTGCAAATTTTAAAATCACCAAAGCAGACCTCGCCGCGGTGGAGGCGCTGATACCCCAGTGCGTGAGCCTGCAAGCCCTCTATGCCGCGTGCGTCGCAAAGCTCGGCAGAGCCAAAGGCTGCGAGGCCTACCGCGAGATCAAGGACGGCGCGCGGATGCGATACGCGAGCATCGCCTACGATAGCGACCTAAAAGACGGCGCCGTAAGGCGAAACGCGATCAAGCTCTACCGCGAAAGCGGCGGCGATATGGCGGAATTTCACAACAAACTGACAAGCGAATACAAACACGCGGGCCCTGAAATTTACAAAGAATTTAAAGAAAAACTCGTCGGAAAGATGCTCTAGGCGCCTCGGGCACTGGGGTTTGAGGCGCAGCGATAGTATGCGTCGCGACGTAGCGGCAAAGCGTGGCCTGGCGGCGTTAGATGCATCGTTACGGCGTGCGGCGATATGATGCAGCGCAACTAAACGCAACCAGAAATAAAACTATTCGCTTACGCGGAGTCGGTTTTATTTTGCCGTATATGACGAAGCAGAGCCCAAGCGCTTAGGCATAGCAGCAGAGTAAAGATATGTAGGATAAATTTCATTCTACCAGGTCTAATCCGGGTTTAATCATAGTCGAAGTCGTCCAAATCGTATCCGAAAATATGTAAAGTTTTTAAAGCTAATTCTCTGACCTCTATCCAAGACTTATTCTGATATACTAGATAGTCACCATCTTCTTCCCCCTTTAATATACTGTCA
>NZ_CALIBB010000288.1 GCF_938045595.1 uncultured Campylobacter sp.
GGGCCAAGATCTTGTCGCGATGTGCGTAAATGATCTCATCTGTAACTTCGCCGAGCCGCTGTTTTTCCTCGACTACTACGCGACGGCGAAGCTCGAGATCGCGGATGCCAAAGAGGTCGTAAAAAGCATCGCCGAGGGCTGCAAACTCGCCCGCTGCGCGCTAATAGGCGGCGAAACGGCCGAGATGCCCTCGATGTATGAAAAGGGCGACTTTGACCTTGCGGGCTTTGCTGTGGGTATCGCCGAAGAGGACGAGATCGACCGCTCAAAATTCGTCCGCGAGGGCGACGTGCTCATCGCGCTTCCTAGCAGCGGCCTGCACTCAAACGGCTTCTCGCTCGCACGAAAAGTGGTCGCCGAGCTTGGGCTAAAATTTGACGACAAAGTGGACGGTCGCGCGCTCATCGACGTGCTTTTGGAGCCGACCAGGATTTACGTCGGCGACTTTTTAAATTTAAAAGACAAGATCCACGCGCTCGCGCACATCACGGGCGGCGGTATCGTGGAAAATTTGCCGAGAGTATTTCCGGAGGGGCTGGGTGCGAAGATCGAGCATGCCGCGATCCGCACGCCTGAGATATTTAAAATCATCGCGCAAAAGGTCGAGCCTGCCGAGATGATGAGGACGTTTAATATGGGCGTGGGCATGATCATCGTAGCTCCGAAAGAAAACGCGGACTTTGTGCTTGCTAACACCGATGGCTACGTTATCGGCGAGGTCGTAAAAGGCGCGGGCGCACAGCTCGTGTAAATTTTAAGCGGTAAAATTTGCCGCTTTTGCCAAAGCAGAATTTATGTTTAGACTAAATTTTAAAGCAGGTATTGCGACCGCCTCCAAAAACAGCGCCGAGAATTATTATATGATAGGCCTAGCGGGCGACAAGTACGACTATAAGAACTATCTGCTTTTCCAAAGACCGATCAAGCTCGGGCGATACGAGGACGCAGACGCGCCGCATAACGGCTTATACGCAGAGTGCAATGGCGACGTATGTTATAACGGCTGCAAGGCGGCGAAAATCACTAGCGAGCTTATTGTTTTTGAGATCCAATACAGCGTCATCACCGTGGATATTCGCGGCGTTAAAATTCCCAAACACTTCATGCAGTATTGTAAAGAAATTTTCGGCGATCTGCTTAGCATCGAGGGATAAATTTAAATGCACCTAACGGCGCGTAAAATTTGCCTGGCGACTGCCGTAAATTCTATCTGGAGGATACTTACTCCGCATTCTTTGCGTCCACTTTTTCGATGAGGCTTTTATACTCGTCCTCGCTTAGATGCTCCATCCATGCTACGTTTTTGCCGTCCTTTTCAAAGGTTACCGCGATGTGCTCTCCGTCTTCGTGCAGTCCGCTCCGTGCCGGCGTTTGACGCCCGGCGGACAAAGCACTACGTCGCCCGGGTGAGCGATTTGCACGATTCCGTCCGCCGTACCGGTGTAAATTTTACCCTGCGTTACGATTAAATTTTGCCCCACAGGATGCGTATGCCATGCCGTGCGTACTCTGCGTGGAAAATGCACTAGCGCTGCTCCTGCATTTGAGTAAGGCGTCGCGCCGAAAAGTAGCGTGACTTTCGGCAGACCGCCTGCAAAAATTTTATCGTTCGCCTTATCATAAACGGCGAGATTTTCCTTTTTAACCAAAACTTGCTTTTCCTGCATCTTTTCTCCTTTGTTTATATTTTTTGCGATGTTTTCCCATGTGTTTAAATTTAATGCACGCAGTATCGCCACCGTACTTAAAATTTTAAGAAATCTTCATTATGTTGGCTTTAAATTTAATCACAAATTTAAAGCCAAAGTGCAAAAGTCGCCTAAAATTTCGCAAGCCACTCTTTTATCTCTTTTTCGCTCGGCCTCTCGCCGAAGCACTTCCCCGCTAGCCACTCGCCGCTTCCCGCCATTTTGGCTAAATTTTTATCACTATTTTCAAGCCCTGAGCTATAAACGGTGCAAAACGGGATCACCTTTTTGCTGCTAAAATCGTTGTTTTTTATAAACTCGTCAACCGGCCACGCAGCATCGTGCCACCAGATCGGATAGCCTACGAAAACGACATCGTAGCTCTCCCAGCCGGGGATTTTAGCGTTAGTTAGCGGTACGCTCCTAAGCGACGTATCATCATGCTCTCGGCTAACGCGACTTTTTGGATCGTTGTAGTTTAGATCAGCGTTCGTGTAGGGCTGCACGGGCTTTAGTTCAACTATCTTAGCACCTAAATTTTGTGCTATTAAATTTGCCGCTCTAGCCGTATTGCCGCCTGCTGAAAAATAGACTACGAGCGTCTTTTGGGGCTCAAATTTTATATTTCCTGCTGCACTTTCGCCCGCCGCGAATGAACACATAGCAAGCGCCGTAGCCACTATTTTGCTTAGTTTTTTCATTTTATTTTCCTTTCCTTTATCTCATCTGTTCTTGCCAAAATTTGACCGCCTCATCCAGCCAGCCCTGTGCTGCCGTGCCGGTGCCTAAGCCAAATCCGTGACCTAAATTTGCGTAGCTACGAAACTGCGTTTTAACGCCCGTAGCGGCTAAATTTCGTATCCGTCTCTCCATCACGCCGGGGCTTGCGATCCAGTCGTTTTCGCCAACGACGGCAAAGGTCGGCGGATCGTTTCGCGTAAAATCCGAATAGCCCGTATATTGCATTATCACGGCTGCAGGTCGCGGATGCGAGCCCTGCTCAAAAGCCTGCGTGCCGTAGCTTCCCAGCATCGCCGCAAGCCTAGCTCCGGCCGAGCCGCCCCACAGCGAATAAAACTCCGCTCCCACCTCAAGCTCCTTTGCGTGTTCAAAAATAAAGCTAATCGCACGAGCAAGGTCTTGCGCCCCGCTCCTAGCGCCCGGGCGGTAGATCAACGCAAAGGCGTTGTAGCCCTTTTTAGAAAGCTCAAGCGCGTGCGGGAAACTATCATGCATCGCGCCCACATAGGCAAAGCCGCCTCCGGCGACCACCACTGCAAACGGCTTGCCCCGCTCGCCTTTAAAATAAAAAAGCCCAGTATCATTTTTGCGTGGATCGGCGGCTTTTTCGGTATTTGAGTAAATATCGTAAAATACCTGCTTGCCGGCTTTGGCGCGATCTTTTAGATAGTTTAAAATTTCAACCGTTTTATCGGCATCGATATGCTCGTACCACGTCAAATTTAGCTCGCCGAGCCTGCTACCGCTAAAATAATCGGCGTCCGTAGGAAAAAGCAACCTGCCGTAATCTCCAAACACCGCATCATGGACGACGTCTGAAATTTTGCTCTCTTTTGTAAAATTATCGTTCATTTGCCCTCCCGCTAACGCCGCCGCAAATAGCGCCGAAATCAAAAACTTTTTCAAATTTAACCCCTATAACCAAAAACCGCTAAAGACTTTTTAGGGCATCTCTTGCGTTTTGCGGCGCGACTTTTAGTTTGTCCGCATCGCCAGCCGCCGCATAAGCAGCCACGCTAACGAGCGCTAGCTGTTTGTTGCTAAGCGCCCCGCTAAGCTTTGCCGCGTGCGGAAGCTCGTTAAAATTTATCATCGCTTGCTCCTTTGCCGAGCTTAAATTTAAAGCGAATAAAATAGCTAAAACAATTCTAAAAATTTTCACCGCATACCCTTTGTTTTTATTCGTTTTTACAAATTTTCTCCGTAAAACTGGGCTAGCTTTTTCATCGCGACGTCCACGTATTCGGGCTTATAGTAAGTGTCAATATGTAGCGCTCCGTCTATCTTAAAGTACTCCTTCTTCCGCGTACTGCTAGCGCCCGCGAAAGCTCGCTCGCTCATATAGGCGCTGTCGGCTTTGGAGCCTACCATCATCAAAAGCGGCTGATTGATTAGATCCATATTGCTCGCAGCGTCGAAGTTCATGAGATCTAGCAGACTGCTTTTGGTGTAGGCGAAGGTGGAGTTTGGATGCGCGTGCGTGCGGTGGTAGTATTTTAGCCCCTCGCGGTAAAGATCGTTGGTGATTTTGGCTATCTCCTCGTCGGTTAAATTTGGATCCGGCATGTATTCAACCTCGCCCGTTAGCACCTCTTTGGCGCGTGCGTCGCTAGCGTCTTTTAGTCGTTGCTGGATAGTCGAAATTTGCGCGTCCAAAAAGCCGTTTCGCCTAGCTAGTCCGCTATCAAAAGCACTTAACGTCGCCACGGCTTTGAAAATTTTATCAGTCTGCGCGGCTTTTAGCGTATATCCGCCGCCTCCGCAGATGCCTAGCACTCCGATACGGTCGCGATCTACGCCTTTAAATTTAAGCAAAAAATCGGCTGCCGCGCGGATATCCTCGATCCTGTTGCAGGCGTATCGACGTTGCGCGGCATGCCCCCGCTAGCGCCCTGATAA
>NZ_CALIBB010000289.1 GCF_938045595.1 uncultured Campylobacter sp.
GATCGCGTCATCTTTAAAAAGCGCGCCGCCTGAAATTTTATACTCGGTGACGGTCTGCCCGTCGTAGCTCATCATCACGGAATTTTCCGGATGCAGCTCGGCTTGCGAATACTTTACCTTCATACAGCCAGTAAGCAGCGCGACCGCCGCAAGCAGCGCCAAAATTTTAATTTTATCCATAACTCCTCCGAAGTTTATCTGCAAAAATCGTCTAAGATCATTTTTTTAAGATCCGCAGTCGTCTTTTTGAAAAATTCGGCTACGATTAGCTCCTCGGCTACGTATTGCGCATCTTTGTGATTGAACGTTTTTTCGGAATTCATATTTTTATATGCGCTTAGTCCTTTCGAGCTCATCTTTTGCACCGAACTCTCGCTTTTTGAAATTTTGCCGTCCGCATAAAGCCAATCGCCGTCTTTAAACATATTTGAAGTATAGTCGAAATTTACGTATCTGCCTGCATTATAGACGCTGCAAATCCCATCTTTGTGCCAAATGCTAAATACCATTGCCCTTTCGTCGTTAAAAAGATAAAATTTCATCCGCTTGGCATTCAGCGCGGACTTATAGTTATTGCCGTAAGACTTGCCCGCTTCATCGAGCACAAGCATCCTAAACTCACCTCTATCCATAGAATACATGCCTAAATTTTTGCCGTTTTCATACAGATCCTCGCCCGCAAATTTATAGATTACGGTTTTGTTGCCGTCGTAAAATTTAAACTCCTTGTCGCTCTTAGCCGGGCGCAATATCCCGCATCCCCCAAGTAGTGTCGCCAAAACGGCAAAAATTATAAAATTTTTCATTTATTACTCCTTAAATTCTAATCCAATCTTTTAGACTTTTCTCTGCAAAGCAGACCAAGAAGCGTAGCACCGCTAAGTACGACGGATGCTTGCACATGATCTGCTACTGTCGAATTTAGTTTTTCTAAAATTTTTTTATCCACATAAGATAACTTTTCATTAACGAAATCATACCTGGATGAAATTTTCCCCATTCCTTTTCTTGACATCAAAACATCATAACTATATGCCACGATCGGCTCGCCTCGTGAATACATAGTAATATACTCCTTTATATGTACATATTTTCCTGCGGACAATGCTTTACAAACGCCGTCATTATGGCTATAAGAAATCACTTTAATAAATTCGTTCGGAACAAATATTATCTCCGTAATTTTTTTAGAATTATGTTCCTTTGTCGCGCTGGGATCTATATAACCATTTCCCATTTCATCAGTATAAATGTGCGTACCAAGTCCCGGTGCCGTAAGATATTTGCCTAACACTTTGCCATTTTTATAGAGTTTTCCGTTATGGGCTCGGTATCTGGTGGAAATATTTTTGTCAAAGCTTAACATTGCGATATCTTCCGAGTCGGCAATTCCGTTTTGATCTTTTTTGCCCGCGCATCCTCCAAGCAGTGCCGCCAAAACGGCAAAAATTATGAAATTTTTCATTCATCACTCCTTAAATCTAATTTGGCGCCGCGGATTTAATCTGCTCTTGTCTGCGCGCCTTAAAATTCCTTCGCCGCACCTTGCCGCCGTATCGCAAGCCTACATTAAAATTTCAAGGCGTTTTGCGCCCTCAAATTTTAAAATTTGCTCGCCCTACTTCTCGCCGAAGCGCTCCTTTAAAATTTTATACGCCTCGTTGATCTCCTGAAGCTTCTTCGTGCCCTCCTGGATGATCTCCTCGTCCGCGCCCTTGCCCATCAGGATGTCGGGGTGGTATTTTTTCACGAGCTCGCGATATTTTTTCTTGATCTCGTTAAACGTAGCATCCTTGGAGAGCCCCAAAATTTCATACGGATCTCTTTTGGTTTTGGCGGAGTCTTGCGAGCCGCCCGAATAACCGCCATATCCACTCGAATACCCGCCGTAACCGCTAGAACTTTGCGAGCCTCCGTAGCCCGAACCCGCCGTGCCGCCATAGCCGTAGCCCGTACCGCCGCCGTAACTGCTGCTTCCGTAGCCGCCGGTGCTTCTGCCGCCGTATTTGTCCCAGTACCCGCCGCTTCTTGTGCTATAGCCGTCATATTCGTCGTAAGTGGAGCTGCTTTGCGCGCCGCCGTTTTCGTAATATGTGCCGTAAAAGCTGCGCTCAAAGGTCGCGAATATCTGGCTTTGGATATGCTCCGCAATGCCTAACCCGTCGCAGATCTGCGAGATTGTGCGCCGCTCTGCCGCGCTAAAACCGCAATCGACGTAGGCTAAATTTAAAAAGAAATAGATTAGCCCCGTTTTGCGACTCGGGCTCGGGCGGTAGGTTTGGTTATATTTTTCGGCAAGCTCGCGCACGTTTGCGAGGTTTTCTTTCTCGAGCTTATAAACGAGTTTTAACGCCTCGCGTTCGCGTTCGCCGGCGCCCATTTGGCGCACCAAATCGTCTAAAATTTCGCTTATCATCGCGGCTTCGGACTCGCTTACGTGCCCGTCGCTTTTGGCGACCTTGGCTAGAAGCGCTACTAAAATTTTAGCCTCTGCTAGTTGCATTCGCGCCTTGCCGCGATAGCCGGAGTTGCCGAGAGCCCCGCCGATCTGCGCGAAAATATACAGCGCGATTAAAAGAAATATGATGCTAAGCACGCGCTAGTCTTCGCTCTTTACGATCTTAGCAAACTCGCCAAAGTAAATTTCTTTTAGCGCGCCAAGGTTTTTGCGGACGGAATTTATGCGAAACGTTTCGCCGCCACTGGTGCCTAGTCGCATTAAGCTTAGCCCGTATTTTGCGGCCAGCTCTTTAAATTTCGCCTCGTCGCGCACGCCGAAAATCGCGCGCGAAAAGCTCTCGTCGAAAATATCTCTGCTATCGTCGCAGCTCATCTCAAACTCGCCGCCGATACCGCCTACGCACGCCATCTTAGCAAGCGTAATCGCCACGCCGCCGATTCCTACGGAGTTTGCAAATTCCAAAACTCCGCTCTTGCCAGCTTCTATCGCGAAGTCCCACAGAGCGCGCTCTGCTTTTAAATTTAGCTCCGGCAGGCTGCCTGCGACGCGGTTTTCTACCGCTTTCATATAAAGCGAGCCCGCAAAAACGCCCTTCGTATCGCCTACCAAATAGACGCTCACGCCGCTAGCGCAAAAATGGCTAGGGATGATCTCGCCCTCGTTCGTGCCCACGCATACGATCGCGGGAGTGGGCTGGATGCTAACGCCGCCCGTTTCGTTATAAAGGCTTACGTTGCCGCTTACGACGGGGGTATTTAGCGCGGCGCAAGCCTGCTTAATCCCCTCGCAGCCCTGCGCGAACTGCCACATAACCTCGGGATTTTGCGGATTGCCGTAGTTTAGGCAATCGGTGATGGCTAGAGGCGTCGCGCCGCTCATAGCGACCTTTCGCCCCGCCGACGCTACCGCGAGCGCCGCGCCTATGCGAGGATGGACGTAATTCATCCGCGTGTTGCAGTCCGCAGCCATCGCGAGTTTTACGCCGTTTTGCTTAACTCGCATCACCGCAGCGCCCAGCATACCGGGACGCTTGGCGGAGTTTAGCCCTACGTTGGCGTCGTATTGATCGTAGATGTAGGATTTATTTAGCACTTCGGGGTCCTCAAAAATTTTATCAAACGCCGCGTCTAGCTCGCGCTCGCTTGCGCCGCAGCCACATAAATTTTGCCGCGCGATCTGCGCCATATATGCAGGCTCTTTTATCGGGCGATCCAGCACGGGCGCAGCCTCGCTAAGCGGCTCGATCGGGATAACGCCCGCCAGCTCGCCGTGCCAAAAAAGCTCCATCTTGCCGCTATCCGTCACCTCGCCGATGACGGCGGCGTCGAGATCCCATTTGGCAAAAATTTCTTTGATTTTCTCCTCGCAGCCCTTTTTGGCGCAGATCAGCATACGCTCTTGGCTCTCGCTTAGCATCAGCTCATACGGGCTCATCCCCTCCTCGCGCATCGGTACACGGTCCAAATTTAACTGCATGCCGCTGCCGCTGCGCCCCGCCATCTCAAAGCTGCTTGAAGTAAGCCCCGCCGCGCCCATATCCTGGATACCCACGACGTAGTCTGTCTTAAAAAGCTCTAAGCACGCCTCCATCAGTAGCTTTTCGGCGAACGGATCGCCCACCTGCACCGTCGGGCGCAGAGATTTGTTCGCGTCGTTAAAGCTATCGCTCGCCATCACGGCTCCGCCGAGCCCGTCGCGACCCGTCTTAGAGCCCACGTAGATCACGCTATTGCCCACGCCTTCGGCCCTACCGTAGAAAATTTCATCCTTTTTAACGATACCCAGCGCAAAGGCATTAACCAAAATATTGCCGTCAAAGCTCTTATCGAAGCTCGTCTCGCCGCCTATCGTAGGGATGCCCATGCAGTTGCCGTAGTGAGCGATACCGGCAACCGCTCCTTTTAGCAGATAGCGCTGCTTGCGCGCATTTTCGCTTCTTCCTCGCACCTCGCCGAAACGAAGCGAGTTCATATTGGCCTCGACGCGCGCGCCCATCGTAAAGATATCGCGCAGTATCCCGCCCACGCCGGTCGCAGCCCCTTGAAACGGCTCTATGAAGCTTGGGTGGTTGTGGCTTTCCATCTTAAAAACCGCAGCCATGCCGCCGCCGATGTCGATGACGCCTGCGTTTTCGCCCGGGCCCTGGATAACCCAAGGCGCCTTGGTCGGAAAGCCGCTTAAGTATTTTTTGCTCGATTTGTAGCTGCAGTGCTCGCTCCACATCGCGCTAAAAATCCCAAGCTCGAGCAGATTCGGCTCGCGACCTAAAATTTTTAAAATTTTTTCATATTCTTCGTCTGAAATTTTATGTGCCGCTACTACTTTTTTGTCCATTTTTTCGCCCTTTTCGTCGTTAAATTTAGGTCGCAATAATAACTAAAATTTTCTATCATTTCGATTAATCTTCGCCCTTTTTAAGATACTTCTCGTAAAGTTTCGCCTCTTTTAAAAACGCGTAAAATGCGTTAATATTTGCCGTGATAAATCCCTTACGCCCGTCAAAAAGCGATCTGCGCAAAATGTATGATTTAAAAAACGCAAACGGATAGATCAGCAAAAGCTTCGCAAGGCTCGGCTTCCTGCCCTTCTCAAAATCCCCCTGCGCGCGCAGCGTAGAGTAGTTGTTGTTTTTCATAACGAGCTCGGCGATCGGCTTTTCGCTAAAGTGATTAATGCAAAATTTGCTCTTTCTTACGGCGCCTTTTATGATCGAAATTTGCGCGTGCACCCCCATATTTTTATACTCGCCGCACTCCTTGCGAAAGAAGCGGATGTGAGTGTTTTTGCGCACGAGATCGGAGCATCTGCGCCCGAGCGAGTATTCATGAAATTTAATATCCAGCGCCGAGTAATCGCTCTGGCTCATAAACTCCTCTATCTCGCCTTTTAGCTCAGGACTTACCTCCTCGTCGCCGTCGAGATTGAGCACCCATTCGTTGCTACATAGCGAAAACGCGTAGTTTTTCTGCACCCCCTCGCCCTGCCAGTCGTGATGGTAAATTTTATCGGTAAATTTACGCGCGATTTGCAGCGTGGCATCGGTGCTGCCGCTATCGACGATTATGATCTCGGCAAAATCCGCCACGCTACGCAGCATACGCTCAATGTGGCGCTCCTCATTCATCACTATCGCATAAACGGACGCTTTAATCATAGTTTGTTCCTTATCCTCGTAAATTTCAGCCAAAAATCAAAAAACCCCTCCGTGCCCAAAATGCCGATACGCTTTACGGCGTATCTGTCGTCGCCCGCCTCGTAAAGTCCGCGCTTGACGACCACCGCGCCTTTGAAATTTGATCTAGCGATATTTAAAATTTCGTCGTTAAATTTACCGTACGGATAGGCAAACACCTCGCAAGGCTGAGCGCAAATACGTGCTACGCGAGCCTTGGACGTGATGATCTCATCTGCGGCGAGCTGCGGATCGCTCGCGTAGGTAAGGTCTAAATTTACGTGGTGCATCGTATGCGCGCCAAACTCAACTAGCCCGCTTGCTTGCATTTTTAAAATTTGCTCCTCGCTTAGCATCCTTGCAAGATGGGTCGTGTTGGCGCGCTCCCAGTCGTTTTGTACGGCGTCCGGGACCAAAAATATGCTCGCTTTGAAATCGTATTTTTTCAAAATTTCAAAGGCGCTGGTAAAATTATTTTCAAACCCGTCGTCGAATGTGATGCAAACCGCCTTTTTAGGCAGCCGCTCTAGCGCGATGAGCTCGCTAAGCTTAAAGCTCTCAAAGCCGTTTTTCGCAAGCCACGCGATCTGTCTTTCAAAATCCGCAGGCTTCAGCCGCCATTTGTCGAATTTATCGCCCTTGTGCTCCTCTACGCTATGATACATCAGCACCCGCGCCTTATGCCAGCCCTGCGGGATCCGCCACCAGTTATACCGCAGTGAAACGCCCGCTGCGACGGCAAAGATCAGAAGCATAAAAGTATAGTTCATCTTGATTCTTTTACATCATCAACTTTTCTATCACTCGATGAATTTATATATTTATAATAGTTAGCGACAAGCGTAAATATAGTTATAGAAAATATCATAAAAAACGACCAACGGCTCTTAGAAATTACAAAAGTGGAATTTAAAAAGGAAAATGCATAAAAAACACTAAATGCACCGATCAATATAAAAGTTCCTTTTCTATAAACATTATAAAGGATACTAAAAAATAGTGTAATGGCAAACCCAAATCCAACAATTCCTTGCTCTGCAAGTATATCCATCCAAGGGCTATGCGCATGTTCAACCATTTTATTTTGTTCCTTATCTATTTCGTAACTTTCAAATTCCGGTTTATAGTAATCGAATTGTCTATATTTAAAATTTTTAAAACCTACACCTAATATAGGATTATCTTTGAACTCTTCTATAGCAGTTTTCCAAATAGCCACCCTAAGGTGCTTTTGATTCTCGAATGGATGCGCTAAAGAAATCAACCTATCCTGTAATTTATCGCTATTAAAGGCTATAGAAATCACACATGCACATAAAACAGCCAACATAATAAAAGCTGTTTTTCTATAAGGGCTAGTCCAAACTATTATAGGGATAAACACGGAAAGCAATAATAAAGGACCCCTGGAGCCGCTTAGCGGAACAGCTATTAAAATTCCAAAAAGAGCCGAGCCGTATAGAATGTAATGAGATGAAGAGCGATCTTTCAAGCTAAGCATAGCCCCAAACACTCCAACATAAAGAGGTAAGATAAAAGGGAAAATTCTGCTATTGCTAGAAAAAAATATATCGGTCGCCCTACCATCCAAAATCGGAACGCCAAAAATATTATAGCCTATAAGAAATTGTAGCAGTGCATTGAATGCAACGAATAAAACAATATAAGTTTGAAATTTAAAAAATCTTTCTAATTTATCCTTGGAATCAAGATATGTCTTAATTGCCAAATACAAAAGTACCCATAAGAATAAAACTCCTGCAGCACTAATAATGCCATCTTTATGCGTTGCCCAAATTACACTAGACAGCATATATATACACCAAATAGACATAAATATAAAAAATTTATCTTTAAACACGCAAAATAAGCGCTCCTTAAAAGTATGGAATAGAAATATAACTACTATTAGGGCGCTGAAGACATTATAAGACTTACCTACAAAAAGACTTAAAGACAATATATATAATAAATATCCCATGATCTTTTCATAGCTAAATTTTGATAACATTCATTTTCCTTTCTTATATTTCATCTTATTATATTATCAAAATCTTCTAAAAATTGAACTAGAAAATAGTGGTGTTTAACACTTATGATTTTATAATAAACATCAAT
>NZ_CALIBB010000290.1 GCF_938045595.1 uncultured Campylobacter sp.
GGTTCGGGCGCAGCCTCGGTATCGATCTGAGCCCGCAGCGCAAGCAGTGCAACTTTAACTGCGTCTACTGCGAGCTGGGCGCGGGCAAGCCGGTAAGCGCGATGAGCGAGCCTGCGCCCATAGCTGAACTCATAGAGGAGCTTAAATCTGCGCTAGCAACACACTCTAACATTGACGTCATCACGATTACTGCAAACGGCGAGCCCACGCTGCATCCGCGCTTTGCAGAGCTCGTAGACGCGCTAAAGGCGCTGCATCTGCCGCAGAAGCTGCTCGTTTTGTCAAACGGCTCGCTCGTGCGCGAAAACAGCGCGGCACTGATGAAACTCGATATCTGCAAATTTTCGCTAGATAGCGCGCTTACGAAAAGCTTTCGTAAGGTGGACGGCCCGCATGCAGGCATTAGCGCCGAGGATATCATAAGCGCGATCGCGGATTTTGCGCGCGAGTTTCGCGGCGAGCTTGATATCGAAATCCTAGTCGTGCGCGGGCTAAACGATACGCAAGAGGATTTTGTGGCGCTGAATACGGCTTTAGCTCGCATCAATCCGCACCGCGTAGATCTTGGCACTATCGATCGCCCGCCTGCATACCGCGCAGAGGGTGTGAGCGAGGCGCAGCTGCGCTATCTGGCCACTTTCATCGAAAATCAAAACGTAAATATCATCGCCGCGCCACATTATGCAAGTGAACGGCTGAGCTTTAGCGAGGACGAGATATTGCATACTTTGGCACGTCGTCCTCAGCGCACTAGCGACGTGGAGGCGATGTTTGACGAAGCGAGCGCGCAGCTTTTAAAGTGCCTTGTGGATGCAGGTAAGGTCGTTTTTAAGGACGGTTTTTACGAGATCGCGAAAGGCTAGGACGTTAAAATTTTAAAATCTCTTTTGCGGCGCGGCGAAGGAGCGGCTTGCATGAAGGCATCGTTGCAGGCGGTATCCGCCGCACGCGAGCTAGAGAGGCAGCACAAGGACGGCTAGTGTTTAAATTTGACGCCGAGTTGCGCTGCTGCCGCAAAGATGCTAGCACGCCCGGTTTTAGGAAACGATGCTGCCGCGGCGTGCGTTGGGTCTTTATAGGCTAAGCGGTGCTTAAAAGCGCCGTTAAATTATGAAATTTATACACGGCGCAAAGATACAGACCTCAAACGGCGCTTTTGGGTGCCAGTGGATTATTGAAGTAGGCCTAATGGATAGCAAAAGCGGGCTTGGATCAATGGGGGATCGCGAAATGTGCGCCTTTAAATTTAGCCTGCTTACCGTGCTTCTTTGAGTTTTTGCGTTTATTTTGGCGGATTTTTAATCACCCGCGCGCCGAATGTGCGCTCATGCACGATACCTGCGTGCTCAAATACCTGCGATCGGAAGTGCATAAACGCCGTAAAATTTTATCGCATACTTCGGTTTTTAAATTTAAATTTAGCCCGCAGAATTTGATTGTGCTGAAATTTTAGCGCAGATCGCGCTAAAACTCCGCATCATAACTCGTCGCGGCCGATAAAATTTAATTCGCGCCGTTTTGCCGCGATAAAATTCTATGGAATTTTTTGAATGGTGGCTGCAAAATTTAAAGCCGTTGCGCGCTTTGCGGCGACGCCGAAATTTTAACGCGATAGAATTTTGCGGCAGAATTTTAGCGTCGCGCGGCGTATCCGCTAGAGAGTGTTTGGGCGATAAAATTTAGGGCAGAGCTGCGGGCAAAATTTTAAATTCCAAAATAAAATTCTGCCCGTTAATCTAGCGCGCGACTATTTCGTCGATCCAGTCAAAAAGCTTCTCAAGATCGTAATCGCCGCCGTGTCCTTGCCCCCAAGGCACCGCAAAATCGACGTTCTTGCCCGCATTTTGCAAGCTAAGCGCCAAAATCGCGGGGATCGCAAGCGCCGTATCGCGATCGCTCGCGCCGTGTCGGATGCGGTAAAATTTCGCGCCATTTTCGTTGCATACGAAACTCATCGCATCCATCATCTCTACGAGCTGCGCATCTGCGATTAGCACCCCTTTGGCGGGGTCATTCATCGCGCCAAAATTCGTAAAATGCGCCGCGTTAAATTTGGCGCTGCCGAACAGCTCGTTTTCGGGATTTTCAAGCGCAAAGCCGTCGAATGCGGGCGGGGTCTTGGCGCGCGGTTCGGCAGTCGCGTAGCCCCAAAAAAGCATATGCGATTGCGATGCGTCATCCTTGATCTTGGCGGCGAGGTATAGGGGCGCTTTCGCGCGCGGATTTTTCGCCGCAAAATTAGCAAATGATGCCGATATGAGCCCGTTTATGTAATCTTTGAAGCTGCCGTCGCCGTTTTTATCCAGGCTTAGCGCGCGGTCGCCCCCGTCCTTCAAGCTTAGCGAGTTCAGATAGGCGGGGAATTGCACCTTTAGCTCGTCTGAAATTTTAATCTGTGCTGCGCTTAGTTTGCCGCTTAGCGTTTTGCGTGCGGGCTTTGTGGCGCTTTGATCCGCGCCTTTTTTGGAGTTTTTTTCAGCGCCGCTAGAATTTTCGCCGCGCTCGTTAAATCCAGCCGCATCAAAGCCGCTAAAATCCATCTTTTCATATTCGCTCTGCGCGCCGAACATCCACTCATACGCCGCGTCCGCGTGCTTTAGATTTGTGATCGGGCAGTATGCGGACGCCGCGTAAATTTTATCGCTCGTCTTCGTAGCGCCCAGCTCCTGCAGATACGGCTCGTACGCGGCCTCGTCCCCGCTCGCGCCTAAAAGCGCCGAGAGCGCTCCGCCCGCGCTCGTGCCGTTTGAGATGATCTTGTTTGCGTCCCCGGGCATCGCCGCGTCGTTAAATTTCAGATACCGCACGGCTGCCTTTAGATCGACGATCGCCGCGGGCGCCTTGCCAATATAATTGCCGTTTGCGTCCTTTAGCGTGCGTCCGCGCGCTGCGGGAGCGGCTACGACGTAACCGCGCGAAAGCGCCGTAGCGATCGCGTTTGGCTTGCCGCTTTCGTCTATTCTGACCTCGCCCGCTTCGCCCGGCATGTATCCGCCCACGCCGTTTGGCAAAAATATCGGCGCGCTTGCGGCGTCAAATTTGCCGCTCTTGCGCCCCTCAAAATACTGCTGCGGGATGAAGATATTCATGCTCTGATAGTGCGCGCTTACGGGTTTTGCGACGTAGATTATATTTTTGTAGGCGCGAAATTTTATCTTTTTGCCGCCTACGATCACGCTTTCTTGCGTAAAATTTGCGGCGTTAAATTTCAGATCTATTTGCGCGCTCTGCGTCGCAGCCTCGGCGTTTAGGCTTAGTCCGCTGCAAAGTATCGCGGCAGCGCCTAGGGTGAGGGATTTTTTACTCATTGACGTCTCCTTTCTATTTTGATATCGCCGCTTTTTAGCCCTTTAAGCAGCTTAGTGACAAAGCTAATTTTAGCAAAACTCAGCGAATACTTAAATCCGCTGCGCGCCTAAATTTTGAAATTTAAACGCAAAGGCATCTGCAAGTTGAAAGGAATTTTAAACTCGAAGTGTTATTTTGGTGGGTATTGCAGGTCGGTGCCGTAAATCCGGCTGCATTAAATTCCGCTCGTTAATTCATAAGCTTGAGCTGCGTTTCAAAGGCGGATTTGGGATAGAGGCCGATGAGTTTTTTGACCGCTTTGCCGTTCTTATCGTAGATCACGGACGTAGGGGTGCCGAAAATGCCGCCTACGATGGTTTCAAAGTATTTTACGGAGTTTGCGCCGCTGACGCTTGGGAATTTTATCCCCTTTTCGCGAGCGACCGCGGCGTCAGCTTCTAAGCCTTTACCGTCGCCTAGAATGCCGATAATCAGCGCGTCGCCGCTAGCTTGCAGCTCGTTTAGCGCGGGCACTTGGGCTTTGCACGCGCCGCAGCCGCTAGTATAGAAAAACAGCACAAAGGGCTTGTCGTTGCCCTCGATCTTTAGCGTGCACTCGGAGGGGTCGAACTTGGAGGCAAGCGAGGTGCCGTCGCTGCTTAGATGGTGCTTCCATCCGTCGCAGCCTGTGAGTAGCAGCACGAACATAGCGGCGGCAACTTTTAAATTTAAAAATTTTATCATCTAAAACCCGCCTTCGGACGCGTTAAATCGGCCTTTAAATTTGCGTTTGAAATTTTAAAATTTGCGGCGCGATCTATGCGGGAATTTATATTGCGATCCGTATTAGAATTTATGCCGTGACACATGCCGCGATCTGCGCTAGAATTTATATCGCGGTATGCGTTGAAATTTATGTCGCGATCCGCGTCGAAATCTGCGCTCGTGGCGTTTCGGCTTTTAAAATTTCGACTTTTTAAATTTTTACCCACTCCGCTCAGTTTTGCGACGGCGCTTGATCTTTCGAGGCAAATAGCTTCGGTGGGACGCGCGCAGCAAAGAGCTGCGCCTGCTCGCGCGAGCTTTGTGCGAACCCAAAAAGAGCGTGCGCAGGCGGTGAAATTTTTAAATTTTAACGTAGCTTTATTTTTCATCATGCGAGCTAAATTTTACGCACCGGAATTCTGCGCGCCCGCATTTTTGGCACCTTGATTTTCGCCGTTAGAATTTTCGGCACTCTGATCTTCGCCGTCCAAATTTTGCGAGGCGGAATTTTGCTCGCTCGCGGTTACGGCGCTAGAGCTTTGCGAAACACTTTCGTTTGGATCGCGATCTGAATTTTCATCCTGCGAGCCGAGATTGTGCTTCATCGTGCTTTGATCCAAAAGCTCTATTCGATCGAGCTTGCCGTGTCTTAGGCGCACCACTTTGTCGGCAAATTTACCGAGCTCTTCGTTGTGCGTGACCAAAAGCAGCGTCTTGCCCTCGCTGCGAAGCGTCTGAAAGAGCTGCAAAACCACGCGCTCGTTGGCCTCGTCGAGGTTGCCCGTAGGTTCGTCGGCGATGATGATGTCGGGATCATTGATGAGTGCACGCGCGATGCAGACGCGCTGCTGCTCGCCGCCGCTAAGCTCGCTAGGGCGGTGCGTGATGCGGTGCCCGAGCCCCACTTTCTCAAGTGCCGCTTTGGCGCTGTCCTCGTCCACGCAGCTGTGGTAGTATTGATTTAACATGACGTTTTCAACGGCCGTTAGGTAGGGGATTAGGTGAAACTGCTGAAACACGAGGCCGATCTTTTTGCGGCGAAATTCTAAAATTTGCTCGTCGTTTAGCGCGCTCGCGTCGGCTCCGCCCAGGATATATCTGCCCGCGGTGGGGGTGTCCATCAGGCTTAGGATATTTACGAGCGTGCTCTTGCCGCTGCCGCTTGGGCCCATTATGCTGACCCACTCGCCGCTTAAAACGTCGAAGCTGATATTATCGAGAGCCTTAACCTCGCCGAAGTATTTGCAGATGCCTTCAAATTTTAAAATTTCCATGTCATTCCCTTAATAGATTCGCTAAATTCGGATTCAGCGCCTTTTTGATCGGATAGTAGCTTGCCGCGAGCGCAAAAATCAGGCTCAGCGCGACCGCCGCAAAGAGGCTAATCAGCCTAAAATCCACGCTGCTTGAAAATATCAGATGCCCCAGTAAGATCGCGAGCAGGTATCCCACGAATACTCCAGCTAGCGAGCCTGCGACGCAGACGGTTAAAATTTCGCTCAGGATCAGGTGGAGCAAATTTTGTTTGCTCGCGCCGATTGCGCGGATGAGCGCAAACTCTTTGATGCGCGAAAGCAGGATCGAGCTAAGGCTCGTGTTGATGCAGACCGAGGTGATCAGAAGGATCGTAATGCCGATAAGAAGCATCAAAAGCTTGATTTTATTTAAGATGATGCCTTGGGTCTTGGATACCTTGCCGATCGGCGCAAAGCTCATCTGCGCATCGCTCAGGCTTTTTGAAATTTCGCTAAGCTGCTTAAAATCGCCGCTTACGATCGCTTCGGCGTAATTTACCTGCGCAGGCTGATTTAAAATTTTTTGCGCCAGCGGCAGCGAGATTAGCAGCATGCCGTCCTCTTTCTGTCCGTCATAGACGATGCCTTTTATCTTAACCTTGCTCGTTTCATTTGAGCCGATCGGCGTGATCTCGATACTATCGCCGAGCTTCGCGCCCAAAAGTTTGGCGAGATCCTGCCCGATGAGCGCGTTTTTATCGTCGAAATCCACGCCGATAAACGAGCCCTCTTTGAGATCCAAAAACGGCATCGTATCGCGCAGAGAGGAGAAATTTACCCCCATGATGATGCCTGAGTTTACGCCTAAATTTGCGCTGCCGAAAAGGTATTTATTCGCGCTTTTCAGTGCGGAGATTTTAGCGAACTTCGCATCGAGCGCCGCTTCGTCCATATGGGAATTTTCTAAATTTGCAGGGCTTACGATCAAATTTGCGCCGTAGCTGTTTAGCTCGCTGGCGACCTTTTTATCGATGTCGGCGTAGATATTTACGAACGCCGCGCAAACCGCGCTGCCTAGCATTATCGCGACGAAAATCACGAAGCTGCGAATGCCGCTGTTGATGATACTTTTAAAGATCGCGCCTCTGAAAAACGCTCCGTTATTTCCTACCATAAAGCACCTCCGCAGGCAGTAGCTTGATCACTCCGCGTAGCGGCAAGATCGAGCCGATAATGCAAATAAGAAGTCCAAAGACGATACTAAGCGGAAAGACCATAAGCGAGACGCCGATAAAGGAGCCAAAAATTTGATACGCGATCGCCCAGCTAAGCGCGTAGCCCACAACTGCGCCCACGAGCGAGCTTGCTACGCAGATGACAAAAATTTCGGCGGCGAACTGGATATAGATCATAAAATTGCTCGCTCCCAGCGCCTTAAGCAAGCCGATCTCTTTTTTGCGCTTGTAAATTTCGCTGCTTAGCAGGCTCGTGATGCAGATGCTTGAAATTAGCAGCGACAGAATGCTTACGACGCCCATTAAATTTTGAATTTTTTTCGTGATGCCGCTTTGAGCTTCGCTGACGCTAAGCACCGCCTTGGCGCTTGCGTTTGGATACTCCTCGGTGATCTGATATGCGATGGAGCTAACGTATGCCGAGCAGTACCAGGTGTCGTATTCTGTGGCGTCTAGATTATCGAGACTCCTTCTTGCCTTTACGGACAGATCGTCTTCGGGGATCGTCATGGCGCTAACTTCTGCCTTGGCGATGAGGCCTTCTTTGTGCGTTAGCTTTTGCACCAGAGATAAATTTGCGATCAGCTTTTTGGCTTCATCCTCCGCGCCGTGTAAAATCCCAACGACTTTAACCTCATAATCTCCAAGCTTAACCGCATCGCCGATCTTAAGCCCCAGCCCGTCTCCTGCAAGCACCTCATTCTCGGCGCCGTCTTTTACCCACTGTCCCTCTACGCTCCAAAACGGATAGAGCGAGCGCACGCCCGATCTGAAATCAGGCTCGTCGCTAACGCCCACGTCCTTTTCAAAGTAGGTTCCCACGACGTCGTAATCTCCTGCGCGGGTAGTTAAAAAAGGCGCAAAGGCGGTGATATTGTTGCGCCAAAAAATTTCTTTGATCTTATGCAGCTCGCTCTCTTTTAAAAAATCATCGTTTTTAAGCGGAGAGTATTCGCGCCCACCGATCTCGATACTTAGGCTTTGCGAGCGCGGTAGCACTACGATATTTGAGCCGTAGCTGCGCAGCTCCTTAGCGACCTGATCGCCGATTTTTAGCGTGATATTTAGCATGCAAGCGATCAGCGAAACCGATAAAAATATGGTCAAAAACGCTAAAATTTTGCTATCCCTGGAGTTTAAAATGGAGGATTTGATGATGCGTAAAAACATTATTTAAGCTCCTTTAGCGTGCCGTTTTCATCTACATAGCGCTCGGGGTGCGCGGTGAAGGCGTTTGCATTCGCTTCGCTTTCGAAAAAGTAGGTGCGTCCGTAGTAAAGATAGCTAAATTTAGAGGTGTTTAAAATTTCTTTTCTACTGACCGGATCGATCACCTTTTTATCCACAATCTCCGAGAAATAGGACGCGCCATCCTCGATCGTCTTAAGTGCGATGACGATATTTTGCCCCTCTAGCTTATAATCCAGCGGGATCGGATTGCAGCCGCCCAGCTTGCCGACGCTAGGCAAAAATATCCTCACGTTGCAAGCGATGCAGATGAGCTCGTCGCCTTTTTTGATGTAGCCCATATCGCCGCAGATCGAGCACGCGTCAAAAACCGCGACCGGGGCAAATTTGTCCGTGAAGCGGTTTAGTAGAAAAAACCTGACCTTATGCCCGTCGTCGGTAACGTAGGCAAAGCGGTGCAGCTTGCCATCCTTTACGATGTTTGCATCGATTATGAATTCCGCGCCTTGCGGCTCGATAATCTTAGGCTCATCGATCGTAGGCGGTTTTGAGGCGACCAAGATATAATAAAGCCCCAAAAAGCTGATTAAAATCCCAAGTGATAAGATCAGGCTAAAATCTCTAAAAATGGCAAATCTGCCCGCTTTAACCTCTCTAAATTTTATAATGTCCGCTTCGCGAGGCACTCGACTTGGCGCACGAAATGCCGTAAGTAGCGCAATTAGCGTAGCTATAAGGCAAAGAGCTAGCGTCAGATAGGAGTTGTTGTAGTGGATGATTTTGGCGATGACGCTTAGAAACTCGGACGAGCCGATCGCGTTTGAAAGCCCTTCAAAACCCTTCGCAGCTAGAGCTTTGGGCGCGTCTGCCTGGCGCAGATCAAGACCTAAAAAGCCGATTTTAGCGATAAAAGCAAACACCCAGGCAAGAGCGAAAGACACTAGCTTTGCGCCTCTGCTCGCGCGCGCTAGAGCTGAGCGATAAATAAAATAGAATAAAATGAGCGCCAGCGCACCTAAAACCGCCATAAAGAGGTTGGTTAGGCTGAAGCTGTCCAGTAGCTCGCCGGAGAAAATTTTAAAATTCATCCCGATAAAGCGATATTCAAATCCATACGCGCAGCCAAGAGCAAAAATAACTGCAGCGGTAAGATAGAATCGCTTAAGCCTAAACGCAAACAGTAGCGCGAGCAGCGTTAAAAGTGCGAGCGCGTC
Organism: uncultured Campylobacter sp.; assembly: GCF_938045595.1. Taxonomy (GTDB): domain Bacteria; phylum Campylobacterota; class Campylobacteria; order Campylobacterales; family Campylobacteraceae; genus Campylobacter_B. Next base: position 8,926 of record NZ_CALIBB010000290.1, read on the forward strand.
AAATATAATCTTGCCTGTATCGGCGTTTGCCGAGCGCGCAAATGCGCTAAAGCACAGCGCCCCAAACGCAGCTCCAAAAAGCGCAGGCAAAAACGATGCGCTGATAAAGCGCCTGCCGCCCAGATACGCGCTTAAAAATGCAAGCGGAAACAGAGCCAAGCTAACGTGATAAAAAAATATCGTCATCAAAAATCCTCATCGAGCCTAATGCGCGTAAATCGCCTATAATTGCTTAAATTTTAAAATTTTAAAACCTACGCCATTTTGTAAATTTTAAAATTTCAAATCAGCCCGCAAAAAGTTCGCAGCAATAGAGCCGCCCGCAAAGAGAAATTTCGCCTCGCTATTGCTTTGGTTTTGTCTCACCCTCGCGACGTGCTAATTTTAAAATTTTGCCGCAGCTAAAAGATTCGTAAGCTTAAACGCATTAAAGCAAAAACGATACGTTTTAGCTACGGCGTAGCGATTAAATTTAAACGGGCTAAATTTAACCGCCTTAAATTTAAAGCGTGCGGCTAAACCCAATACCGCTAGGGCTCCGCCGAAAACGAACTCGGCGAGGCCCGCTACGATTTACTCTTTAGGAGCGCCTGTGTATTGGAAGGTGTATTTAACCGAGAACGGCTCCCACCATTTGCCTACGCCGGTCGCTTTGTCCGCGTGGCGGCCGAATCCGTTGGCGCTTGGATTTTCGATGTTGTAGGTTAGCTCGTAGTTGCCTACACCGTTTACCATCTTGATATTGGCGCCGTAGTGAGGGCCGTCGCTAGCTACCATCGGCATGAAATTTCCCTTTTGAATCTTGCCGGTATCTAGGTTTTTAAGCACGTAAGCGATCTTTAGGTAAGGGATCCACTCGCCCTCGCCAAATCCGTTTGCGTTGCCTTTGATAGCGTGGATATCCGCCTCAAGGTGGATGTCCGCCTTGCTAGGAGCTAGATCGATGCCTTTAGGCTCCATATCGATAGGCTGAAGATAAACTGCCGCGATCTCCATTCCATTTTGCTCAATCGGCTCGCCGATTGGATGTTCTCCTGCCATTGCTATAACAGAGGCTAGGCTTAGCGCCAACATACCTGAAAAAATCTTTTTCATCTTTTCTCTCCTTATTAAGATTTGTTTTTTTGCTTATTTTTTAAGATTAAAATTCCTACGATTAGAAGCACGATCATCACCGCTTGCGGCACGAGGCTCTGGACGTAAGGATAAAATCCGATCCACGTAATCGTTGGAAGCCCGTCTATTACCGTAGGCACGAATACCTTGCCCTCGACTAGCTCCATCACGCCCTTGCCCACAAATACGACGGACATATAAAAGATAATGACTGATGTAGCGATGAAAAATGGCTTGATAGCGATTTTAAGCGAGAATTTTTTGATGACGATATAAACTATAATAAGAGCCGCCAGACCCGCGACAAAGCCTGCTGCTACCATGCTAGTAGCTGCCGGACTTTTAGCATCGAAAAGTAGTGCCAGATAAAATAGCACCGTCTCTGCGCCCTCGCGATAAACCGCTAAAAATACCGTCCACCAAAGCATCTTGCTATCGCCCGAACTTAGGCTGTTTGAAATTTGACCTTGGATATAGGCGCTCCACTTTTTGGAGCTTGCATTCGAAAGAAGCCAAAAGCCCACGTAAAATAGCAGAACTACGGCGATTAACATCACCGCGCCCTCCATCACTTCGCGCGTTTGTCCTGCATTTTCGCTACCGAAGATATAATTCAGCCCGTAAGCCGTAGCGATACTTAGCACAACCGCGACGCCAAGAGCGCTGTAAACGATATTTAGGTGCTTTGAGTTGCCGGATTTTATAAGTAGAGCGATGACTGCGGCTACGATGATGAGCGCTTCAAATCCTTCGCGCAAGATGATGATAAACGCGTATAAGAATAGATCCCAGTTGCTTGATTTCTTCGTTAGCTCTAGACTTTGGGTAAGCTGATCAAATAGCTTATTTTGCGCCGCTACGATCTGTTCTTTGGAAGCGCCCGCGCGCATAAGAGCCGAAATTTTATTAAAACTTGCTTCTGTATCTAGCTTAAGCTGAGTATTTTTAGCACCGACGATATTTTCCATACCGCTCTCTTCGTATTCATCAAAGTAGATATTGCCGCTCTCGTCGATCGCGTCATCAACCTTGCCGCTCTCGTAAAGCTGCAAAACCTTAGCCATTTTGTCTTTGATATTTTGCACGATCGGCGTAAAATCCTTGCCCTCATCCTCACTAGTATCGCTTTGTGCTAACGCAGTCTGCGGCGCTATGGAGTAGCTTTCTTGCGGCAAATCATTTACGGCTTTTAATGCTAGATTATCTAGGGCGTTTATCGCTTCGTCAAATTTTGATTTGTCCGTATCCGCATCCTCGCGCAAGAGATTTCCGATAATTTGCTGGATTGATTGATCGGTCTGAGACGAGACATATTTTCGCACTGCCTCCTCTAGACGTTCGTTGCGGTAGATATCAAATTTAGCGCGATTTAGCGCAGCTTTTAACGCAGCAGCGTCTTTTTTATCAAACGCAGCTTTAGCGTTATCCAGCTCAGTTTTAAATTCTGTATAGACGCTCATCCAAGGCGAAGTTGTGCCGGATGCTGCGGAATTCCCGCCTGAGGCTGGCGTAGAAGTGCTGCCGTCGCCTCCGTCTTGATACTCGGCTACGAGACGATGACCAGATTCGATCGCAGGCAGAACCTCATCAATCTCGCGATTTAGATTATCGATCATCGCTTGGATCTCATTTAGAGGCTTTTCGGCTTTGATTGCTTTACGAATATCGCCGAATTGCTTCTCCATATCGTAGGATTTTTTCTGTCCCAAATTTATGCGGATGCCGGCTTCTAGATTTTCAAAATGCCCAAAATACGCCTCTTGAGTTATCTTTCTAGCCTCAGAATTATTACCATCAACATAAAGCTTGATCGCTTGAGCAAATTTCTCTTTTATCGTCGCTGCTTCGGCGCGATAATCCGTATCCGCAAAAAGCATAGCAAGCGGAAAAATTAGAGCTAAAACCGCAAATTTAAAAAATTTCATCTGACCCTTCTTGAGTTGAATTCATACATTAAATTTCAAAATTAAGTAGCAATTATATGTAGAAAAATCTTAAAAAGTAATAAAAAAAGCGGTTATCATAAAGCACGAAAGCGGCTAAATTCTCAATTGCGAGAGCTTTTTGATAGATGAAATTTAATGGAATTTAGGATATGACGGAATTTTAAACGGCAGTCGGATTTTACTCCGACTGCTAAAATTTTAATGAAGTTTCGACCAAATTTTGCTTTTCCAAAGACCTGCAAAAACAGAAAGGATCAAGAAATATATCATAATATTTATAGTCGTAGCTTCACGCTCGGCTTTTTTGCTATCGCCTACGTCAGCTAGATATTCCACGACCTTGGCTTCAGCGTTTTCGTTCAAGCCTACGCGCGGCATCGAAGTGCCTGGAAGCTTCTTTTGCGTATCATTGATAAACTCGTGCAGATAGTTGGCGCCTTTAGAACGGATCATCATCGAAAGATCAGGAGGCGTCGAGCCCATATACGCAGCCAGGCTAGCCCTATCGCTGGATGCAAAGAGCTTATCGTATTTGACATCGTGGCATCTTAGACAAGCATCCTCAAAAACCGCCTTGCTTAAAAGGAATTTTTTCTGCGCTTCATTTAGTTCGGTGCCTTGCTTGATGCCGCTAGCAGCAGCCTCAGAGGCGATTAGCTTATTCTCGCTAGGAGCGAGCGATTTTAGATAGGCTACGATATCGGCGATCTCTTGATTTAGATCACCGCCTGTACCGAAAAATCCAGGCATCGGAAAAGGCTTTTCGTCGCCAAATTTCTGATCTAGCTTAAGAGCCATGATCGGATCTTTGATGAGTGCAGCTAAGAATTTATCGGTGTATAGATAGCCTGCGCTGCTAAGATCTGGCGGATTGACGCCGTATGCGGCACTAGCGCTTGCCGCGTCCATAGGAGCGGGGATATTTGCACTTTTTACTCCATGACATGCGGTGCAGCCTGCATTTGTAAAGGTCTCGGCGCCGCGCACGGCATCGCCTTTGCTAAGATCGATTTTATTTATCTCATCCCAAAAAAGCACCGTTTTGTCTTGTTGTTCTTTCGCGCTGGCTAGGGCTTTTTTAGAATTTTTTATCATCGTCTCATCTCCGCCCTTTTCGGCTGCGGCCAAAGCGCTTTCTGCTGCGGCTACGTTATGCGCGGCTAAAGCCGTATCGCCTGCTGCAAAGTCATAATTTACCGGATCGGTGTGCGGACTGAGCTTAGTATGAGCATAAGGCTCGACAAACCAGTATAAAATTCCCACACAAAAAAGCACTAAGATTAGGGTTCTTATCTCTTTCATGGCTAGACCCTCTTTCTTTCTGCGATTGTAATTAACGGAAGCACTACGACGAGCAATCCGATATAGATGATCGATAGGGCAAAGCCCCAGTATTTATTTTCGATACCGAGTTCCATACCGTCTGCGGGGAGCTTTCCGAATAGGCTAAGCAGAATCATGTCGATTACCAAAACCCAAAACCAGATGAAAAACGCTTTGTTTTTGTGCGCAGGCGCTACTACGCTGCTGCGGTCAAATAACGGGATAAAAAATAGCGAAACTCCAGCGAAGGCAAAGGCGATAAGTCCGATGTCGGCAGCCTTAAGCGGTCCTACGTCGAAGTAAAATCCGCGCAGAATTTCATACTCCCAGAGAAAGTACCACTCCGGATAGATATGCGTCGGGGTTTTGAGGCTGTTTGCAGGCTCGAAATTTATAGGATCCATCGCAAAATCGAAGTGGAAACCCACTAGATAAAAGAAAAATATCATAAAGATACTGACGTAGAAAAAATCCTTCGCCAAAAAGCCCGGCCAAAACGGAATTACCTTGCTTTCGCTAGTTTTGCCCTGCAGATACTTCTCGCCCTCGAGCTCAAAGTCAATCTCCTCGCCGTCTAGGTTATTTACATGCGGAAATCTAAGCGAATAGAAATGCACCGCCAGCACCGCAACCACCACAAGAGGTAGCAAACAGACGTGAAGCATAAAAAATCGTGTCAGCGTCGGATCACTAACAGCATAATCGCCGCGAATCCATTCGACTATTGCATCGCCCACTACTGGAATTCCGCCGAACAAATTTGTAATAACCATCGCTGCCCAGTAGCTCATCTGCCCCCATGGAAGCATATAGCCGCTAAAAGCCTCCGCCGAAAAGATGATGAAAAGCAGCATTCCGCTTACCCAAATCATCTCTCGCCCTTGCTTATACGAGCGGTAATAAATAGCTACTAAAGTATGAATGTATAAGATCAAAAATACAACTGATGCCGATACCGCGTGGATATGACGCCATAGCCAGCCGTATTCGACCTCTTTCATAATCGTGAAATTTACGCTATCAAATGCTAAATTTACATCCGGCTTATAATACATCACGAGCATTAGTCCACTAACGAACAAAACTATAAATAGCGTCATCAAAATAACGCCCATCGCCCAAAGGAAGCTGATATTTTTAGGAATCCAATACTCGCTTACCATCACCTTGAAAAATTTCGTTACGGCGAGCCTTTGGTCGAACCAATCCCAAACTCCCGTAGCCTTTCTGATATGTGCCATCTGCGCCTCCTATGCTTTCTGCTTTAGGGCTTGGTATTCGGGGCCCTCTTCGCCTAAAACGAGTTTCGTTCCGTCTATTTTAAAGGGCGGTATATCCATAGGGCGTGGCGGCGGACCGAATACGTTTACGCCGTTAGCGTCGAAAATCCCGCCGTGACATGCACAGATGAATTGTTGCGTCGATGGCTTGTAGCTAGGAATACAGCCCAAATGCGTGCAAAGCCCTATGCAAAGCGTATATCTAGCATCCCCTACGACGACGTCACGGGCATCATTTTTAGGCATATCGGCAGTCTTTTTAAGCACGAAAATCGGCTTTTTACGCCACTGCGTTTGATAAAGCTCGCCCTCTTTGATCGGACTTAAATCTACCGTAGTGACGCCGGCGGCGCGCACGCTAGGAAGCGGATCCCACGATTTCTTCATCCCCACGAGTGCGAAAACGCCACCCACAGCGGCAACCGCGCCGAAAGTAAGCCCGATAAAGCCTCGTCTATCCTGTTTTAGATCAGACATCTTTATCCTTTCAAATTAAGAAATTGACAAGTGTCAATTTTAGCCAAATAAAGATTAAATCAATATGATTATAAGCAGAAATTTAGCTTAACCTTGCAAGCTAAATTATATTTTAAGATAATTTTAATGCCTAGCGAGGCGTTTTCGTGGCTTAAAATTTTATAAATTTTCAAATTCTATCATATTCTATCATGGCGCGGAATTTAAAATTTTAAAATTTTGTCGCGTAAGAGTTATTGCGACAATGGCGTGCAAAATTTTAAAATTTCGACATCATAAATAAAATTTCATAAAGCGCGAGATTTTAAATTTAAAGACGAGCATAGAATTTATAAAATCAAATTTTAAAATTTCACTGCTCGGCTATGGTAGCGGCGG
>NZ_CALIBB010000291.1 GCF_938045595.1 uncultured Campylobacter sp.
GACCGCAGTTAAAATTTCAAAATTCGCTATCTTGATTTTGAAAGAGATCGCGGGCGTCATTGCAAAATTACGAAGCTGATGTCATCACGGACAGGAGCCTTTGGTCTGCCACGTCACGTAAAATTTGAAATTTACACGCTGCATAAAATTCGGGAATCTAAATGATACCAAATGATTTACTATAGCCATCCTTTTTAAATTTACTAATAAATCTATAAATTTTGATTCCAAAGGCTTTTGTTTTAATAAGACGTCAAACACTTGATTAAATTTTTAAAACTGAAACTCCCATGTGAGTTTATAGTTCCTACCCGGCGAGTAAAAGCGGTTGATACCAAGCCCTGTTTCTTGATCTATCAAATTGCTAGTTCCAAAAGGCCTTATTGATCTGGCGCTTTCCCAAGTGATATATTTACGATCGGTTATATTATATATGCCTGCACGAAGCGTCAGATATTTTATCGGCTTTACGTATGTTACGAAGTCTATCGTCGTATATCCACCGCTTCTCCATTCCACTTCGCTATTGCTTACAGGTTTGCCGTTTACGATTTTGCCGCCTAGATACTGCTCGTACCAATACATATTGTAGGTATCTCTCGCCTTTTTCGCAGCTACCGCGGTTACGAACAGATCCGCGCCGTATTTATCGCCCGGGCTTTGATAGCCTACGCTATAAACCGCCGTTCGCGGCTGGATCGCATTCATCGGCGTATCGGTTTTGCCGTGACCTATATCCATTCTGCCTTTTTGAATACTTAGCTTATATCCTATATGAAAGCCCTGTAGAGGCTGCCAAATTTGATCCAAAGCCAGTCTCGAGTCTATCTCTATTCCTCTTACTCTTGCTTTTGGACGATTTACGTTTTGATACACAGAAGTAGGCATTGTACTTCCACCGTTTCCGTAAGGAAGCTGGAATTCCCCCTTGTATTGTAAATCTATAAAATTCCTATAATCCGTTTGGAATAAATTCAATGTAACGAAGCTTGGCGAATTATGAAGCGTAAAGGCAATCTCTTTAGTCTTTGCCGTTTCTTTTTTCAAATCCAAATTCGGATATATCGAAAAATCACGGTGCTGGAAAGTGAAGTAAATTTCATCCGAAGTAGGCGCCCTAAATCCGTTTGCATATTTAAGCTGAATTCTAAAAAAATCGAGCGGATCGATATTCGTAGATAAAGAATATGAGTTTGCCGAATACTTTCTCTTTTGCGAAGCCAAATACACGGCGTTGGCTTCGGCGTTAGCATCTCTATGAGCTTTTATCTCTTTTTGAGATGGAGTGCCCGGAAGCGGCGTATAAGGAACAAACATTCCGATAAATAGATCAGTTGGAATTTTTGGCGTAACGCCTGGAGTATAAGATGGATTGTGTTTAACCTTATCATATCTATAATTAAGATCAAAGGCCAAAACATCATTTATACGAAAGTCATCTCCCACATAAAGCGCTCCGGTTTTGGTCTCAACCGGAATAAGGAAGCTAAAAGGATCATCTTCGTGACCGCAAAGCGATACGTAGTCGTTTCCGTTGTATAGCTTACATTTATCCGCATACCAAGTACCGAGCATAGGAAAGTCGGGGTTAGTATTTCTTACGCCGAAAAAGGTTTCGGCCCACCACTGTTTATTCGTAGGCTCGTATCCTTGTCTGTTTACCATTCGCTTATCGCTTTTACTAAAAAGCCCGCCGTAGCTTAAGGTGTGCTCTGAGCTTTTGATAGTAAAATCCTTGGTAAGATCGAGATTTAATTGTTTTGTATCGGTGATGAGATCCCTGTCTTTCCAGTTGTTATCTACAAAGCCGTATTGGCTCGGCAATAAGAGAGAATCGCCGTTCCAGCTATCTTTTGGATTGATTACCGCATAGTTTCCTTTGCCATTAGGGGTAGGTACAGGGGTAAGGTCGTAGTGCTGATAGCTCCACGTATTTGTATCAAATAGATCG
>NZ_CALIBB010000292.1 GCF_938045595.1 uncultured Campylobacter sp.
TGCAGCCCGGCGGCAGCATCCGCGACGATGAGGTGATCGCAAGCGCCGACGAGTTTGGCATGGCGATGTATTTTACCGGAGTGCGCCACTTTTTGCACTAAATTTCACTCGCCTGCGGTGGAGTGGATTTCGTTGCTCGCTGCGTAGCTTTTTATGCCGTTGCAAATCTTAAAAACCGCGCAGGGGCGGATCTCGTTGCTCTCTGTGTATCGGGCGCGATATAAATTTGACTGCGCTCCGATACGCGCTGGGCGTGATCGAATCGGACTACTTGCGCTTTGCCATACGGTTGTGCGACGACGATTTAGCTGTGCGGTATATCGTTTTGTAGTGGCGCGGTGCGGATCTAATGCATGGTGCTTTGTTACGCACCAATGCGGTGCGGATCCGGCTGCTCGCGACTGCGCGGCGCAAGTCCGGCTACCTCCGCTACGCAGCCGTGCGCGATGTAAATTTGACTGCGCTCCGCTACGTGGCGGAGGCAGTGCGAATCAGACTGTTCGCGCTTCGTTATACTACTGCACGGCGCGAGTTTTTGGCTATGCGACATACCGCTACGTATCGGTGCGGCGCAATCTAAATTTAATCATCCGCCGCTCCTGAATGGTCGCGAAAATTTTATCTAGCGACCGCGGCGCGTAAATTTTAAATTTAATCGCGCGCGCAGCGGATGGGTTCGCGCCTCGTCGTCGTATAACGGCGCACAAATTTTATCTCGCGGCGCGAAAATTTCATGGCGCCCATTTTGCGTTGAAATTTCGGCGCCGTTTCGCAGTAGATACGGAGCGGAGTATAAATTTTTAAGGCGGTGCCTCGTCGCGATCGGGCGCGCGCATAGACAAATTTTAATCGTGCTGCGAGCAGATGGACGCCGTGCCGCAACCTAAGCGGCGTGTAGAAAATTTAGCCGCGCGGTGGACAAGTGCCGTGCCGCATTTGAAGCGGTGCGTAGATAAAATTTAATCGCGTAGTAGAGTAGCGGGCGCAGTGCAAAGCTTCCGTCCCGCGAGCAGTCCGTGCCCTCGCAAAACGCGCGCGGTAGAATTCGGCCGCGTCGTAAAACTCGCAAAGGCGCTAAATCAGGCTCAAGCCACGGTTGCGCGGCGGTAAAATTTTGATCCCCACGATGGTAGCAAAATCTAGCCGCGAGGCGCGACAATAAAATTTCGCGCCGCAATAGGGTGTATCAAAATCTCTAAAATCCCCACGTAAGCCGCGATGAATGGATAAATTTCACGCGAGCCGTAGCGCAGGCGAATGGACGGCGCAAGAGTCTCGCTCGTAAAAGGGACAAATTTCATCGTAGCGCAGGGGGCGACGAAATTCCAACCCTACAGCGGTAGCAAAATTTTAATTCTTGCCGCGGCGATCAAATCCAACCGCTTGCCGCGCTAGCGAAATCCAGCCCCCCGCTGAAGCGGTAAAATTTTAATCTTGGCGGCGGCGGTAAAATTTCAGCCCTCGTTATAGCATAGAATTTTAACCGCTTGCGAGGAGGTAAAATTCCGATGCTGCAGCGTGCCGCGAGGATAAGATAAAATTTTGATCTTGCGCCGCAGCGATAAAATTCTAATTCTGCGGCGACGGCGAGCCGAAAGCTCCGATCCCGCGGCGATAAAATTTGGGTAGCGATCCGCCGTAAGCGATAAAATTTCTCTCTTTCACTCTCGCTTCATTTAGAGATTGTAAAATTGCGCAAAATTCAAAACGAAAGGATCAAAATGAAAATTTCTAAAGTTTTAATCTGCCTCTTTGCTTTGGCGGCGGGTTATTTAGTCGCGCTCAATGCCGCAGGCGGCGGCGGTAGCGCCGGTGCGGCGGACGCAAATTTTAAAGTTAAAGGAGGCGGTATGAACGCAAACGTGAAAGAAATTTATCTGGCAGGCGGCTGCTTTTGGGGCATGGAGGCGTATTTTAAGCAGCTTGACGGCATAGTCGCGACGCAGGTGGGCTACGCCAACGGCAAGAGCGATCAGGCAAGCTACGAGGGGCTGCATAGCAGCGACCACGCCGAGACGCTACACTTAAAATACGACGCTAACGTCATCAGCGAGCCTGAAATTTTGGCGCATTATTTCCGCATCATCGATCCGTTCTCGATCGACAAGCAAGGTAACGACCGTGGCCGCCAGTATCGCACGGGCATCTACTACACCGACGAGGCGAGCGGCGAGCTAGCGCGCTTTTTCATAGCCGCGCAGCAGGCAAAATTTAAAGAAAAGATCGCCGTAGAAGTGGCGCCGCTAAGGAATTTCGTCCGCGCCGAGGAGTATCATCAGGACTATCTCGGTAAAAACCCGGGCGGATACTGCCACATCGATCTGCGCCTAGCCAAAAAACCGCTTGAGGACGATGAGAAATTTAAAGTGCAAAGCAAGGAGGAGCTGAAGAAAAATTTAACCGAGCTTCAGTATCAGGTCACGCAGGAAAAGGCGACCGAGCGGCCGTTTTCGAGCGAATACGACAAGAATTATAAAAAGGGCATCTACATCGACATCGTGTCGAAAAAGCCGCTTTTTTCATCCACCGATAAATTTGACGCTGGCTGCGGCTGGCCGAGCTTTTCAAAGCCGATAACGACCGATGCGATCGCCTATGCGCAAGATTACAGCCACGGCATGCAGCGCGTCGAGGTCTCAAGCCGCGTAGGAGGCAGCCATTTGGGGCACGTCTTTAATGACGGACCGAGAGAGAAGGGCGGTATGAGATACTGCATCAACGGCGCGAGTTTGAAATTTATACCGCTTGAGGAGATGGACGCGCTAGGCTACGGGGATTATAAAATTTATGTAGAGTAACGCGGCGGCTTCTAGTTTGGCTTGCGACCGAGCAGTTTCGGGACCGGCTTGCGGTTTGGGCGATTTTGAGGCTAGCCCGCTTACCGTGCGGCTTCGGGATCGGCTTACGACCGGACCGGACGGCTTCGGGTTATGCTTACAGCTTGGGTAGGTTTAGGGCTGACTTGTGGCGGAGCAGCTTGGAGGCCGGTCTGTGACCGAGCGGTTTAGCGGCTCGGCTCGCAATTAGTCGGCAATTTGCGGTTAGATCGTCTAACTCGTTAGTCCGTTTGCTCATTTGCGGATCAGTTCGCTCGGATTGCAATCGGTCGGGGATTTGCGGCTCGGATTGTTAATCGGCCTGCTCATTTGGCGTACCAAGCGGTTTTGAAACCAAACCGACGACCGATTTAGCGCTTCGGTGATCCCTTGATTTGACGACAGGTTTGTTTGCGACCGATCTTTTCGATTTTGCTAGATCGTTTGCTTCGGCGGGCTGCTGGTTTGTGGCCGGTTTGCTGCCGATCGGTCCTGTAATGAGCTCGTAACCGATCCCGGGGCTGGTCGGCGATCGGTCGGTGCAGCGGAATTTAAACAAAGCGGGGGCGGTTCATCCTCCGCCTTAGCGCTCGGCAAAATTTGTGCGATAGAATTTAAACGAGGCGAGGGCAGTTCCGAATAGAATTTTAATAGAGTGCGGCTGCGGTCGCACCGCTGCCAAAATGAACGCGCCACGGAGAAGCCGTGCCGTGGATGGAATTTGAGCTCGCATTGCTTAAATTTCATCGCCACAAGCCGTTTCGGTTTTGCGGTCGGTCGGCGGTTTGACGATTTATCGGCGGATAAATTGGTTTGGCGGTTACGGATAGAATTTTAAAATTCCAAATACGATAAATTTACCTCTAAAGAATTTCATGCGGCGTAGCTGTAATAGAAAGAATTTAATGCGAGTGCAGCTCACCCATATAGCGTTATAGGGGGTTAGGTGGGGTTTGCGGGCGAGCAGAGCAATGCGGTGCTGAGGAGGCGGCGCCCGCGAGAAATGCGACCTCGCAATGAGACGCAATGAGAGCCCCTTCCCGCCCCGATAGAAACGGAAATCACGGAATAAAATTCACAAGCCGTGGATTCGGCGATAAAATTTTTATAATAAGTGTAGCGTGCTTAGCAAGAGGTGCAGTATAAAATTTTGAAATTCCGCTACGAATAACGGCGTCTATGCAATGCCCGCTCTGCATCCGCGTCGCAAATTTTAAATTTAGGATAGAATTTTAATGGCTAGCCCTGCGCAAAATAGAAAAATTCCCGCATAGATCGCTAAAAACGGCGCGATTATCGCATAATGGATGATGAGCTCGAAGAAATTGTAGATTATGTGCTTGCTTTTGGGCTCTTTAAATTTTAATTCTAGCGGCTCGTTCGAATCAAACGGCGTGTTGGAGCGCAAAATGTGCCTCGGGTCCGGCGCATCAAGTCTATTTTATTGCGCTGCATATAGTCTTTGCCTATGCCCAATACGCCGTTTATATAGCATACAAAGCCAAAGCCGCCGAAAAACAAAATGAGCCCGATGTCGATCAGCCTATCCGCCATAGCGATCTTTCCTTTGCTTTTTAAATTTAGAAATTTAGCCCGCCGTATTTGCTCTCGGCGTTTGCCTATTGAAATTCTAATTTTGCAGGATTGCACTCTTTATCGGCTTTGCAATCTTGCAATTTTTTGATGATTTTATTGAAATGCTCCTTATCATACGCCAAATCTCGCGTCATCGTCATATATTTAATTACCTCGTCTACATCTAAAGCATATTCAAAATAAGTTAATGCGCTAAGCAAACAAAAATTCCATATTTTGCCTACCTCACAAGCTCTTGTTAATGGTTTTAATGCAATTGAAGATCTATTTGTCTTAAGTAAAATTTCGCCGTATAAACCACACGCTAAGGAATTTTCAATCCCCTCTTTTTCAAAGCAGCGCTTATCCGTGATACTTAATAAATTCTGATAAGCGCTATATTTACCGTCGCCCATATCGCACTTTTTAATAAGTTGCGAGATCTCTTGTGAAAAAATTTTATCACATCCTCTATAGAAGTGCGAAGCATCACAATCATTCAATGCCTTACCGCGCTCTTCGGCGGACATTTTATAAAACCCGTCGCTTAAAATTTTAACTCCCGCGGAATTTTGTCCTTGCGCCTCGCTCGGCTCCGTATCTTGCATCGCAAAAGCAGCCCCGCTAAAACCGAGCCACAGCACAAACGCCAAAAATACTCGCTTCATTTTCTCTCCTTGTTCATTTTATTACTTGCTTATGATACCTAAAAAGCGATAAATTTTATTTATTTTACGCAGGATTTGGGCTGCAAGGTCGTAAAATTTTTAGGATATTTTAAATTTGGCTCGCGGAATTTTAAGTAGGATAAAATTTAAATTCTAAGATTCAATCCTTAAGCAAGTTAAATTTCGGCGCGATACAAGGTAAATTTGAGTAGGTTAAAATTCTTGCACGTTGGAATTTAAACGAAAAACTGGGCGTCGCGATAAGGCAAACGCAAAAATACGAAAAATGCGAAGCTGAAATTTATCGCATGTCTAAATTTAAACCGCCTTTTGGCTAAATTTAAGCTAAAAACGCTATAATCCCGTTTTCTTTTTATTCGTGCGCTCGTAGCTCAGCTGGATAGAGCATTTGATTGCGGTTCAAAAGGT
>NZ_CALIBB010000293.1 GCF_938045595.1 uncultured Campylobacter sp.
CATCTTTGCAAAGCGGGCGGAGCTTTACCGCCCAAACTACCTATGCACCGGCGATAGATAAGGTTTCTCGGAGTGCATCGACATCTCGTTTTGTCTTCTGAACTCGATAAACTCGCTCTCGCTAAGCTTTCTGATATTTGCGATCGTCATCTTTAGCGGTGGGATGCCAGATAGCGGATCCAGATCGCCCGCATGCACGAGCTCGTTGCCGTCGGCCTCGCTGTAATGGAAGGTCGTAAATATCGTGCCCTCTTTCAGATCCGGATTTATACGAAGCTTCGCAGCGATCTGACCGCGCTTATTTTTGACAAGCGCGTAGCAGCCTTCGGTAAGCTCGCGTTCGCGTGCGATATCCGGGCTTACCTCGATGAGCGCACCTTCTGCGCCCGCACCGTACTCTAGCGCGCGACACTCTCTCGTCATCGTTCCCGTATGGTAGTGATAAACCTTGCGCCCGGTCGTAAATAAGCACGGATAAATTTCATCCGGTATTTCGCTAAGCGCGCCGCTTCCCACCGGATAATCATCCGGGATTTTCATCTTGGCTCTAAAATCCGCCTCAGCTTTAGCGCGCTCCTCTTTATCATCCACGTAAAGCACCGGCACCATTCTAAATTTACCATCAGGCAGCATCGATTTATGATCTGCATAAAGCACCGGTGTGCCCGGATGATCTTCATCAGGACATGGCCAGCTGATGCCGCCTAGCTTATCTAGCCTATAGTAGCTAATACCGCCGAAAAATTTAGGCATTAACGCACGCACTTCGTTCCAAATTTCTTCCGCACTTAAAAAATCAAACCCTTCAAGCCCCATTCTTTGTGCGATATTGCAAACGACCTTCCAATCAGGCTCTACGCCAGGAGCCGGCTCGCTTGCCTTGCGCGTGCGCTGGACGCGACGGGAAGTGTTTAAAAAGGTGCCGTCCTTCTCGCCCCAGCCGGCAGCAGGTAGTACGACATCGGCTTTCTGTGCGCTCTCGGTAAAGAAAAGATCCTGCACGATAAAGCAATCCAAATGGTGCGTTGCATGCACGAAGTGTTCCGTCCAAGGATCGCTCATTACAGGGTTTTCGCCGTAAACGTAGAGTAGCTTCAGTTCGCCGCTATCCATCTTATCGGGAGCGACCGTAAGCTTAAAGCCCGGAGTTGGATTTAGCTCGAAGTGCCATACTCTGCGCGCCTGCTCCTGAGCATAAGCGGAATTTACCGCGCCTGCAGGGATGACGTTAGGTAGCGCGCCCATATCGCATGCGCCCTGGACGTTGTTTTGACCGCGCAAAGGATTTACGCCCGCGCCTCGTTTGCCTAAATTTCCAGTCAAAATGGCTAAATTTGAAAGCGAAAAGACATTTGACGTACCGTCGCTAAACTGCGTGATACCCATCGTGTAGCAGATCGCCGCTGCGCCTGCTTTAGCATACATTCTAGCAGCTTCGATTACGAGCTCTTTTTTCACGCCCGTCTCGCGCTCGAAGCGCTCAGGTGTAAAGTCCTTAACCGCTTCTTTTAGATACTCGTAGCCGTGAGCGTAGTTTTTGATAAACTCGTCATCTTGCAGATTTTCAGCAATGATAACATTCATAATGGTATTTAGCGTCTTAATGTTCGCGCCCACCGGGATTTGCAAATAGATATCGGCTTTTTTCGCCATATCTGTGCGCTTCGGATCTACGACGATCATCTTGGCGCCGCGCTGAAGCCCGCGCTGCATCTGCATAGCGATGATCGGGTGACACTCGCTCGTGTTTGTGCCGATGAGTAAAAATACGTCCGTATCGGTAGCGAATTCTACCAAATCGTTCGTCATCGTTCCGTTTCCTAGCGTGTTGGCAAGACCTGCCACTGTAGGAGCGTGTCAAAGACGGGCGCAGTGATCGACGTTATTGCTGCCCTGAGCTCGGAAAAATTTCTGAAAAACGTAGTTGTCTTCGTTATTTGAGCGCGCCGAGCTAAAGCCCATTATTGAGCTTGGGCCATATTTAGCGACGGTCTCTTTAAATTTAGACGCTACAAAATCATAAGCCTCTTCAAAGCTTACCTCCTCAAGCTTACCACTTCTATCAAATACTCCGTTTTTCTTACGGATCATAGGTTTGGCAAGGCGTTTTGGAGAGTTTACGAACTCCCAGCCGAACATCCCTTTTAAGCATAACTCGCCGTCATTTACGTGGTGGGCCTGCGTAGGGCGCGCGTTTACGATCCTGCCGTCTTTTACGATAAGATCGATACCACAGCCGGTGCCGCAGTAAGGACAAGTCGTTTTGACAATCTTTTCTCTGGATTGCATAAATATTCCTTTCAAGAATTTTGGTTTGCACGGCTATTATACTTTCTAGATTATAAAAGAATTTTTAAATTAGTGAATTTTTTTAAGCAAAATTTAAGTAATATGCAAATATCGCATATTAAATTGAATAGTTAAATTTTACGCTTTTACTTCGGTAATGGCGGCGTTTTAGTGTAAAATTTATCGCTTATCGCAAAAGACGCTTTTTAAGCTAAGTTTTATAATTTTAATAGAATTTTGAAATTATATTACGCTCCGTTTTATTTCAAAGCACGATTAAATTTTTATGAAATTTTAATGCTAATTTATCGGTATAATATATTAATTTAATTAAATGAAAATATATATTAAAATTTATCAAAAACTCGCTATCCTGATAAAATTTGAGCCACTAAATTTAAAATTTATAAAATTATTATCTTATATCTGAAATCTATGTAGAAAAAACCTTGATTTTAATCTAGACTAAGCCGTTTTTTTATGCTATTATTCAAAATCTTAGTAGAAATTAATTCTAAACGAAAGGTTAATCTCATGGATAGACGAGACTTTATAAAAAGCTCTGCAGCAGCGGCTGCCTGTAGCGTTGCAGGCATCAGCTTGCCTAGCAGTCTTAGTGCTGCGGGCGAAGCTGAAAAAGGCTGGCGCTGGGACAAGGCGGCCTGTCGCTTCTGCGGCACCGGCTGTGGCATAATGGTAGCCACCAAAGACGGCAAGATCGTAGCGGTCAAAGGTGATCCGCTAGCCCCAGTAAATCGCGGTCTAAACTGCATCAAAGGCTATTTCAACGCCAAGATCATGTACGGCGCCGATCGCATTACCAAGCCTCTTTTGCGCGTAAATTCCAAGGGCGAATTCGACAAAAAGGGAAAATTTATCGAGATCAGCTGGCAAAGAGCGTTCGACGAAATGGAGAAGCATTTTAGGCGAGCCTATAACGAAGGCGGTCCCGAGGGCTTTGCCGTACTTGGTAGCGGTCAATACACGATCCCGGAAGGTTACGCCGCAGCAAAGCTAGTAAAGGCGGGCTTTCGCTCCAATAATCTCGATCCTAATGCTCGCCAGTGCATGGCCAGCGCCGTCGTAGGTTTTATGCAAACCTTCGGTATTGACGAGCCTGCAGGCGTTTTCGATGATATCGAGCTAACCGACACCATCATCGCCTGGGGCGCGAATATGGCTGAGATGCACCCTATCCTTTGGTCTCGCGTCTCCGACCATAAGCTTCGCAACCCGGGCCGCGTAAAAGTTATAAATCTCTCGACCTACTCTAGCCGCACTTCAAACATCGCCGATATTGAAATTATATTCCGTCCGAATACCGATTTAGCGATATGGAACTACATAGCAAGGGAGATCGTCTACAACCATCCGGATATGATAGATGAGAAATTTATTAAAGAGCACTGTGTGTTCGCTACAGGCCCTGTGGATATCGGCTACGGCTTGCGAGAAGATATAAATCATAAAAAATACCGCAAAACCGAGCTTGACACCGCAGCTAAGCAAAAATCCAAAATTTTAAGCAAATCCGAGGGCGTTACCTTAGCATATCTGGGTATGAAAGAGGGCGACGTACTCGAAAACAAACACTCTGACAAATCGGATGCTCACTGGCTCATAAGCTTCGAAGAATTTAAAAAAGCGCTGGAGCCTTACACGTTAGAATTTGTAGCACCTTTAGCTAAGGGTGACGAAAGTGAGGATTTAGAGGCGTTTAAGACCAAACTAAAGCAGCTCGCAGATTATTACATCGAAAAGGACCGCAAAGTAGTAAGCTTTTGGACGATGGGCTTTAATCAGCACTCAAGAGGAACCTGGGTCAATGAGCAAAGCTACATGGTGCATTTCCTTCTTGGCAAGCAAGCCAAACCTGGCTGCGGAGCGTTTTCGCTTACCGGTCAGCCTAGCGCTTGCGGCACGGCTAGAGAGGTGGGCACGTTTTCTCACCGCCTACCTGCTGATATGGTCGTGGCAAATCCCGCTCACAGAAAGGTTTCCGAAAAAATTTGGAAGCTTCCGGAAGGCACGATAAATCCAAAACCGGGTGCGCACTATGTGCAGGCTCTACGCAATCTCGAAGATGGCAAGATAAAATGGATATGGGTTCAAGTAAATAACCCGTGGCAGCAGATCGCCAACGCAAACCACTGGATAGCCGCGGCGCGCGAGATGGATAACTTCATCGTAGTAAGCGAGCCATATCCGGGACTAAGCGCGAAGGTAGCCGATCTAATCCTGCCAACCGCGATGATCTACGAAAAATGGGGCGCATACGGCAATGCCGAGCGTAGAACTCAGTGGTGGAGACAGCAGGTCCTTCCTGTGGGCGACGCGATGAGCGATACGTGGCAGATGCTAGAGTTTTCCAAGCGCTTCAAACTCAAGGATTTCTGGGGCGAGATAAAGGTAAATGATAAGCTCACGCTTCCAAACGTATTGGATAAAATTTCAGAATTCGGCTACACCCCTGAAAGCACGCTATTTGATGTGCTCTTTGCAAACAAAGACGCTCAGGCTTTCGCGGCAAAAGATCCGATTATGGCAAGCTTCGACAACTCCGAAGTAAACGGCGACTCTCGCGGCGTCATCGGCAGCGACGGCAAAGAATTTAAAGGATATGGCTTTTTCATCCAAAAATATCTTTGGGAGGAGTACCGAAAATTCGGTACCGGTCACGGACACGACCTAGCCGATTTCGATACATATCACCGAGTGCGCGGTCTTAGATGGCCGGTCGTAGACGGCAAAGAAACACTTTGGCGCTTTAACGCTCAATACGATCCTTATGCCAAAAAAGCGGCTCCGGATAGTGACTTCGCCTTCTATGGCAACGCCAAAGCGGCGCTTCCTAGCGGCGATCTGAAATCCGCTACTTCTGGCGAAGAAAAAACAAGCCTTGCCAATAAAGCTAAAATTTTCTTCCGTCCGTATATGGATCCTGTAGAAGTGCCAAGCGAGGAGTATCCTTTCTGGCTATGTACGGGTCGCGTGCTAGAGCACTGGCACACCGGCACTATGACTATGCGCGTGCCAGAGCTTTATCGCGCGGTGCCTGAGGCAAGATGCTATATGAACGAAGCCGACGGCGCCAAAATCGGCGTACAACAAAACGAGATCGTCTGGATCGAGTCGCGCCGCGGCAAAGTCAAAGCGCGCGTGGACTTCCACGGACGTAACGTTCCGCCGAAGGGACTTATTTTCGTGCCGTTTTTTGACGAGAAGGTTTATATCAACCGCGTCACGCTCGATCATACCTGCCCGCTTTCAAAAGAGACCGACTATAAAAAATGCGCGGTTAAAATTTACAAGGCGTAGATTATGGATAGGCGTGAAGTCTTAGGTATTCTTTCTTTAGCTGCTGGTGTTGGCGTTTTGGGGCTCGGAGTCGCAAACTCCAGCGAGCACGCCAAACTCCGCCCGCCCGGAGCTATAAGCGAGAAAGAATTTCTTAGCAAATGCCTAAGGTGCGGGCTTTGTGTCGAGGCGTGCCCATTTGATACGCTTAGGCTTGCGAGCTTTTG
This sequence comes from uncultured Campylobacter sp., assembly GCF_938045595.1. Taxonomy (GTDB): domain Bacteria; phylum Campylobacterota; class Campylobacteria; order Campylobacterales; family Campylobacteraceae; genus Campylobacter_B. The sequence goes on from NZ_CALIBB010000293.1 coordinate 5,814, forward strand.
CGATCACGCTATTGCAAACGGCACGCCGTTTTTTATCCCGCGCGAAATTCCGTGCTATATGTGCGACGACATACCTTGCGTCGCAGCCTGTCCTAGCGACGCGCTAGATAAAAGCCTGGTAAGCGAAAACTCCAAGCTTAACGTGCGTCTATCCAAAATGGGCGTTGCGGTCATAGATACCGAGCATTGCATCGCTTATGCCGGTATCCAATGCGACGCGTGCGTGCGAAACTGCCCTGTGATGGATAAGGCGCTTAGGATCGATTACCGTCACAACAACCGCACCGAAAAGCACGCCCTACTTGTGCCCGTCGTAGATAGCGACTACTGCACGGGTTGCGGTAAGTGCGAGCATGCCTGCGTCACGAAAAAGGCGGCTATCAGCGTCGTGGAGCGCGAGCGCGTCATAGGAATTTCCAGCGATAACTACGTCAAGGGCTGGATCAAGGGCGACGACGCGAAGCTAAAGGACGCAGACACCAAAATCAAGCTCGATCCGCAAAAGAGTAAGGATTACTTAAACGAGGACGATCTAATGGAAGGGGCTAGGCAATGAAATACACTATTTTAAGGCGTTTGAGCCAAATTTCTATTCTAGTCCTTTTTATTTTAGGAAATAATTTCGCCTTCAAAGCCGCGAGCGAAAACGGAATTTTATCCGGAATTTTAAAGGGCAATCTAAGCTCGTCGAAACTTTTGGGTACGATTAATCTAAGCGATCCGTTTGCGACGGCGCAGATGCTGCTAGCTAGCTTTTCTTTGGGCGCTACGGCGGTTATCGGAGCGGTTATCGTAGGCGCATTTTATGCGCTTATAGCGCCGCGAGTATATTGCTCATGGGTCTGTCCGATAAATTTGCTGACCGATCTTGCCGCCTGGCTTCGTAAAAGACTTGGCATAACGACTAGGATCGTTAGCGTAAACCGCAAGGCTCGCTACGTCCTAGCGGTGCTAGCGCTTGTTTGCAGCGGAGCTTTCGGCTTTGCGGCGTTTGAGAGCGTAAATTTTATCTCGCTTTTCGCGCGCGCCGTCATAGCGCTGAGTGCTAGTGCGTTTGCAATCGCGCTACTGATCGTAGTTTTTGAAATTTTCGCGGGCGATCGCACGATCTGTTCGCGGCTATGCCCGCTCGGCGGATTTTGGGCGGCG
>NZ_CALIBB010000294.1 GCF_938045595.1 uncultured Campylobacter sp.
GTTTATGCTCTCGCTCATCGCCTTTTTGATAAGCCCCGGGGCTACGACGTTTGCCGTGATCTTGCGGCTTGCAAGTTCTATCGCTAGCGATTTTGCCGCGGCGATTAGACCTCCTTTGCTAGCGGCGTAGTTGCTTTGACCGCGGTTGCCGGCAATTCCGCTAACCGAGCTCATCACTACGATACGTCCGCCCTTTTTGGCACGGATCATCGGCATCAGTGCGGGCTTTAGGACGTTATAAAACCCGCCTAAATTCGTATCTATCACGCTTTGCCAATCCTCGCGCTCAAACCACACGAAGGAGTTATCTCGCGTGATACCAGCATTTAGCACAATGCCCCAGTATGCGCCGTTTGCCTCTATGTCTGCTTCGATATGTTCCTGCGCCGCAGCGGTATCTGCGACGTCAAATTTTAAAATTTGAACTTCCGCCGCGCCCGCGTCCAAACAGCGCTTCGCTACGTCTTTTAGCTTGGCTTCGTTGCGCCCGTTTAGCGCCAAGCCGTAGCCCTTTTGCGCTAAATTTAACGCACACGCCTCGCCGATACCGCCGCTTGCTCCGGTGATTAAAATTCTCTTAGCCATTTATACTCTTTAGCATTTCATCGTTCGGGTTCATCACGCTTAGCGTGGCGCTTGCGATATGTTTGCCGCCGCAGCGGATCTCACAGTCGAAGATATATAACCCCTCGCCGTCGCTTACGCTCTGCCTCGCCGTCGCGATCACGCGCTCGCCTACTTTCAGGCTTGCGCGCGAAATATCAAGGTTTCGCACGCCCAGTAAAAACCCAAGCCTCGCCTCGCCGTCGTTTCTGTAGCCCGAATACACGCCGATGCACTGCGCCATTATCTCCATATACGCGTAGCTGCCGAGCTTGCCGTCTTCGGTAAACGGCGAGTCCTCTTTAACGCTAAACGCGCAGCTTACGTAACCGTCGCTAACCTCTAAAATTTCATCTGCGAAGACCATACATCCGCTCTGCGGTAGGATACTAGAGGCTCTCATAC
>NZ_CALIBB010000295.1 GCF_938045595.1 uncultured Campylobacter sp.
GCCGAAACCGCTATGAAAACCACCGCGTTTGCGATGATAAAAAGCAACAAATTCCCGCGCCCGATCCGTCCGTCCACGCTAGGGCGCGAGGCGCACCGCGGATTGGCGCGGTCGATGTCCTCGTCCAAGTAGCGATTTAGCGCCATAGCGAAGCTTCTTGCGCTCACCGCGCATAAAGTCCCTAAAAAAAGCAACTTCCAGCCGAACCATATCGAGCCGTTTTGCAGCTTGCTCGCGGTAATCATCGCCGTAAAGATAAACGGCAGCGCAAAAACCGAGTGTTTAAAAACTATTAATTCGTTGATATCGGATAAAATTTCTTTAAATTTAGCCATTTTGCCCCTTATTTTGGGCACCATTGTATCAAAAAAAAGTAAGAATAGCTCTAAATTTGATATAATTTGAACGAAAAATTTACGAAAGGAAACGCCTTGAGCCAAAATCAAAACTCGCACGCAAGCCCGCAGATCGCGATCATCGGCACTACTGCAAGCGGCAAAAGCGATCTTGCGCTAAGCATCGCGCGAAAGACCGGCGCCGTGATTTTGAGCCTCGATTCGCTCTGCATTTACCGGCAGATCGACATCGCAAGCGCCAAGCCAAGCGAGGAGGAGCTGCGGGAGATCAGACATTTCGGCGTAAATTTAATCTACCCAAACGAATACTTCAGCGTCGGCGAGTTTATTAAAGAATACGCAGCCGCGCGGGCTTTCGCAGGGCGCAGCGGCGCGCCTTTGATAATCACGGGCGGCAGCGGGTTTTATCTAAAGGCGATGCTAAGCGGGCTAGCGCCGAAGGTTCCCGATTTTAAAAGCGAAATTTCAAACGATGAAATTTACGCCCTAGCACAGCGGATCGATCCGGAATTTGCCGCGAAATTTAGCGCGGCGGACAGCTTTCGGTTAAAAAAATGGCTAAGCATCTATAAATTTTGCGGCGAGGCGCCGAGTAAATTTCTGCGCGAAAACACCGCCCCTCCCGTCATTTCGGATATTAAAATTTTTGAGATCGACGCGCCTAAGCAGTGGCTTACGCAGCGCATCGAGGCGCGCACGAAGGCGATGTTTGAGCGCGGGCTTTTAGAGGAGGCGGGGGTTTTATTTGCTCGCTACGGTGCGGAGTGCAGGGCGCTAGGCTGCATTGGGCTAAAGGAGTGCGGGCAGCTTTTGCGCGGGCAGATCTCGCGGGCACAGTGCGAGCAGCTCGTAAGCCTGCACACGGTACAGCTTGCAAAGCGCCAACGCACCTTCAACCGCTCGCAGTTCGCGAATAAAATTTCGGCGCCGCTCAAAAGCTTATATTCTGAAATTTTAAAAACTCTAACTTGATATTTGGCTCTACTTAAAATTCTTTGATTTTTAAAACACTATGCAATTTATCTATTGATTAGCTCCGCTATTTTTTCGAACCACCCTTTTATTTCATCAAAAGCATCAAGCTCTTCAAGCATTTCTTTTGTAAGTTGCTTTGAAAGCTCAGTAGCTATATATTTTTTTGATGTTCTAGGACTGGATATAGGTTCTATATCTTTATTTGTCTTATCTACATTTTGATTAATAAAATTTGATAAATCAAGACTATTCCATTCTTCTAACCAACCGTCACTTTTATTGTGAAAACAAGTTTCTATTAAATAAACGCTTTTAATTAAATCTGGATGTATGTAGTTTTCTATTTCAGCCTTCCTTGTAAGATAGCCTATGTTGCCAGAATTTATAACTTTATCTAAATACTTTTGGTACTGATAGTGTTTAGCTGTGTCTTTTTGATTATAATCGCTATCATATATATGAATCTGCGGGATATTCAATTTTACTAAATAATTATAGTTTACATAATGTTGAATAGAGGCACCACCTAAAAAAATCATCAATATAGCTTCATTTTCTAAGTCAACTATATTTTTAAAATCTATAATGTTTTTATTAATATTTTTAAGAAATTCAATATCCGTATAACCTTCAACACATACGACTACTTTTAATTTTTGAATTTTTTCAGGATGAATACTTGGCAAAATTCCTAATGT
>NZ_CALIBB010000296.1 GCF_938045595.1 uncultured Campylobacter sp.
TTTCAGAAATTTTACTACGCAAAATTTTAAAATTTATCGGTTTGACTTCGCGGATGAGCGAAGCTCGTCCTTGTAATAGAGGCTTCGAAATTTTAAAATTTTATCGCTTAGGCTGCGAGAGTGAGAGGACTTAATGAGCGCTAGCGGCGGTAAAATTTTAACGTCCGCGGCGGAGTTTTTACGGCGGCGAAATTTTAAAATTTCAAAGCGGGCGGTAGGGCCGGAATTTTAAAATTCGCTCCGAATTTTAAGCATAAAAATCAAAATTTATCGTTACAATTACGTAAAATTTTTAAGGAGCGAAAATGAAAAAAATAGTTCTTTTAAGCGCAGCTGCGGCGCTTGCCGTAAATTTAAGCGCGCAGGAAAACAGCCTTGAGATCTACGCGAACTCCGCCTTCTTGCATCAAAACTTCGGCGCGCAAAAATCAAACTTCAGCGTGAACGTACCGGAGTACTTGGATATCCGCAGCATCGAGATCGCGGGCTCTTGCGAAGTGCGCGAATTGTCTTTGGGAGAGATTGAGCCCGTGAAAAACGCAGAATTCGCCAAAAAAGAAGCAGACGAAAAGAGCCTGCGCGAGCTAAGCGACCGCCTGGTCGCGCTTAAGGCGCAGCAGCGCTTTTTAAGCGATTTTGCGAGCCTGAAAGATAGAAGTTTGGCAAGCCTAAAGACGGATTCGCAAAAAATTTACGACGAAGTCCTGCTTGTAGCGGGCGAAATTTCAAAGACGGACGAGCAAATCGGAAAGCTCAAAGAGAAAATTTCAAAATACCGGATCAAGAACGAACGCCGCTTAAACGCGAACTTTGACTGCGATCCGAGCTTCGTTAAGATCAGCTACCCCGTTGACGTAAGTGCCTACACACACAACGAGCTCTCTGCCGATCTTGCTAGCGGCAAAATCGAGGTCGCGCAAAAACTCTCGGTGCAAAATCCGCTAAACGCCGAGCTAGCGAATTTGACGATCGCGCTGTATCCTTACGAATACTCCTCGCAGACCGCGCCGCAGCCGTTTTACCCGTGGTACGAGGGCGAGCCTAGAAAGCCTGAGCCCGCGGCGGAGTATAAAAAGGACGTGATGCTAGAGGTGGCGGATATGCAGAGGGCGCCTGCGGCAGAGGCAAGATCGTCGTACGCAAGGACGGGCTCGAATATCGAAAGCTCGCTCTCAAAGGTGTGGAAAATTAGCGGCGTAAGCCTCAAGGCGGGCGAGGCGGGCGAGTTTAGCTTCGATAATCAGAGTCTGGATGCGAAATTTGATCTGCTCATCGATGGCTACGGCAGCGAGGCGGCCTACGTGCGGGCTAAATTTATCCCCGAAAGAAGCATAGAGGAGAGCGAAACGCTAATAAAGCTCGATGGCGTGCAGATCGGGCTCGTGCATCTAGGCTTTGCCGCAAACGCGGAGGCTACGGCGTATCTGGGTAAAAATAGTCTGATCGAAGTCAAAAAAGAGCAGGCGAACAACTTCACGAAAAACTCATTTTTCGGCGGCGAAAGTAAAAATTCCATGGCTTGGGATTACGAGATCAAAAATAGCTCCAAGCGCGCGTGGAACGTGGTTTTGCAAGAGCGAGCGCCCGTTTCGACGCATGAGGACGTAAAGGTCGCGCTGAAAAACTCGCCCGAGCAGAGCAGCCTCGGCAAGGACGGACTGCTTAGCTGGGACTTCGAGCTAAAGCCGGGCGAGAGCAAAAAGATCCACTTCGGCTATGAGCTAAGCAAGCCGAAGAAGTAACGAGCTTTGGCGCTCGCGGTTAAATTTTGCGCAGCGAAGTAGCTTTTTGCTGTGTGGCTAAATTTGATGTAGCACCGCTTTACGAGACGGACCCTCTTTCGCCGCGCCGCTGAATTTTACGTGGCAGACCGACTTTTTACGGCGCAATTAAATTTTGCGGGCATAAAACTAAGGCGCGGCTTTAGAGCTTATCTGAAATTTTTGGCGCCGTGCCGAGAGGAATTTGAGCGTGGCGAAAATTTAAATTTAAATGTTGCGGCGATTTAAAATTGGCTAGCGTTAGATATGAAATTTAGCGATGCAAAGAGGTTTTGGCGCTAGGCAGAAAACTTTGAGCGTCGCTAAAATTTATCTCAAATTTAAAAAGGTCGGGGCGATGAACGCGGAGCAAAGGTATAAATTTCACGGAGCGGCGAGGTGTGCGTTTGCTTCGCTGACAGCATTTAAAGGATCGTTATGAAATTTCGCAAACTTAAATTTAAAATTCTAGCCGCGGTGTTACTTCTAGCGGTAATACTCTGCGCCGCATTTATCCGTATAATTCCCGATTTTTCCACTTCGCGAGGCTTTGTGATAGTTTCTCTCTCCGACTACGACAAATACAAGCAAGGATACTGCCTTAAAGAGGATAGAATTTTACCCAAAGAGGAGCTATATAAAAGAGTAGCAGGGGCATATTTGGACTATGATGTAAAGCTATATTGGATGATTGATGATTATAGGTTAAAAACCTTCGGTAGATTTTGGTCCAGTAAATACGAGGTTGCATACTATGAACTAGAAAATATAAACTTATCAAATTGTTTTGAGGTATTAGAAAAATATTACCAAGAGGGAAAAACGACCGAGCAGATACTGATGAAAGAGCTAAAGGCTAAAAAAACCGATCCAAAGAAATATCTAAAAATAAATTTGAAAGATACGAGCGTTGGATTTGACAGACCGATAGTTAGGGTTGACGGCGACGATAAAGCTATTGCTGGCACTTTGTTTCTTGATAAATTTGCTATATTTAACGGTAATTATATGCAATTTAACCATTCTGAGTATATTTATGACTTGGTAACAAATTTTGACATTACTAGAGAGTATTATAAAAAGAGAAAAAATGCCGTAGTTGGTATCGGAAAAGGGTTTAAATTTGATAACTGCGGCAATATAAATTATCCGCTGGAAGAATATTATTTGGGCGGTAGAGATATAGAGATGCGCTAAATTCTCTAATATTAATTTCATTAAAAAATTTATGGGACTTAAGACCGATGGATGCGGAGCAAAGGTATAAATTTCACAGGACGGCGAGATATCTGCTCGCTTTGCCGATGGTTTTCTTGCTTGATTGGTGGGCAGCGGCTTTGATTTTGGCGGTTTTGCCTTTTGAGGACGCGCTAAGAATTACCGTTTTTGCGGCAATATTTGCGATTTTAGCTTGCGCGCTGTTTTGGTATTTGTTCAAAAGGTATAAAAATTTTAAGCCAAGCAAGCTGTTTGTAAAAAATCCAAATCTTAGTTTGCTGCTTTTTTCGGTAGAAAATTTATCGCTCGGCGCTTTTTACGGCGGGTTTTTGGCATGCTTCGCGGCGGGGTATTTTTGGGGCGAGCGTGCCGCCGGCTGGAGTGTGGCGTTCGCATTTGCGTTCGCGCCCGTTTGTTTGCTCGTTTTCGTGATTTCGTATATGTTTAACGAAAATAAAAACTAAACTTATCCGCCTTTCGCGCCCACTAAATTTTATCTCCTACGCAGCATGGGCTTGAACACGGATTTAGCTCGCGCGAGCCGAGTATGAAATTTCTCTGCGGGCAAAATTTTGCGAACGGATAAAATTCTCACTAGCCGCTGCGTTTTGAAATTTATATAAAACGCACTTATCCTTGCTGCAGCGTTTGCAAAATTTTAAAACGGCGCGGAACTTGCTTTTGCAAACGGCAATTGCACCGCGGGCTTATCTATTTATTTATGCGGGCAGCGAACTTTGAGCTAAAGACTAGACCCTTATCTTAGCTACAAAGCAAATCCGAACTCCAGCAGAGAAAAACGCGAGCTGCGCGAATGCAGTAGCAAAAACCGAGTAGGTGCGTTTACCCTAAGCCTAGCCCTTTAGCTTCATCATTTTTTCTAAAATTTCATACACGAGATCAAACTTCGTAAAGCCGTCTCTATCCAAAAAATGCCCACCCTTTTGCACCTCGTAAAACTTAGCATCGATCTGTTCCGCTAACTCGCGGCTGAAACTAAACGGCACGATATAATCATCCTTTGCGGCAACCACCGCGCGCTGTTTTGCGGCGGCTTTTATGCGCTCAAAATCAAAGCCTTTATCCATAAACTCGTCTAAAATTTTAAATTGCGGATCGCTAAGCGGCTTTGCAAGCCCCGAGACCAGCAGGGCGCCCTCTACTGCGCCGCTTGCGGCACTGCTTTGTAAGAAATTTAAGATCGTAGGGCAGCCGAGGCTGTGTCCGACCAGATAAACTTCGCCTTCAAATTTCACGCTTTCGCGTAGAGTTTTCAGCCACTCATCAAGCCTCGGATGCGCAGGCGTAGGCATCGCTAAAATTTCCGCCCTCGCGCCCGATTTTTCGATCTCGCCTTTGAGCCAGGCAAACCAATGGCTTTTAGGCGAAGCATCGTAGCCGTGCACGATATAGACGCACTTTTGCATATTTTTCTCCTTTAAATTTAAGTTCTTTACGCGCAAAATTTTAAAATTTCAATCCGCGCTTTAGCCCTTGCAAATCGTGATTTTATCGGCAAATTTACCCAAAAAATGATACCCCGAGCCCGCCTGCGCGATGATATCGAGCACCGCGTCCGCATCCCGCACGAGCGTGCCGCCCGCAAAGTCCACGCCGCGCTCAAACAGCGCCTGCGGCAGTAGCGGCGTGGTAGGCCCCACGAGCACGAGCTTGGCGCCGCTTTTTTTCAGGCGCAAAAGCCCATCGAGCGTATCGTTGATGAGCGTCGTAGCCGTGATTATCACGTTATCTGCGCGCGGCACGACGCTTGCAGCCTCGCTTGCGGGCAGATAAAACGGCAACTCGGCCTGCTTGAGCGTGCTTTTGTCAAGCTCTAAAATTTTAAAATCCGCGCCCTTTTTCATCAGCGTCTTGATGTAGGGCACCAGCGCGCCCACGACGACGCTAAAGCTGCCGCGCTCGATCTGCAGCTGCTCAAAGGGATCGGCGCCGAATTTTACGTCGTAATCCGCGTGAATTTTATCAAAACACGCCCTTCCAAGCGCATTTAGCGCGGCGAGCGCGAGCGTCTTTTTAAGCGGCGCGGCGGAGCCTAGATCGCGCAGCAGATAGCGCACGCTTTTGCCTGCGATATTGCCCGAATCGGGCATCGCGCTTGCTTGCGAGGGGCAGCAAACGGCGCCCGATAGGGACTTTAGCGGCGTATAGCTAAGCCCGCACGCGCCTCCTTGCAGCTTCACGCCGCTAAAAAACAGCCCCACGACCGCGCGCTCGATCTTAAGATCTAGCGCCCGGGCGCCTAAAATTTCTTTCGCGCACTCCAGCGTCTGATCTAAAATTTCGCTCATTTTCGCTCCTTTAATGTGGAATTTAGCGCCATTATAGCTTAAAATTTCGGCGCCCGTATTGATATAAATTTATTTGTTGAGCATTTATTTTATATGCCGTAATATATAAAAAGTTTAACTTACGCAAGCTCATTCCTTCTGGTATTATCTAAAATTTGTAATTGAAATTTCTTATTTATAATAATTAATATTTAATTTTAAGCAATGTATAATTAAATAAATTTTTTACGAAAGGATACCTATGAATTACGATCTAACATCGAAATTTACAAATTTGTACTGCAAAGAGCACTTAAACCTACCTACGCTATCCATAGCGGCATGTTTGCTGCTATCGGGTACTTGTCTAGGCGCCTATACCGAAACGGGAATGCTCGGTAATACGAGTAGTTGGGAGAGTGACGAATATAAAAAAGATTGGGGTTTAACCTCAATGAATGCTTCTACGGCTTATGCGCTAGGCTTTGACGGTAGCGGCGTAAAAATCGGCGTTATGGACTCGGGCGTACTGCTTAGCCACCCAGAATTTGGAGGCGGAAGGATAAATATTGTAAAAAGCAGTGGCGTATACGATAAAGACGGAATGAGATATCCCGATACTAAATATGGCAATTCACCCTTTAAGGCAGGTTCAAGCAGTGAATACGACGAGACAAATAAGGGTGAGTTTAAAAAGGGCGAAAAATTCGACATCGATGGCTCGTGGCAAGCAGGCGTAAATGATAGCCACGGCACGCATGTGAGTGGTACTATGGCTGCAAGCAGGGACGGTAACGGAATGCACGGCGTAGCGTATAAGTCAAATTTATACTCCGCAAATACAGGCGGCAACGATGGTATGACTTACGGACCGAATCAGGATTACAATTTTTTTCTAAAAGGTTACAACGCGCTTGCCGATGCAGGCGTCAGGGTAATCAACAATAGTTGGGGGTCAAATAGAAAGGTAAATTCCGCCTACTCAGGCGCTACTGGCTATAAACCATCCTCTGGCTTAAGGCATATAAACGAATACAATACGAACATCAGAGATACTATCAGCGTTACTGAAACCAACAACGCTAAAGATCATATGTATCTAAAAGATTTAAACGCAGCCAAGAAAGCTTACTACCAGTTTGTTACTAAAGGCGAGAAAAGCTTCATAGACGCCGCATACGAAGTAGCGGTCAAAAGGCAGGTCATTCAGGTTTTTACGGCGGGAAATAGAAGCCTTATGGCGGAGTCTTTTACTCGTGCAGCCCTGCCGTATTTTAGGCCTGATGCAGAAAAATACTGGGTAAATGTCACGGGACAAAATGGTACTTGGGGCTATCCTAACGGCAGTAACGCAAACGGCGAAGTAAGTGATGCACAGAGATTTAATCTCGCAGGAAATTCCAAATGGTGGACGATCGCCGCACCCGCTGCAGATATTTACTCCTCCACCGTAAATCTAAAAACTAAAAAGGCTTCATACGCTAGCTGGGGTGGTACCTCTATGGCGGCTCCACACGTAAGCGGTGCGTTAGGTGTCATATTCCAGCGCTATCCATATATGAATGCGGCACAGGTCCGCGATACGATGCTTACTACCGCAAGACAAACGACGCTTAGAGCAGGTCACGAAGGGCAACCCTTGGAGCGCTGGGGCAGTGACGGGCTCGGTGTACCAAGCAAAGTCTGGGGCTGGGGTATCTTAGACCTTGGCAAAGCGATGTTTGGTCCTGGGCAATTTTTAGGAAATTTCGACATTACCATGGATCAAGACGATATATGGAGCAACGATATATCTGATAAAGCTATCAAATTTAGAAAAATCGAGGATCAAAACGAAGCAGCCGTTTGGGCAGCAAGAAAAGCCATCCTTGCTTCAAAACAAAATTTAAGCCCAGAGGAAAAAGCTGAGCTTACTTTTGAGACCGCAAGAGAGAAGGCGAGAGCCGAGCGGGCCGCACAGGGCTATGAGGGTGCGCTCATCAAAAGAGGCAGCGGCACCTTAACACTTACGGGCGACAACACTTTCACCGGGGTTACCACTATCTATGGTGGCAAAATTTCGGCACTCAATCAATCAATCGGTAAAAGCAAACATATCGATGTACAAAATAGCGGCGAACTTGAAATCTTGCACTCTGCAGTATATAGGATACCTGAAAGGAACGGCTGGCGAAGCGTGAGCAAGGCAAGCGATGCAACCACCGTAAAAGCAACAATCAATAGCGGTGGTGCATTCGTAGTAAATGATGGCGTGAATAATTTAAATTTGAGCTTTAAGCAAGGCTCATTACTAAGAGCAGGGCAAGTTAATACTAGCGATCTTCAAAACCTCGTCGACAACCCCGGCTCTAAGAAAATTTTAACCGCCACGGGCACATTTAGCGGTGCAAATTTAGCAAGCACTCAGGATAGCTATGCGTTTTTCAAAACGAGCAAAGAGGAGGCGAGTGGCTCAAATTTACGCCTTTCGATCCAAAGTGGAACGAGTATGCAAGATTTTGCACTAAGCTCTTCGCAAAGAGCGTTCGCAGATCTACTCGTCGCCAATCGCGGTAGCGGAATTTATACGCAAATTTTAGGCTCAAACCATGCTCAAGCGCGAGAGTATTATAGCGCGTTCGCAAATGATGCTGAATTCGCTGCGGCAAATAATTCCGCGATAAATTCCATAATGATGGCAAGCGTCGTTAAAAACAGAGGTGGCGCGAATACCGTAAATATTGATAAAGACACTAGATTTTGGATCTTTTCGGGCACAAATCGAATTAAATCTGATAAAGATACCGGTATTGGTAAATTGCATTCCGATTCGTTCGTAAATTTAATCGGTATTGACTCTTTAATCGGCGATAGTTCAAGCGTCGGTGTATTTGTAGGCGCAGGGCGTACGGACGATAAAATAAGCGGCACCAAGGAGGTCAAAAGCAAGGATTTTCATAGCGGAATTTATTCCGACATCGGTTTTGAACCCGTTAAATTTAGCTTCGGTGCGATATATTCGAAATATGATCGAGATAGAAAGCTAATCTCATCGGTTTCGCCTATAGCTTACGAATATGTAGGCTCAAATGCCTCTAGTTTAAGTGCATTCGCACAGGTTTCTTATATGGGTTTTAGCAACGCGGACAGCTTTAGTGTAGAACCCTACGCTGGTGTTTCGCATACTCGCACGAAAATAGATAACGTCAGCAACTCTTTGATTCGCATTGAAAACAAAACGCGAAATTTACAAGCCGTAAGCGTTGGTATAAAACCTAGCGTTCCGTTTAGAATCGGCGGAGTAGGTTTAAGAGCAAGCGCAGACGTGGCATATAATCGCTTCTTTTCGGATAAGCAGCCGCAGGCTTATTTATACGTAAACGGGCTAGGTGGTACGCAGCTAAAAGGTGAGAGGTTACAAAACCTAACGACTGCCGAAGCAGGAATCGAGGCATCTCTTTCAAGCCGCGCTACGCTTAAGCTCTCCTACGTCGGAGCATATGGAAGCGATATTAAATCTAACGGCATAGGACTAAGATTGAGACTGGAATTTTAGTAGAAAGGTAATGATATCGGTGGCACCGAATTTTGAGCCAAGCGTTTTAATTTGGATCGAATTAGACATTTTTTAATTCTATGGCAAGACGGCGTAGGAGGTGCGAATTTCGCATTTTAAAGACGATAATTTTCGCGCCTCACGCCGAAAACCGTATAAAATTAACGAGCGAGTGCGGCCTGGAATTTTAACGCGGACGAAGCGGCCGATACAAGCAAGCGGTGCTGGCGGGTCAAATTTAAACGAGCAAGACGATGCGAGCAGGCAAATACGAGCTAAATTCCATAAGAGCGGACGAGCAAGAGTTTGGACATAGACGGGTAAATTTAACAATGGTAAGCCGATACAGGCTGAATTTTAGGCTAGCTTAATGAGCGAATGCGGGATAAATTTTAATGAATACGAATGGGCGCGAGCTCGGGCAAATACGAGCAAATTTAATAATTGTGAGCGAACGCAAACTCGGACTCGAGCTAAATTTAACGAAAGCGGCAGTAGCGGACAAATTTAATAAAAGCGGTAGTCATGAGTAAAAATTTAAGCGACGAGCCGTATCTGCGACAAGTCGCGCCCGCTGCGGAGTTAAATTTTATTTCTACCTGCCGCACGGTTAAATTTTATTTCCGATCCATCGCAGGACTAAATTTCATTTTCCGATCCGCCGAGAGGCTAAATTTTATTTTCAGATAGCAGGATGTTGATGAGTGGATTTAGCAGCGTCTCGCCGCGAGCGGCGCACAGCACGATCTCATCGTAGTAGTAGTCGCTCCTGCCGTAGTTGTGAAACTCATACGCGCCAAAGCCATATCCCATCGGCGTGATCTCGACGCGCGAGTACCAGGCGTCCTTGGCGATGATGTATTTTTCGGTGTCTTGCGAATAAACCCACACCACGATCTCATCTCTGTTTTTTTGCCGCATCAGCCACATAAAGACGTTTGCGATGTCGTTGAAAAAATATGTATCGCCGTTTGGCATAACGGCCTGAGCGGTGTTGTACAGATCGTTTATCACCGTGCCGCTCTCGTGGCATAGGTATTTGCCAAATTCGATCTGCAGCGGCTGCTTATCCGTATTGCCGTGGCGCACAGAAATTTTGGATTCGGCTATATCCATCGACGATATGAGCAGCCCCATCACGCAGGCGAGCAAAACCGCGGCAAAAATTTTCTTAATCATAGCAGCGCGCCCCGCACGAAGTAGTATTTGACGACGTAGGCGCTGCAGATGAGCGCGTTTAGAATGAGCCAGAACGAGGAGTATTTAAGCAGGTGGGTGTAGGCGCGCTTGGTGATGAGCTCTGTTAAAAACGGCACGATGCCGAAAAATATACCCAAAAACAGCGAGCCCCAAATCGCATAGCCGACGAAGTAATAATCCTTCAAAAGCATGCAATACGGGCATTTATGGTTGGGCTGCTCGTAAACGTAAAGCCCGAAAAAATAGGTGATCGCGTAGTATGCGACGAACAAAAAGAGCAAATTCAGAGCAAAGCTCGCCATCGACTGCTTTAAGAAATTTAAGATCAAAATGGCGCCTAATATCGCGTAGAAAAAGGTCGCCAAAAGCGCCTGCGTGTAGCCGAACGGTAGCTTCGGCGCGCGAAATACGACCGAGCAGCAAAACACCGGCACGCGCAGCGGAATATTGATAAAAAATAGAATTTCTAAAATAAACTCCGCCAAAACGCCCGTAAAAAGGATGGTAAAGATCAGGTATTTGCGCCGCAGATAGGGAAATTTGCCCGCTTTAAGATCGAGGCTGTTTAAAATAAGCCAGAGCCCAAAGCCGAAGATCAGTAAAATTTTTAAAAGCAGCAGGATATTGCCGTAGCGGTTCGAGCCCACGACGCCTGCGGAACACATCGCGCCTGGCACGACCGAAGAGAGCTCGTTTAGGCAGAGCGCGAAAAATATAAACAAAATGATCTTGCACGCTATCGTGAAGAACAAAATGGTGTTGATGAGATAGTTTCTTTTCTCCAGGGCGTATTGTAAATTTGAGGTGGCGTTAAAGTCCCAGTAGCGCATGATCCGCACGATGTGAAACTGCGAGATCGCCATCAACGCTATTACGATCAGCTCCACGGCCAAAAACGCGATCACGCTACCCGATAAAAATACGCTCATGCTGAAATTTCTCCGTCTTTTAAAAACACGTATTGATCTACGAAGCTTAGCTCGTCGAAGAGTATGTCGTGCGTCGCGATCAAAACGGTTTTTTTAAGCTCTTTGAGCTTTGAGAGCATTTCGATAAAGCCGAGCGAGTTTTGTTTGTCTAAATTTGCCGTCGGCTCATCGGCCAAGATGATCTGCGGATTCATCACGAGCGCCCTTGCGATAGCGCAGCGCTGCTTCTCGCCGCCGCTAAGGCTCGAGACGATCTGATCTTTTTTATGCGCGATATTAGCAATCTGCATCGCTTCATCTATGCGCGCGCCAAGCTCATCTCTGCTCAGCCGCTCAAGGCTAAGCGGCGCAAGGACGTTTTTATAGACGCTAAGCGCCTCAAGCAGGTTGAAAGACTGAAATATAAAGCCGATTTTTTTGTGGCGATACGCGGAGCTTTCGATATCGGCGAGCTTGGAAACGTTTGCGCCGTCAACTAAAACCTCGCCGCTACTCGGCTTAGAAAGCGCGCCTATGATGGATAGAAGCGTGCTTTTGCCGCTGCCGCTGACCCCTTTTAAGATTACGATCTGCCCTTCCTCGACGCTTAAGCTTATGTTTTTTAAAGCGCGAAATTCATTCGCCCTGCCCTCGTTGTAAATTTTATAAAGCTGCTTAATCTCTATCTTGCTCATTTGACCGCCTCGCTCATATCGCCTATAGCGATGCGCCAGGATGGGATGATGACGAAGGCTAAAAACGGGATCACGCTAAAGACGAAGATCAAAAAGAGCATATTGAAATTTATCGCGGGCGTGAAGGTGATGAAATTTCGCAGCTCGCCGCCTAAGAATATATCGCGCAGAAGCGGCGCATCCAGGATAAAAACATAAGCATAAGCGCCCGCGACGCCGAGTAGATAAGCGCTTAGCGAGACGATGAAATTTTGGATAAATTTCATCGCGATGATGTCTTTAATACAAAAGCCTATACTGCGCAAGATCGCGATCTCTTTTTTCTTCTCGCCGTATGCGAGCGAAATTTGATTTTTCAGCAAGATGAAAAACGAGATCATCGCCACGGCGTAAAGCACCATAAAAATTCCACCCTTGTAATAATACAGATGCCTCACTTCGGCTACCGCATCCTCGGCACTAAGGACTTCCGTGTTGGGGTATAAATTTACGATCTTAAGCGCTACTTCGCTTACTTCGTTGGGGTTGGGCACGCTTACGTAGAGCTTCGTGTATTCGCCCTCCTTCAGGCTTAGCACCTCGCGCGCGGTATCGGGGTTGAGATAGATCACGTCGTTTGAGACGATGCTGCTTTCGTGCGGCGAAATTTTATTAATCTTAATCGCGATTAGGCGCTGTTCGGTTAAGAAGTGAAACTCGTCCTCATAGTACCACTCGCCCATCGCCGCTTTTACCCCCTCGCCTACGATCATTTCGTTTTCGCTCAGGCTTTCGTCGCCTACGATATGAAACCAAACGCGCTTTTGGGCGAAGTAATACATCCCGTCCACGGCGCCCTGCACTTCACTGACGCCCGCGATTTTAGAGATATCGTAGATATAGCCGTCGTGCATCAGGTCGCGTTTGCCGGCGCGCAGAGCCTCTACGACGATGTCGGGTCTGAGCTTGATGACCTTTTCAAGATCGTTTTGAATGGAGCCCGAGATGAAAAGCACCGAGCTTAAAATAAAAACGATAAATGCAAATATTGCGAAGCTAAAGGAGTGATCGGCTCTGTCTTTTCGCAGCAGAGTTACGGAGTAGTCGATGAAGTTTTTACTTATCATAGACGAACTCCGCGTATGCTTTGCTCTTAAAGCTGCTTGAGAGCCGCACGTCCTTTATCTCGCGCGCTAGCTTTTGCAGACACTGCTCGCCCTTTGCGCGATCAAAGCTTACATAATGCACCGCGATGAGCGCGTAAAGGGCGGCAAAAAAGATCATTAAAGCGCAAATGAGCCTCATAGCCCTTCTACTACGCTCTCTTGAATTTCATCAAATTTAAGTACACTCTTGCCTCCGTGATCTTTAGCGAAGGTCTTAGCCGCGCTCTCGCTTTCAAATGGAATGAGCTCGTCACCCATCGGTCCTAAGACGTTGGAGCCGAGCACGAAAAAGGCGCTTTTAGCGTCGATCTTATGAAGCTTATAGTAGTCGGTTACGAAAATTTTATCAAAGCCCTTGCCCTTTTGGAAGTAGTATTTCATCATATCTTTCACGCCGTCAAAATACAAGTTCTCGCCGCCCTGAACCTCTATCATCGCCGCCCAGTTAGGGTTTTTGCCCACTAGCATGCCGCAGACCGGGCATTTAGCACCCTCGGGCACGACGATCTTTTCAGGCTTTTTCGCTTTTGTATCTTTACCGCTGCTGCCTAAATTTGCCGGGGCATCCCATAGATACAGCGCCGCGGCTTGCAGGTGTTTGTCGTACTCAGGCTCCTTGCTCGCGCCTTTTGCGTCGCAAACATTTTTGAGATGAGCTTTAAGCTCGGAGATGGCTTTAAAGCTTTTCGCTTCGGTTTTAGCGCAGTTTGTTTCGTAAAATTCTTTACCGTGCGCGTAAACGCCGCCCTCGCGCTTGGCTTTGATCATCTTGTTATCGCCCGCGAAGTCCTGCCCCGCAATCTCGTAGGCTTTGGCAAAGTTTACTATCTCGCCGCCGTTTTCGGCTTGAAATTCTTTCGCGTCGGCTTCGGTTGAGAAGGCGTATTTGCTATTACGGCTCATCGTGCCTTTGACCTTGCTGCCCACGACGTAAAAGGCTTTATTTACGTCGATCAAATTTAGATTTTTCGTATCGACGACCTGCGCATCGCTTGGAATTTTTCCCTCCGTTAGCTCGTACAAGCAGTGCAGAGAAGCTACTTGCTTGCCGTTCCAAACGTGATTAGTTTTATAGAATTTAACCAAATTCATTCCGCAAACGGCGCAGTATTCTTTGCCCTCGCCGCTTCCTACAAGCGTAGCCTTGCTAGGATCCACGCTTTGAAACATCGGCTGTGCCGGCTTATTAGCCCCATCCATCGAGGCACCGCAAACGAGCGCAACAAGCGCAGCCGAAGCTAAAAACGAACGTAAAATCATACTATCTCCTTAAAAATTTTAATATTTCAAATTTACTTACTAATCGAGTTCAAAAATTCCAAATTCTCGCATCCCATCTTGATGCCGCCGTCGCAGCTTTTTTTGAAAAACTCTTTTGCTTTGGCGTTATCGGACTTCACGCCCTTACCCTCGGCATACATTATGGCTAAATTATTGCAGCCGTCGAAGTGGCCGAGGTTGCACGCCTTTTCATACTGCTGCTTTGCTTGCTTATAATCCTGGTCCACCCCCTGCCCGAAGGCGTATAGATAGCCTAGATTGTTGCAGCCGATGCCGATGTCGCCGCCGCAGGCTTTTTCATAAAAAATTTTAGCCTTCGCGAAGCTTTGCTGCACGCCTTCGCCCTTTAGATACAGATAGCCCAGGTTGTTGCAGCCCATCATATCGCCGTAGGTGCAGGCCTTTTCATAAAGGCTCGCCGCCTTGGCTACGTCCTTTGTAAGCCCGGCGCCGTTTGCATATAAAAGCCCGAGCGAGGTGCAGCCTTCGTTATCTTTGCAGGCTTTTTCGTAATAAGCCGCGGCTTTGGTGAAATTTTGATCCGCGCCGTTGCCGCTTTCGTAGATATAGCCTAGATTGTTGCACGCAAGCGCAAATTTAGCGCTGCACGCCTTCTCGTAGAGACTGATCGCTTTTTCGAAATTTTTCTCTACGTTGCCGGTGCCCTCAAAATATAAAACGGCTAGATTATAGCATCCCGAAGCTTTATTTTCCAAACCGCACGCTCGCTCGTAAATTTCTGCGAGTTTTTTATGATCGCCGCTTTGCTGCGCTTGAATGCCCTCGCTGATAAAGCCCGCATTTGCCGCGGCAGCCAAGGCTAACGCTATTAGAAATTTTTTCAAATTTACTCCTTTATATCGTTTTTACGTCCCTGCCCCTGAAGGCAAGAGCGATTATTAAAAAGATTACCGCTATTATACAATAAAACGGCGCGGGTATCTGCGGCGCATCTCCCGCGGCATAAGAGTGCATGCCGGTGAGGTAGAAATTTACGCCGAAATAGGTCATTATGATCGAGCTATACGCAAGCATCGAGCTCACGCAATAAACATAGATCGAGCCGAGTTTCGGGATAAATTTTAGATGCAGCACGATCGCATAGACGATGATCGAGACATACGACCAGGTCTCTTTGCTATCCCAGCCCCAGTATCGGCCCCAGCTCTCATTCGCCCACACGCCGCCGAAGAAATTTCCGAGCGTCAGCATCGAAAGCCCCACGATGAGGCTGATCTCGTTGATTGCCGTTATATATCTGATCTGAGCGTTGAGCCGCTCGCGATTAGCGCCGTTTTTAAGCGCCATCAAAATAAGAGCCAAAAGCCCGAGCAAGCAGCTAAGCCCTAAAAATCCGTAGCTAGCCGTGATAACCGAGACGTGGATGCTAAGCCAATAGGACTTTAGCACCGGCACGAGGTTAGTAATCTGCGGATTTACGAAGCTCATATGCGCTACTAGCATCACGATGCTAGCCAGCAAGCAGCTTGCGCTTAGCGTAAGTAGGGACTTTCTAAAAAATATGATCCCTGCAAGCGCCGCCGACCAACCGATGTAGATCATCGACTCATAGCTATCGCTCCACGGCGCGTGAGCCGCTACGTACCAGCGCAGCGCGAGCGCGAGGGTATGTGCCGTAAAACATATTGCAAAGGCTGCAAATAAAATTTTTTGCGTGAGCGTGAAGCGCTTACCGCAAAGTGCGCCGAAAAGCGCCAAAACAAGAGCTATGCCTCCTAGGATTATATAGCAATAAACTAGCTTTTTGAAAACCGAAGCTTTGTTGTAAAACACCTCGGCCTTGACGCGGCTAACGCTTGGAAGAATAGCCGCCGAGGTGGCTCTTTGGTAGTTTTTCAGCTCCGCAAGTGCTGCATCCGCTTTAGCCCAATCATTATCCGAAATTCCATCTTGCAAGCCGTTTAGATAGTCGTTTAGCACGCCTTTGATCTGCGGAGCAATACTATAATCCGCAAAGGCGTCGTTCGGCGAGAGCCAGGTGTTTTGCGGGTCGTTCGGCACGGGGATAAATTTAAAAAACACCCCTCTAAAGGTCAGATACGCGATGTTTAGCCGCTCGTCGAATTTAATCAGCTCGTTATCGAGCACGCCGCGGCGCGAGGCGCTTTTTTCATTCGCCTCGTCCAGGGCGTGGGCGAGCTTGTAGTTGCCGTTTTCATCAAAGACCGAATTAAAGCTCGCATATCGCTCCTGCGGCGCCAAGCCTAGCATCTTTTTGATCTCGTCGTTTTTGATCTTGATGATCTTTTGATCGCGCCAAAACGCGGGATTTAGGCTCATTCCTAGGATCATCTGCTCGGCGCTTAGACCGTAAAGCCCCTCCGTGCCTGAAATTTTATTTACGATCTCGCTTGCTTCGGTGCTAAGCGGCTTGATCCTACCCATGTAATCTTGCACCAAAAGCTCCGCGAACGCGCCGTTTGCGTGAACGCGCGAGTTGGCTTTAAGGTTTGCTAGATAGTTTTCATCCGCGGCGCGAAGCTCAATGCTAAAAAAAAGCGGCGCGATTAGAAGAAGCGCGGCGGGCGCATTATTTTTGATAAATTTAGCGAGCTTTTTAAACCTGCTGCCGGCGGTAAAAAGATTTCCAATAAATCCGACGCAAAGCAAGAAATAGCCGAAATAAGTGGGGATTTTACCCGGATCGCGATTAAGCTCCAGCACCGTGCCCAGCTCGTCGGTATCGTAGGAGGATTGAAAGAGCTTAAAGCCGCCAAAGCTTAGCGGGTGGTTCATATAAATTTCATGCTCCCCCACGCTCTTGCCCTCTTTTAAAATTTCAACGTCGCTGGCGTAGGATGACGGGCTTTGCGAGCCCGGGTAGCGCTCGAGCTTAAATTTCAAAAGCTTTACCGCAAACGGAAGCTCTATGAGTTTCGAGCCCCAGCTTAGCATTATCTCCTCGCCGTCAAAGTTTAAAATTTTAGGCTCACCCAGCCAGCCCGCGCCGCCGCGCAGCTGCGCTTCTTGCTCGCTTCCGCCCTCAAAGCCCGCTTTTACCGCAAGCGTGCTCTGCTCGCCTTTGGGCGCGGGTTTGTAGGAGCTAAATTTGACGGTGAAGCTTTTAGAATTTATACTTTGCGTGAAGCTAAAATCGTTATCGCCGATCTGGGATAGATTTAGCGGATGCTCGAACAGCGCGTCTTGCGTGCGGATTTGCAAGTATGGTTTGACGCTCACCATCTCGTTTTCGCTTTCGCCCGCCCTTACGTGCAGCACGCCCTCGGTGCCGAAATAGCGCGTCAGCGCCGCGCCGATAAAGATAACGATAAATGCCGCGTGAAGGACGAAGGAGCCGAAGCGGCGCCACATTTTAGATTTTATGATTATTCCGAGCAGGCAAAGCGTCGCAGCGCCCATGACGCACTCATACCAGCGCGCCTCATAGACTAAAATTTTAGCAGTTTGCGTATCGTAAATGCTCTCTAAAAAGGTTGCGACGCCGGCACCTGCGGCTAGAATGAAAAGGAGGCAGAGCGCAAATTTGTAAGAAGTGAAAAATCTAAATAAATTTACGCCCAAAATCGCCTCTTTCGAATTTTTTACATTATTATATCGTAAGTTTGACCTGCGTATAGTATAAACATTCTAAGAAGTAATACTCCGACCACGCTGGCAAGCGCGCTAACGTAGAACGCAAACGCAGAGTGAGCGATCTTTTTGCCCAGTGCGAAATTTAAAACTAGCGGTACGCAAAAGCCTACGCCCACGACGCCTAGCCAAAATAGCTGAGCGTAAACGCCTTCGCTAAAGGCGACGCTGGCGGCTTTTTGCACGTCGCTGCCCGTTACTAGCGAGACGAAAATCATGCCGATTAGTAAAATTTCCATCGCTAAAACCGGCCACTCGACGGCGTGCAAGGTTTTTAGATCGCCGCCGTGCAGCTCAGCTTTAAAGAAAAGCGCGGCTATTAGGCTTGAGCCCGCAATACCCGCCGATAAGCCCGATGCCACGAAAAGCGCGGGTAAAACGGCGGTATTAAGGATAGGAAATCTAACTAAAACCGAGATCAAAAAGCCCGTATAGGCGCAGATCGCGACCGCAAAAACAAGCGTAAG
>NZ_CALIBB010000297.1 GCF_938045595.1 uncultured Campylobacter sp.
GAAGCGCCGCCCAAACGCAGCGCAAGCACCTCCGCCTCGCTGCAAGCGCCTGCTAGGGCTATTTCGCGCAACACCTTACCGCGCCAAGCCTTGGCGTAGTGGCTCAGCACCTTGCCGCCTTTGATGAAACTAAAACTCAGATATTCGCGCTTCATCTCATAAAATTTTTCGTAAAATCCCGCGCGCAGATCCACGACGCACTCATCCGCCAGATACCGATCCAGCGCGGCGGAGAAGCTATCTCGATAAAATTTTGCCGCGTCTATGCCGCCGAATCTCTCACCCTGCTTGAGCTTGTAGTTCGGTAGCGCGTCGCAGCCCAGCACGGGGCCGAAAAGGTTTGAAAAAATTATCGTATTTCGCTCCGCAAACTCCTGCGCGCCGGGGCTTAGCGACGCGTAGCCTAGGGCGCGATACGCGGTGCCAGTGTAGCGCAAAAGCGCCTTCGCGCAGCCTTTTTCAAAGATATTTTCGCGCAGAACCGCATCCCATTTTTTCAGCCCGAAAAGCTTGCAAAGCTTCGCCTCGCTTGCTTTATCCACGAAATCCGCGTAGGCGCGCAGCATCTGCAGGCGCTTTTCGTAAAGATCTGCAAAGATGAAATTTTGCTCGCAAATGCGCGCGCCGCTGCTTTGCTCGCTTTTCATCTCGCTTGGGGAAAATAAAATTTTCATACGCTCTCCTTAAAATTTGCTAATTTTACTAAAATTTTGCTTGCATTAAGCCCGCCTAGGCTCGCGCCGCCCGCTCAAATTTAAGCTAAGCAGCGTATAATGGCGCTAAAAATTCCAAGGACGAAAATGCTTTTAGAAGAGCCGCTTTTTTACTACCGCGAAATTTTAAAGACACATCCGCAAAGCTACCTCGCAGAGGACGACGCCCAGGTCATCATCGGCATCGATTGCGATTATTTCGACGGATTTAAGATGAGCTTTGAGGCGCTAAAGCTTAAATTTGATGAGGTAAAAAGAGCAAAAGCGGGCGCGAGCGAGTTTAAAAACGCGAGCTTTGCGGGGCTTTTCGGCGTTTTGAGCTACGACATCGTGCGCGCGTTCGAAAATATCGGCTCGCCAAAACAGGCGCTGTATAACTTCCCGCCGTTTTTTTACGCCGACGCCGCAAACTACCTGCACTACGATAAAATCAGCAAAATTTATGATTTTTACGGCAAAGACGCCCAAATTTACGAAAGCCTGCGCGAGCTTAGTTCTCAAGGCTCGCAGCAAAGCTCCGTCGGAGTAGTAGGCGCGCCGCAGAGTGCCGTAAGAACGGATGCCGCGATAAAAAACGAGGCAAAATCGCAAAACGCGGCGAAACTCGCGCCGCAGAAAAGAGAGCTTAAATTTAAAATTTTAACCGATCTTGGCGCCGAGGAGTCTCATTTTAGCGCGATGGTCGAAGCTGCAAAAGAAAAGATAAAAAGCGGCGACGTGTTTCAGGTCGTGCTGGGCGAAATTTTAGAAGTCGGCACGAATCTGGGCAGTCTGGAGTTTTACGAGCGACTCAAAAAGAACAATCCGAGCCCCTATATGTTTCACTTCCCGACGCCGTACGGCTGCGTCGCGGGCTCCAGCCCCGAGCTCATTATGGAGATCAAAAAGGACGAAATTTTTGTAGCTCCCATCGCGGGCACCCGCAGCAGAGGCGCGAATGCCGAGGCCGACGCGGCGCTTGAGCGCGAGCTTTTAAGCGACGAAAAGGAGCTTGCGGAGCATCGGATGCTGATCGATTTAGCTCGCAACGACATCGGCAAATTCGCCGCGCCAGCCTCGGTGCGGGTGCAAAACGCGATGCGCGTCGTGCGCTACGAAAGCGTGATGCACATCGTAAGCGAGGTTTACGGCAGTAAGCCGCGCGGGGTAAGCGCGTTTGAGGTGCTCGGCACGATCTTTCCTGCGGGCACGCTAAGCGGTAGCCCGAAGATCCGCGCGATGCAGATTATAAACGAGCTGGAGCGCTACGAGCGCGGTATATACGGCGGCGGAATCGGGTTTTGGCGCTTTAGCGGCGACGTGATGCAGGCGATCTTGATTCGCTCGGCGATCTTTGTAAATCGCGGCGGGAAAAATTCCTGCTCAGACGAGGATTTTAAGCGAAATTCCAACTTAAATTTAGGCGCTGCTTGCGGCGAGGAGAAGTCCGAAGCGACGGAGCTTTGCGATTTCGTAGCGCAAAAGGGCGGCGGCGAGGCGCAAAATTTACCGACTCGCGCAAGCAAACGCGACGCTACGTTAAATTTAAAAGCTCGCGCAGGTCGCAGGTCGCTAAATTTAGAAAGCGAGCCGAGCTTTAGCCGCGCGATGCGGTTTGAGGCTGCCAAATTTAACGCGGAGAATTTCGGCTACGAAGGGCTAAACAATCTCGCATTTATCGGAGCGGGCGCGGGTATCGTTTACGACAGCTCGCCAAAGAGCGAATACGCGGAGATCTGCAAAAAGCGCAAAAGCCCGCTTAAGGCGATCGAGGAGCTATGCGAGGAAGTTTAGACGCTTTAAATTTAGCTAGCCAGACGCGCCGCTTTTCGGTGCGAGTTTGATTCGGCCAAATTTAAAGCGTGATCGC
The DNA here is from genome assembly GCF_938045595.1 of uncultured Campylobacter sp. Taxonomy (GTDB): domain Bacteria; phylum Campylobacterota; class Campylobacteria; order Campylobacterales; family Campylobacteraceae; genus Campylobacter_B. The sequence goes on from NZ_CALIBB010000297.1 coordinate 2,563, forward strand.
TGCGAGAGCGTTAAAATTTACGGCTAGCTTCATTAGGCGCCGCAAAGCCGTGCAACGTCGCGACAGATGTGATAATGCTGCAGCCGTAGGCGGAATTTTAAATTTAGCCCACTAGCGGCGCTAAAGCGGCATCGGATTTGCTCGCCGCAAAGCGGTTAAATCTAAACTATTTAGAATTTTAAAGAGGCGCAAACGCCCTAAAAAAGGATAAAATTTTGATTTTAATGATAGATAATTACGACAGCTTCGTTTTTAATATTTATCAATACATTTTGGAGCTCACGGGTGAGGAGGTGCGCTACTTCCGCAACGACGAGATAACGCTGCAGCAGGTGCGCGAGCTTGCCCCGTCGCACATAATCCTAAGCCCGGGGCCAAATCACCCAAAAGATAGCGGCGTTTGCTTAGAGATTTTGCGCGCGGATTTGGACGTGCCGATTTTAGGCGTATGCTTGGGGCATCAGGCGATCGGATATGCGGCGGGCGCGGAGATAAAGCAGCTGGGGGTGCCGCTGCACGGCAAGAGCTCGGTGATCGAAATTTACGCAGATGGTGTGCTTTTTAGCGGGCTGCCGCGTAAATTTGAAGTTATGCGCTACCACTCGCTTTATGTGGACGAAGCGACGCTGCCGCGCGAGTTTGAAATTTTAGCAAAGAGCGAAAATGACGGCATTATAATGGCGATGAAGCACCGAAGTAAGCCGGTTTTCGGCATTCAATTTCATCCCGAGAGCTTTTTTACTCAATACGGCAAAAAGATCATCGAAAATTTCATCAATTACGGCAAAAAGATAATTTTAAAGGAGAAACTCGTGGTAAATTTCGCCCCGTTTATGTTGAAGCTACAAAAGGGCTTCCCGCTAGATAGCGACGATTACGCCGTCATTTGCAAGGCGCTTTATGAGCAGGATTACGACATCGTGCAGCTTGCGGGGCTGCTCGTGCTGATCAGCGAAAAATCGCTCTACCCAAGCAGCCTTACGGCGCTCGTGCGCAGTATCTTAAAATACTCGATCACCTACGACGATCCGAGTCCGATGTTTGACATCGTGGGCACGGGCGGCGATAGGCTAAAGACGATCAATATCTCTACGACCGTGGCCTTTATCGCGGCAAGCTTCGGCGTGCGCGTCGCCAAGCACGGCAACCGCGCGATTACTAGCAGATCGGGGAGCTCCGATGCTCTGGATGCTTTGGGTGTGCCGCTACTTAGCGATCTTGCGCAGATTAGGGCGCTGCTAGATCGCACGGGGCTGGCGTTTTTTCACGCGCCGTTTTTTCACAAGATCACCGCCGAGGTCAAAGAGGTGCGCAACCGCCTAAAAATCGGCACCGTCTTTAATATAATGGGACCGCTTTTAAATCCAAATTTGAGCCTAAGCAATCAGATCGTAGGCAATTATCTGGAGGAAGTAAACGGGCTCATCGCCGAAACGCTGATGATTTTGGGGCGCAAGCACGCTCTGGTGGTACACGGCATGGACGGCATGGATGAGATCAGCCTGTGCGACGA
>NZ_CALIBB010000298.1 GCF_938045595.1 uncultured Campylobacter sp.
TTTTTAGTAGCTAAATTTCTTATTGTCTCTGAGATAAGATCAAAATTTTTTGGATAAACTTCCTGCATTAATTGAAATTTTATACACTCACCAAGTCCACTATAAAAATCCAGCTCAGTCAAAGTATCTAAAAAATCGGTATTAATATAAATTTTTTGTGGCGGATAGAATGTGCCTATCAAATTTTTGTAACTACCATAATTTAATGAGGTTTTGCTGCCAATACAGCTATCTGTTATCGCTAAAAAAGTAGTCGGTATAAAAATCCACTTCAGCCCCCTATACAAGGTAGATGCGACAAATCCACTTACGTCCTGCGTTATACCGCCGCCTATGGATACAAATGTCAAATTCCTCTTGGCGGCCTTGCCGATTAAAAAATCATAAATTTCACAAACAGATTTATAGGTTTTGTTTTCTTCGATCGCGTCAAAAATAAAAATATCCTTTGAATCAAAAGATCTAAATTTAGCCTCATAAATTTTAAAAACATTCTTATCTATTACTAAAGCAAAATTTTGTCCTCTAGCTAATTCATCTAAAAATTCCCATACCCCTTCAAAATAGACATCATAGTCTCTGATATTTGATTCGATCTTTAAGCTCATGCTAAAAATCCTCCGTCTATTACTATCACTTGTCCGCTTATATAGGAGTTTTCCTTGCCGATCAAGAATGCTACCAGTTTTGCTATCTCGGAAGTCTGCGCAAATCTACCGAGCGGAATTTCTTGTTTGATTTTGACTTGTTCGGCAAGTGGAACATTTTGCCTCGTTAGATCCGTATCGACATACCCTGGGGCTACGGAATTTACTAAAATATTAAATTCTCCAAGTTCTCTAGCAAGCGCTTTCGTAATTCCATTTATTCCAAATTTGGTGATTGAATAAAGAGTCCTGCGGGCCTTTGATCTCACCCCCCAAATGGAGCTGATATTTACGATCTTTCCACCTTCATTGCGCCTCATAGACACAGAGGCAAATTTTGCCAACGATATGACAGACCTTAAGTTAACGTTTATCATATCATCAAATTTTTCATCGTCAATCTCATCTAAAGATGCCAATATATTTATCCCTTCACAATTAACCAAACCGTATATGTCTAAATCGGAATTTTTAGCTATATAACGCGCTACACTATTTTTATCATTTAAATTTAACTCCTTTGAGTTTGGGGTTATGCAATTAAATCCAACGCTAGTTAATTCGTCGGCTATAGCTTTACCGATCCCTCTGCTAGCGCCCGT
>NZ_CALIBB010000299.1 GCF_938045595.1 uncultured Campylobacter sp.
AAGCTAAACTCGAAGTTGTTTCGATCCACCGCGCCCACGCACGCGTTGCTATCGTAAAGTGCGAGCAAGAATTCCGCCATCTCCTCGCTTGAGTGATAGCGCTTAAAAGCCGCGTCGTAGTCGTAGCCCGCGTCATCCGTCGCCACGGGACCAAAAATTATGTCCTGCATGGTAAAATTTCGCGGCGGAATGAATAAGCCAAATTTAAAATCAAATCTGCGCGCGGAGTAGAAAGCGCCCTAGCTAGGCTCGCGCCGCCGCCAGCGTTATGATCCGCTTAACCACTTCGCTCGCCGCTTTTAAAGAGCCTACGGGCAGGTATTCGTAGATCGAGTGGAAATTATGCCCGCCGGTAAAGAGGTTCGGGCACGGCAGCCCCTTTGCGGAGATGACGGCGCCGTCGTAGCCGCCTCGCATAGGCTTGATCTTAGGCTCGATATTTAGGCTTTTAAAAGCCTGCTTCGCAAGGCGAATTGCTGGCGCGTCGTCGTTTTTCAAAAAGTTATAGACGTTTTTATAGCGGTCGTTTAGCGAAATTTCGATCCGATCGCCCCAGATCGCGCGAAGCCCGTCCGCAGTTTTTTGCAAAAATTCCATGCGCTGCTCGTATCTTTTCTCGTCAAATTCCCTCACGTCGATCTTTAGGACGGTCTTTGCGCTGTTGCCGCTAAGCTCCTTGACCCAAAAATAGCCCTCCTTGCCATCGGTGTATTCGGGCGCCTCGCCCGCGGGCAGCAGCGAGATAAACTTGTGCGCCAAAAGTAAGGAATTTACGAGCTTGCCCTTGGCGTTCATCGGATGAGCGGACTGGCCTTTGAAGGTAACGACGCAATCGCCCGCGTTCCAATTCTCGTAGATAAACTCGCCGATGCCGCAGCAATCAAGGCAGTAGCCAAAATCCGCGCCTATCTCGCTTACGTCCAGCGCCTTTGCGCCCCGCAAGCCCTGCTCCTCGTCCGGCACGAAGCAAGCGATTATCTCGCCGTGTTTGATATGCGGATTTTGGACGAAAAATTCCAGCGCATTTACGATCGCTGCGATCGCCGCCTTATCGTCGGCGCCTAGCAAGCTGGTGCCGTCCGTTACGATGATCTCATCTCCTTTGTAACCCTGCAGCTCCTCATTTTCGCTCTCTTTAAGATAGATCTCTAGCTCTTTGTTTAAGCAAATATCACCGCCTTCGTATCTTACGATCTGAGCTTTGGTATCATTCGTCTGCTCGGCGCTGGTATCGAGGTGAGCGAAAAACGCTATGCTCGCAGCGGGCGCGTCTAAATTTGAGGGAATTTTAGCGATCAAAATCGACTTCTCGCTAAGGCTGATATTTTTTATGCCCAGAGCTTCGAGCTCGACTTTTATGAGACCTGCGAGCTCAAGCTCCTTGGGATTTGAGGGCA
>NZ_CALIBB010000300.1 GCF_938045595.1 uncultured Campylobacter sp.
GCTTGTGGGTATCGTGAGCGAGCTAAATTTGAACCGCAAAATTTGGAGCGAATGAGGCGCGCGCACCGCATAAGGGCGATATTTGGATGAAATTTTTTAAAAAAGTTTACGAGCTAGGCGATAAGGTAGCTTACAGGTATCTTAAATAGGACGAGGAGGGTTTTGCCCCATCGTCTTTATTAAAACCCGTTAAATTCTAGCTCTCTATGACGGCGCTAGAGGACTTGCAGTACAGCTGCGAGAGCTTGAAAACACAATACGACAGGCAGTTGAGCGAATTAGCAAGAAAATACGAGCTAGATTGAGAGATAGGAAATTTAAAAATGAGGTGATTGGGGGTAGAGGGTTGGGGATGTAAGTCAGATTTGTGTATAATTATATAGAAATTTCTAAGAGGAGCGGCATATGAATAAAATTCTTTTGATTTTAGCCTTGAGTATGGGAATATCATTTGCAGATGAATTTAAATTTGATCCCGCGACGGATAGTATCGACGATCTTTATAAGTTTTGCATAAAAAACCATAAGGCGGGTGTAAATTTTGGAAATGATAACTCGGCGGATCAAGAGCTTTGTAATAAATATACGGTTGAAGCATTGACTTATTATAAAGAGCAATGCAGACTTGGCAAAAAGGATGCTTGTGTTTCAGCATCAAATATTTATTATCTGGGTTTTGGCGGCATTGACATGAATAAAGAGATTTTTTTTGAATACAGTAAAAAAGCTTGTGAGCTAGGAGATGCAACAAGTTGTGATGCCGTAGGCGATGAATACAAAAGTAAATTTAATGGCGAAAGCAATAAAAAGTCTAAAAAAGAGTATAAAAATCAAGCAAAAAACTATTTTAAAAAGGCTTGCGATTTGGGCTATAAACTAAGCTGTGATAGTCTCGAGAGGTTTTAAAACCTCTCGATTACAACTAAAATCCGTTGAATTTTAGTTCGATATTACCCTTTTCTCTGTTTAGTATCAGAATTAGGGCGGTATAAGCTAGTCTATTGCTTTTAATCGTTTCTTTTTCTTTTGCAAGTTTTTCCTGCGTTAAGATTAAAAGTTTTGCTATGGTTGGAATGTCTTCTGCATATAGCAATTGGATCAAGGCAGATATAAATTCAAATATATTTCCTGCTCCTTCCGCAATGGTTTTAAAGATACTTGCAGCTACCAAAATTCTCGCATTAGATAGTATCTCTTTGCCCATTTGATTTACGATATCTATGATATCCTCGGTCACATCGGTATAGCTATAGCGATCTACGCTGTAGCCCAACTCTTCTCTGGTATAAAATGCCTTTAAAAATGCAAAGGCAGCAGCCTGTCTTTGTTCAAAACTAAGATTGTTTGAAACAACTTCATTATTTTTCATTTTCCATCCTTTTTGTTAAAATTATTTGTATGACCGACTGAGTTAGTATTGCTATCGCCTACACTAACCAAAGCGCTGCAACCGCCGATCAAAACCGCAGCCGCTACTAAAATGATAAAAATTTTACGCATTTCAACTCTCCTTTTTGTATTGTAATCCGAAATGTAGGGAGCTAAAACATTCATAATCCGAAATTTTGGGCGCAAAACACCCTTTGAAATTTTAAGCATAAAAATGCCGCAGCCTATTCAAGCCAAAAATAACACCTTTGTAGGAATTGCAATAAAATTTAAAAGTACTTAGCCGCGTTTAAAATTTAAGAAGTATTGAGCTTTTTATATTTGGGGGAGGGGCAGCCGCGCAGTATTGCGGCCACCGAAATTTATGAAATTTATAGCTTTCCGCCCTCGATTACGACGTCGTCAGCCTTGATGTCGTCACCGTATACCGGCGCTAGCGTCGCATCGTAGTCGGCATGGAAAAAGTTTTCGTCCGCGAGTTTTACGATTAGATCGTCAAGCCATTTGCGAAGCTCGTCGTTGCCCTTTTTGACCGCAGGCGCGATGACGTCCTGATCGCCTAGCGAGCGGATACCTACCTTAAAGCCAGGGTTTGACTTCGTCCACGCAAACAAAAGCGTATTATCATGCGCGATCGCATCGCCCCTGCTGTCCAGCATCGCACCGAAAGTCTCGGTATTTTGGTCAAATTTTAAAAGCTTGATCTCGGGATGGTTTTTCGTAAAATACAGATCTGCGGTCGTGCCCTTGTTGATTAAAAGCGTTTTATCCTTAAGCTGCGAAACATCGGTGATATCGCCATTCGGGCTTGCGACGCCGAGGGCTACCTTCATATACGGCAGCGCGAAATCCACGACCTCCTTACGCTCCGGCGTGACGGTGAAATTTGCAAGCGTGATATCGACCTTATCCGACGCTAAAAATTCCGCGCGATTAGCGGCCTCTACGAGCACGAACTGAACCTTGCTCTCATCGCCCAAAAGCTCCTTTGCGATACGTTTTGCAAAATACACGTCATATCCCGCGTTTTTGCCCGCCTCATCGATGTAACCAAACGGCGGCTTGTCGCCGAAAACCGCGATCCTTACTACGCCGCGCTTTTTAATCCCGTCGATATAACTTTGCGGCGCGGCGGAACCTTGCGCGGAATTTGAGGAGCCTTTGTCCTCGTCGTTGCAACCTGCGAAAAATAACGCAACTAAGATAAAAAGCGTGCTTAGCGTTTTTTTCATCTTTTCTCCTTTATTAAAATTTATTTTTTAAATTCGAACATATTTAAAAATTTCTTCGCACGCTCGCTCTTTGGAGCGGTGAAGAACGCCTCCGGCTCATTAATCTCCACAATGTGTCCGTCGTCCATAAAAACTATGCGATCGGCTACGGCGCGCGCAAAGCCCATCTCGTGCGTTACGATTAGCATCGTCTGCCCCTCTTTGGCAAGATTTAGCATTACGTCTAGCACCTCGCGCACGATCTCGGGATCAAGTGCTGCGGTAACCTCGTCAAAAAGCATGATCTTGGGCTTCATCACAAGGCTTCGTACGATTGCGATGCGCTGTTTTTGCCCGCCGCTAAGCTCTTTGGGGTAGGCTCGCTCTTTATTTTCTAGTCCTACGATTTTGAGCCAATGCCTGGCTAGCTCTACAGCTTGCTCGCGCGGTACGCCTTGGACTTTCACGGGACCTAGGATTATATTATGTAGCACATTTAAGTGGTCGAAGAGCTCGTAGCTTTGAAAGACCATGCCGATCTTTTGCCTGATCCTGCGCCACTCTTTGAAATTTTGATCGATCCGCTCGCCCTCTATTATAAAATTTCCGCTTTGTACTGGCTCTAACCCGTTTATCGTGCGAAGTAGGGTGCTTTTGCCGCAGCCGCTAGGGCCTAGGATTACCACGACTTCGCCCTGCGCGACGCTAAGACTGATGTCTTTTAGCGCGTGCAGCTCGCCGTAAAATTTATTGACTTTGTCGATTTTTAAAATTTCCATCAGCTCCACCTATTTTCTAGTTTTTTCGAAAGCGCCGAGATCGGATAGCAGATCAAAAAATATACGAAAAATATCGCTCCGTAGATGATTAGCGGCGCGTAATTGTCGCGGAAGACATTCACTTCGATGATCTGCTGTCCGACCTTGACGAGCTCGATGACGCCGATTAGTACGGCGATCGAGGTTGTTTTTATCATCCTGCTGAATAAATTTATCGTTGCGGGCACTAGGCGCCTCATCGCAAGCGGCAGGATGACGTAGAGATAAATTTGAGATCTGCTAAATGCGAGCGCTTCGGCGCTTTCGAACTGATGCTTGGGTATGCTAAGCACGGCGCCGCGCACCAGATCCATCATCTCGAAAATGCCCCAGACGCTAAAGACGATGATCGAAGCCGCGATATTTGAGATGTGTATGCCAAATGCCTTACTCGCGCCGAAATATACGATAAATAGCCAAACGATAGGCGGCATGATACGTACGATCTCTAGGCAAATTTTAAGCGGAATGTATAAGACTCTGCGCCCGGAGGCCATTAAAATTCCAAGTACCAAGCCTAGCACGAGCGAAACCGCGATCGAGATGAGCGCGATTTGTAGCGTGACCCCGAGCCCGCCAAGAAGCCTGATTAAATTTTCGCCGCTTAAGAGTTCCATCGCTAGCCTCTCATATACGCAAGGCGCTTTTCAAGCAGCGTAAGCGCTAGCGAAAGCGGCAAGATTATGATCAGATACGAAACGCTTAACATAAATAGCGCCTCGTTCGTCTTGTAATACAGCCCGATGATGTCCTTTGCGGCATAAACGAGATCGGCGAGCGCTACGATACTAACGATCGAGGTTTCTTTAAGCAGAAAGATTACGTTTGCGCTGATAGAGGGCAGGGCGATCGCAAAGGCGCGCGGCAGCACGACGTAAAACACTATCTGCGACTCGCTAAGACCGAGGCTCATCGCGCTTTCGATCTGGGATTTTTTTATCGCCTCAAAACCGAGCCTAAAGCTCTCGCTCATATAGCTTCCGCCCAAAAACGCAAGACCTACGATCGCGCAGGTAAAACCTGAAATTTGAACGCCCAGCTTCGGTAGGCCGTAGTATAGAAAAAATAGCTGAATTAAAAGCGGAGTATTGCGCGATAGCTCGATATATGCGCTCACAAGCGGGCTTAGCAGCGGCAGCCTTTTGTATTTTATCAGCGTGCAGATAAAACCGATGATGATGGATAGTAAAATCCCGTAAAATGCGAGCTTTAGCGTTAAAATTCCCGCCTTTACGAACATCGGGCTAAATTTAGCTATAAAATCAAAATCCATAAATTCTTCTTTCCGTAAAATATGTGTATTATACAGATAACTGATTAAAATAGTATTAAATTAGAATTTTTTTATAAAGATTCCGAAAATTTAGGAGTTTAAAAATATATCTTATAAATATATTTAGTCCGAGCAGATACCCGGACTATAGAATTTTGACGGAATTTTACGAGTAAAAAATATACGCGTATCCCGAAACCAAAAACGCGGAGAATATCGCTAGAATTCCGCCACTTCGTACCATTTCTGCCTGGCGAATGCGTCCCGTGCCGAAAACCAAAGCATTCGGCGGTGTCGCTACCGGCATTATGAAAGCGCAGCTTGCGCCCACACCGATTACTATAGTAAGAGTTTCTTTTGGCAGCCCCATTTGCGCTGCTACTCCCGCAAATACTGGTACTAAAAGTGCAGCAGAGGCGGTATTGCTCGTAAATTCCGTAAGGCAGATGATGAAAACTGCCGTTACCAAAAGTACGATGTAAGTAGGCGCTCCACCGAAAGTGTGCGCGACTAGATCGCCAAGCACCTTAGAAGCTCCGGAATCGCCTAAAACCGCACTTAGCGTAAGTCCGCCGCCGAAAAGCAGCAACACGCCCCACTCGGTGTTTTCGGCGATGTCGTGCCATTTGGCAAGCCCTAGAATGACGATTACGACTGCCGAGCAGATGGCGACGTAAGCATCGTCCACTTTAAAGCCCACAAGGGCTGAAATTTGCTTTGAAAATATCCAGCCAAGCGCTGTTAGAGCAAATACGACGATCGTAATAATGCGCTCGCGCGTCCAAGGGATATGCTCCAGATCCATCTCTATTTTATGACTTAAATTCGGCTTGAAAATTATATAAAGCACCACAAGCATTATCGGTAGCATCACGCACATTAGCGGCAAACCTACCTTCATCCAGTCCGCGAAGCTGTAGTGCAAGGCTTGAGCCACGATTAAATTTGGCGGAGATCCCACGAGCGTGCCCAGACCTCCGATGCTTGCAGAATACGCGATGCCTAAAAGCAAAAACACGAGCGTGCCGCGATCTTTGCTCTCGTCCATGTTGGCGCAAATTCCAAGCGCGATCGGAAGCATCATCGCAGCAGTTGCGGTGTTTGAAACCCACATCGAAAGGATCGCCGTAGCAAGGCAGATTAAAATCGCAGCTACACCCAAGCGACCGCCTGCGCGGGCGATTAGCCACATCGCGATCTTTTTGTCTAGCTTTTGCATATGCAGAGCCGTTGCCAGAGCAAAACCACCGAAAAAGGTAAAGATCGTAGGGTTTGCAAAATTTGCAAGCGTGCTTTTGATGGTGGCAGCCGTGAAAGTGCCATCTTTAGCGAATTTGCCAAGTCCGATAGCTACCGCAAGCACCGGCACCATAAGCGCGGTTACCGTGATATGCACGGCCTCTGTAAGCCACATAATCGCGATAAAAGCAAGCAGCGCAAGGCCTTTTTTGACATTAGGCTCAAATGGTAACGCGGCATATAGCGCAAAGCCCACTGCAGCGGCAATCGCCATAATGATGACGCCGCGCTTAGGAAACGGCACGGTATCGGTGAGCCTGTCTAAACCCAGCTCGTCTACGTCTGAGTCTAGCGGCCCTTGTAAGCGGGAGTTGCGTAATTCCACTTTGTTTTCTTCCATAGATACTCCTTTTTTAGATTTGGCTTATGATACAAAAATGAGGCGGGAATTTTATAAATTCCAAATCAAATCGTCTTAAATTTTTAAAAGTGCAGTTACTATCGGTAACACGGCACTTATCTCGTGTGTAAATTTTAAATTATACATAAAAACGAACAACTAAATAAGCGCTTTAAATTTCATCACAGATTATTTTTTAATGACACCCGAGATTAAATTTGTTAACTGCTCAAGGGGAGGCGGCGTAGAATTTCGTCGAATTCCGTGCTGGCAATCGAGATAGAATTCTGTCCTTAGCAAACGAGATAAAATTTTATCCAATGCGAGTGAGATAAAATTCTGCGTCTTACCTTAAAAATTTATCGAAATTTAAGTGGGGGGCTATT
>NZ_CALIBB010000301.1 GCF_938045595.1 uncultured Campylobacter sp.
TTTGACTAGCTTTCATAGGTATAGCGTTTATTTTGGTAGTAACGCCACTATATTCGCTATCGTCAAGACGGTTGTTGATAGTAGCACTATTTGGAGTATAAGTGGCGCCTGCTCTATTGAAATTTACGCTTACTATAGAGCCTACCGCATCTTCGCTATTACCTCCATTATATCTATTTTCAAATCTTATTCTGTAATAGATATTTTCACCAGCTACGACGCCGTTTTTTATCTGCTCAGGAGGTTCACGTAGTTTTTTTACATCCTCTTCGCTTCTTCGGTTACCATCATTATCAAAGAATTTAACCCAGTTAGAGGCGTTATAGACTTCATACTGATAGCACATATTAGGCACATACATATCTACAGATACGGCTAGCATACTGATGAAGTTTTGATCCGCAGATTCTTTGCCATTTTGCTCTTTAACGGAAGCGCCTCCTAATTGAACATCTAAACTGGATTGTTTATTTCCCATCTTTGAGCTTATGTCAAATTCATCTAGGTCCATACCCCATCTATAATAAGTTCCTTTAGGATAGGTAAGTTTATAGTTGCCATCGCTATCTAGCTCCAAAATGGAAGTCGAGCCATCATATATATTTGCAAAGCCATTACCCAAATTAGCATTTACTACACTTCCGCTTAGAGTATCCATCGTATTTTTATTCTTATTTTCTACCTTGAAATACTCTTGCTCTCGCATCTCTCTTTCGCCTGCAAAGCCCAGGAACCCTAATTTTGCATTTACTTTACCTTGCCTTGGCGTATAAAAGCCGCTTAATTTTAAATTTACATTGATAGGCGAGTAACCAGGAGCCGGGGTAGACCATGGCGTAATAGTAACAAAATCGCCATAGATAGTTACATTTTTAGGCTTAAAATACGTATCTCGAATTTTTTTAGCTTCAGCGACACTCGCTACTCTGCCTATTACCTTATCAGAATTTTGAAGATCTTCCATTAGCTTCCTACGAGATGGTAATGTTTTATCATACACTATCACGACGCCCCATCCGCCATAAGCACCTACTCTTGCCGTCTCAAAACCGCCATTTAAAAATGAAGCTCCGTAAGCATCCCAGCCGGCGCTAGTTTTAATATTACCCACGGTAAAATCTATACTATCGGAATAATCCTTGAAATTTGCTCTTACGATGTTGGTTATATCTTTAGAGCAACCATATTGAAGGCGCATTTCGTTTAAAGGGTCAGTCCATTCATATCTCCAGAATAGATAGCTCTCTGTACCCGGAATCGGACCGCGATTTTCCCACCTCTTATAAACCTTGCCATTATAAGTAAAACTCTTAGGTATATTATTATCGGTTTCGCTACGATAATACCAACCGTACTTACGCAGATAATTAACCGCTAATCTTTTTTTTGCCATAACTTGCCCTTGGGCATTAGTTTTACAACCATGAGGTCCACTACCACGCTCACATTCTTTATAAACGCCTGCCTCTTTTGCGTCATATTGCCCGCCGTCTCTAGTATTTGCATTATAATTCCATGCAGCGTATCCGTCACATCTATCTCGTTCTATTTCCTCTATATTGGTTGCTTCAGAGCTTTTCGAACTTCTCATTCTAAACTGAACTTTATGATAATCCTTCGTAGCTTTAAAACCATCCAGTGCCTCGATATTAAATATATTTCCTTGCCAATAAAGCCTAGCATATACGATATCATCTGCAGTAACGCCTTTTGGTAACTTTAAAGTAGATGTAGAGCTATTTAAAGTAAAACCACCATCGTTGATATATGTACCCTTCGAGTCAAACATATAATGGGTGCCTTTATTAGGCCAACTAGAGGTTATAACCGATCCGCTA
>NZ_CALIBB010000302.1 GCF_938045595.1 uncultured Campylobacter sp.
CGTGTGCGACTACGTGGGCGTGGGCGGTCAGACCGTGCGCGCCGATAGACCGACGCTGGACGTGCGCGCGGCTAAATTTGATGAAATTAGCGCTTTGGCAAGTAGCGCCGATATGCTGGCGCTAGATACGCGCGTTGCGCCGCAAAATCTAAAGCTGCGCGCGCCCGACGTTTGGATATACTCGCGCCGCGCACTTTCGGATTTTGATGCGAGCATTCCGCTTTTTGGCGTCGAAGGGCGCAAGGTGGAGGTCTCGCGCTCGCTGCCTGCGGGCGCTAAAATCACGATGGTGGAGGCGGGGGCGAGTTCGTTTGACGAGTTTGCGCAGTTTGCGAGCCATGCGCTTATTTTTTACAGCGCGCAGATGAGGAACGCGGGAAATTTTAGAGCAAATGCCGCGCTACAGCCGCTTTTTATCTCTAGCGCGGGCGATCCGCACCTAGAAGCGAACGAATTTTACGGCTGGTTTAAAATTTTAAAATGAAAGGTTTATATTACTGCTGATATAAAAATCAGCGCAACTACTATTATTATGACGAACACTAGCACTTTATCTATATTATATTTCCTTTTAGGGCTGCAATTTTGCAAGAAAGCCCCAAGCTTGTATCCTCTGATATGAAATAGCCAAGCGGTCCAAATCGATCCGAGGGATAAGCACATCGCCGCAAATGCCGTATCAGATTTCTGCCATACGATCATGCCGAAAATCAAAAACAAAGACAGAAAAGAAACGATAATCACGCCTATCGTCGAAAAGGCGATAAAAAATATAAAATTTAGCTTGCGATCAATGCCTAAAATGCGAAAATTAATAATTTTATTTGCGATATAAAATGCGGAGATTATCGTTAAGATAGCTTTTGCGAGCTCGACTTTAAAGGGAGCGTAGGGCAATAGCGGTGCGCCAAAAACTGCATTTAATATGATGCCCGCGTGCGATAAAGTAAAGCCGAGCGAGAATGAGAATACGCCCGTCAGTAAGACGCCTAGAAGTAATTTGTAGAAATATATTTTCATACGCAATCCTTAAAATTCTGTGAAATTATACAAAACAACGGCTTAAGATTTTGATCGCGAATTTAGCGTAAGCTTTGAAATTTTTCACGTATACCGCAAGCAACAACGCAGAGCGAGTATAAAAAATAGATATATGCTGCAAGCGGGACAAAAGCGACAAATCCCGAAGCATAAACTAGCGCTACTAATACATATGTCGCATTTGCCAGCGCAGGTATGCTATAAGTCCAAAGCTCTGGCTTTTCAAAAGGGGTGTAGATATTATTCAAATACAAAGCTAAATTTACGACAAGCAGTAGAAAAAATATATAGTTCTTTTTCATAAAAGGAAAAGCGACACAAACCAAGACTACTATCAAATTTAATGCGATAAGAAAACCTATGTAATTAATATCTATAAAGGCGCAAAGTAAGCCTAAAATCGCGATTAATATATACCTTTTCATAACCGATTGTCATCCTTTTTAATTCCTGCAATTATAGTGCATAGGTTTAAATTTTGATAAAAAGTATTTCGTACTTAAAATTTTGTCGCGCCGTGCGGGTGATCTACGCCTATTAAATTTAGCGCATACGGACGAAATTTAAACTAGGCGCTTGGCTTTATTTAGTTTTAAAAATGATGTGGCTTAGCCAAATTACGGCTATAAGCAGTAAAATAGATATTAGCGTTTCACTGATTTGCCTATATTTTTTTAGACTAACGATTTGCAAAAATTTACCGAGCTCGTAATCGCTTTTGCGAAATAAATATACCGTTGAGCAGATGCCCATGAATAATGCCGCGGCGGATAAAATTGCCATTAGTTTTTTATCTAAATCCATACCATATATCATAAAACCGAATGTTGCGATAAGAATAATGGCGGTAAGGGCTAAAATTCCTATCGTCGCAAAGGCGATGAAAAATATAAAATTTAACTTACGATCGATGCCTTTGACATAAAAATCGCTCAAACTGCTACTGATATAGAAGGAAAATAACTCAAGAATTACCGTCGTAAAAGGCAGACGAATATCGCCCGGAAATAAAAAATACCCCTTCAAAAGGTCTATTATATCAACATTTAAAAGTTTTGAGAGGTGCAATGAAGCAACATAAAATGAAATCAAAAAAACTGCCAAAAAGACATTGCCTAAAAGAAACTTGTAAATTAGGTATTTTATGTTTTTGCGCACCTCGGCTCCCTGAAATTTCGCGAGATTATACGTCAAATTTGCTTTTAATCGGCTCAAATCGGCAGAGAAATTTAATGAGTGAAATTTAGGCAAATTTTGAGCGTAGTTTAAATTTGCAGCTCGATTTGCAGCTAAATTCGCAGCGCAGAATTTTAAAATTTAGCGGCGCGAATCGCGCCGGGTGTAGACGCAATTTGCACTGCTACTTTTATGTGAGCTTGCAATAAAGCATGAAGCAGGCTATGAGCGCGAGCAGTATCGTTACGACGATGCGGAGCTTAAAATCCACGTTAAAGCTCGCGCCTAGGTTTTTCAAAAGCCCGCTTAGCATAAAACCAGAGCGTTTAAATAGCGCGTATGTTAGGCACACAGACAATAAAAATGCGCCGCCGAAAAAGTAAAGCTCGTACCGTAAAAGCAAGAATCCAAATAGCAAGCACAAAGAGCCCGTCACGATCATTGACGCAAAGCAGGCGCAAAATGTTATGAAAAACATAAAATCCAGCTTGCAATCTA
Organism: uncultured Campylobacter sp.; assembly: GCF_938045595.1. GTDB lineage: Bacteria > Campylobacterota > Campylobacteria > Campylobacterales > Campylobacteraceae > Campylobacter_B. The sequence continues at coordinate 2,716 of NZ_CALIBB010000302.1, forward strand.
TGCCTAGAATTTTGTATTTAATCATCCTAAATGCGAAATATCCGCCGAATAAAAAAGAGGGCAAGAGCTTTTGCACAAACGTGAGAAAATAGGCAAAAATAGGCAAGCGTGGGGTGGAGGCAAAATCGATTTCGATCCCAAGCTCGTTTAAAATAGTAAAAAGCATAAATCCCGCAACGCCGAAGCTTGCATAAGAGATCAAAAGCGAGATGAAAATTATCCGTATGGGGCTTTTGGCTTGGTTCACGAGCAGTCCTTTAGATTTCCCGGATTATATAAAATTCCCGCTTTCCTCGCTATAAAATTTAGATTAAATTTTGTTTATTCGCGGTATTTGAAGCGTGTGGAATTCTGATTTTGCGGTCAGAATTTGGATTAGAATTTCACTTCGGAATTTGATAACAAGAATTCCGCAGCAGAATTCCGAAGCAAAAATTTCGTTGCAAGAATTCTGCAAAGCGAATTTCACAATTAAATTTTAAAATCTCAAAATTTTAAAATTCCGAAATCTCGCGGCGCGGGCAAATTTAAAATTTAAAACTCAAGCCAAATTTTAAATTTCAAACCGAGCGGGATTCTAAATTCTAAATCGAGCGGAATTCCAAATTCAAAAATTTAGTGATTATGTCCCAGATGCCCACCTGCGCCATTTGATCTTACTTCGCAGATTAGCTCGTCAGCGCATTCGTTGTCGCTACTTTCAAGCTGCAGCGTCGTGTGCGTGATGCCCAGATGCTCCATTTCGTGCGATATTTCGGCCATGATCCGCTCCGCTTCGCGCACACTCAGCTCGCCGCTAACCACGATGTGAGCCGTGAGAGCGTTTGCGCCGCTCGTGATGCTCCAGACGTGCAGGTCGTGCACCGAAAGCACGCCGTCCACGCCCCTGATCTGCGCGACGAGCCCGTCCAGGCACACGCCCTTTGGCGAGCCCTCCATCAGGATGTTTAGGCTGTCTTTTAGCACGCCCCAGCCGCTTTTTACGATGAGCGCGGCCACGAGCAGGCTAGCCGCCGCGTCCGCCCAGCCCCAGCCAAAGCACATCATCGCCAAAGCCGCCGCGATCGCGCCCACCGAGCCCAGGGCGTCGCCCAGCACGTGTAGGTAGGCGCCGCGCATATTGACGTTTTCTCTCACGTCGCCGCCGCGTAGCATGTAAAGCGCCACGACGATGTTTACGGCAAGACCCAGCGTGCTGATAGCGAGCATGCCCGCGGTGGCTACTTCGGGCGGGTTTTGCAGGCGCCGCGCTGCCTCGATGACGATCAAAACGGCGATCGCAACGAGAGCGAGAGTATTTATCGTCGCGGCTAAAATTTCGATCCGCCTGTAGCCGAAGGTCTTTTGCATATTACCTTTGCGTTCGCCGAATTTAAATGCAAACAGCGAAAGCCCGAGCGCCGCGGCGTCTGATAGCATGTGTCCGGCGTCTGAGAGCAGGGCGAGCGAGTTCGTCGCGAAACCGCCCGCAACCTCGATCAGCATAAAAGCGGATATCATAAGGAAGGAATTTCTCAAAACGGTTTTATTTGACGCGTGCGAATGTGCGCAATGGGCGTGATTTTCGTGCATTTTGACCTCGTTTTTCAGCAAATTTTAGGTACATTATACCCCAAAAAAGCGCTTAAATTTTATCCATATCGCCTTCTGGCTCGGTGCTTGTGCGCTTGCCGATGTCTTTAACTTGCTAAACTCCTCTATCAGCCTCGGCGCGTTGTTGGAACCGATTGCAAGTGTCTTAAATGCGCTATTTTGCATAAAGATCCTTCGGTTAAAATCGCGCGGATTTTAGCTGATTTTAAAATTCGCGTCAAGTTTTTTGAAAATTTTTGCTGTAACTCTTGACATTACAACAAAATTTTATTATACTTCGCTCATCAGTTGTAAGTTATAGCATTACAACAAAAAATTTCTAAGGAGAAAAAGATGTCAAACTACAAGATCGTTTCAACGAAAAACGAACCGAGAGTCGAGCTAAAAGAAGCTCTATGCTTAAGCGGCTGTGAACTTTCTATCAACGAGCTTCCCGCAAACGCGAGCGTGCCGTTCGTGCATTCGCACAAGCAAAACGAGGAGCTTTATTTGGTGCTAAAAGGCGGCGGCACGCTCTTTATAGACGGCGAGGAGAAGTCGGTCAAAGAGGGCGACGCGATCCGCATCGATCCTGCAGGCAAAAGATGTTTCAAAGCGGGCGCGCAGGGGATTAAATTTATCTGTATCCAAACTAAACGCGGTAGCTTGGAGCAGTACACTATGGGCGACGGCGTGATAAACGACGATGTAAAGCCAAGCTGGCTGTAAAATTTCGCAAAACAAGCGTGTGGCAAAGCGCGGGCGTAAATTTTAAACCATGCGGCGGGCAAACGACGCCCTACGCGGCGGGTTCATCGGCTGCAACGACGGCGATAAATGGTCGTATGATAAGTACATTAGCTGCGGCGGAAGTGAATTAGCTTGCAGTAGCGATAAGCGGCTGCGTCAGCAAACAAGATCTAAATTTAAAGGATAGAAAATGAAAAAAATAGCAATCATCGGAGCAAACGGAAAATCAGGTAGCGCGCTAGTTGCGGAGGCGCTAAGGCAGGGCTACGACGTAACGGGCTTCGCGCGAAACAAAGAGTATAAAAACGGCGTCATCAAGCTCGTGCACAAGGACGTTTTCGAGCTTGGCAAGGCCGATTTGGCGGGCTTTGACGTCGTAATCAGCGTGATCGCTGCATGGACGCCGCAGACCTTCCCGCTTCACGCGAAAATGACGCAGCACATCGCGGAGCTGCTAAGCGGCACGCAGACGAGACTTTTCGTCATCGGCGGCGCGGGCGTGTTATACACAGACGCTTCGCGCAAGACGTGTCTGATGGATACTCCGAGCTTTCCGGCTGAGTATATGGGCGTAGCGGGGGCGACTGCGGCGAGCTACGAGGTGCTAAAAGCAAGCAAAAATTTGATCTGGACCTACGTGATCCCTGCCGCGGAATACGACGCAAATGCCGCTCGCACAGGCTCATACGTCCTAGGCGGCGACGAGCTGATCCTAAACGGTAAGGGCAAAAGCTACATCGGCTACGCAGACCTCGCGCTCGCAGTAATAGATGAGATCGGGGCTCAAAAATTTATCGGCAAGCTGTTTACGGCGGTCGGCGAATAATGCGGCTTTGCTGCGTGTAAATTTTAACTGCGCGGCACGGCAAAATTCGGGTGCAAATTTTAACTACGTGGCGCGGTAAAATTTGAACGCAGATTTAAAATTTAGCGAAAAAGTAAGCTAGAGCTTTAATCAAAATTTAGCGCTAGGACAGCCTATGTTTGAATTAAAATTTAGAGCTAGAGCGAGCTGCGACTTGAAATTGAAATTTAGCAGCGGGGCAAACTCAAGCTAGAATTTAAAATTTAACGGCAACGGTAGCGGTTACCGCGGTGCTAATGACGGCGGCGATTGCGTTGCAAAAAATCGGTAGCGATTGTATTCGAATAATAGCGGCGGTGGCGATAGCAGCGATTGTATTCGCGACAACGGCAGCAGTGGTAATGATCAGCGGTAGCGGCTGCAACGGTGGCGGCGACGAGACGGGGATGATCGCGCTATCGGTATAGGCGATGCGAGGCTTGCCATGTCGCGGATAAAATTTAGACGTGATTAAAATTAATATCTAAATTTTAAAAAATCGACTAGCAGATGAAATTTCGGAACGATTAAAATTTAATATCCGAATTTTAGAAAGATCGTTTGGCTGATAAAATTTAGACACGATTAAATTTAAAGTTAGAATTTTAAGAAAATCGCCTAGCGGATTAAATTTTAGCGCGATCTGAAATTTAGCGGCCGAGTTTAAGGAAAATTTCGCTTAAATTCTAAAACTCAGATCCAAATCAAGGAGCGAAATGCAAGTAGGTATCAAATTTTCACTCGCGGTTCATATCATGCTTTGCGTCGCGTATTTTCGCAAGGAAAAGGTCACGGGCGATTTCGTCGCCGCAAGCTCGGGGATAAACCCCGCCATCGCGCGCAAGCTGATCTCACAGCTAAGAAATGCAGCCTTGGTGCTCACGACTGCGGGCGTTGGCGGCATCACACTAGCTTGCGACGCGCGGCTCATCACGCTTTTAGACATTTATGAGGCGGTGAGCGAGGAGGACGCGATGTTTCGCCTGCACAAAGGCTCGCCTAGCGCCTGCCCCGTGGGCGGCAAGATCGAGGCGGTACTCGCGCCGCGCTTTGCTCGCATTCAGAATGATTTTAAAAAATCCCTATCAAGCGTGAGCTTGGCGGATCTGCTGAGCGATTTGGGATAGAGCTATTAAAATTTTAAATACGCATTTATCTTCTAAACTTGCTCAGATTTCAAGGCTTGCGGGCTAAATTTATATAAAATTTTACCCGCCCGCCATGTAAAATTTCGATTTAATTTGATTTAAGATATAATCCTCCTAATTAATTCTAAGGGGAAATTTTGAAATATCTAAAAGCCATATTGCAATTCATCGCAGTTTTTGCTTGCCTTATTTTGTATCTATTCGTAAGCGGAAGAGTAGGACTTCATAAATCATAATCTCACTACACTATTACGATAGGCTCCGATACTACTAAAGAAGCGGGACTTGATAAGTATGTAAGCGAAGCGGAGATGCAAAGTTTTGCATTTAGATATTGGGATATAGATTACAATTCAAACCCGAAAAACGTATTTAAAGAACCCGCCATAGACGTAGAGCTAAAAAGGCTTTTAAAAAGCAAGCAAACTGATAAAATTTTAAAATTTATGAAAGATAACAATCTAACCGTAGAGCATACTATGCACGGAGGGGTAACGCCCGTGATGTATTCTAGCTTTTGGGATGATACAAATACTACCCAAGAGCTTATAAAGTTAGGTCGGATATACATAAAAAAGATGAATACAAGCTATCCGCTATGGCTTATGCTATAGAAAATAATGCTACTAAAGCGGTAAGACTGCTTTTAGACAACGGCGTTAAATTTGAAGAGGCGGAAGTCGTTAGAAACAGACTGCTTCCGCCGAATTATAACCATATAAAATCTTTGCAAATAAGTGACGATGGAAATTTTACGTTGATTTATGATACCGACTACCCTATGATTAGTATAGGAGAGCCGAATTATTTCTTTTCATATCTTACGAATACGAATATGTATGAGATAGCAAAGATGGCATTAGAAAGCGGCTACAAGCCATATATTTGGAAATTTCAAAACTCTACGGTGGGTCTAAGGTACGGAAACGATATTAAAAAGGTCGTGCCTGAAGGAATATTAAATGATAAAGCGGAACCGACGGACGGATTTGATATTACCGAATATGATTTTTCATTGTATGATACATTTCCGGGCACTCCAAATTACGAACCGATTTTAAAGCTGCTTATGCAGTATAACGTAGGCGGACAACCGAGTCTGGAATTTCTAAAACGAAAATATGATGATTGTCATAGAAACTATATATATAGTTTGGATAGTTATTATAAAATAAACTACGATGCAACTTATTATATACCTAAAAGTGAAATTTCGCTTATAACGACGGTATATCGCAAATATTGCAAAGATAGAAATTCTACATTTAAAGATGTTTATGAATATACGAAATTTGCAAGCGAGTTAAATGAAATGGAAGCGGTATCCATCCATATGTATACCAGAGATAAAGACGGTCGTAAGCTTGATCGGCCGTATAAAGATAATTTAAAAAAGCTAGATAAATATATAGACGAGATCTCATCCGATGAGATAAAAAATGCAATAAAAGAATCTTATGAAAACTAACCCCTCAAGCTATAATTTTATTTTCCTAACTTCCAGCTCGCCGCCAAAAAAGTTCGCGTAGTAAAGCAGGTCTTTTTCGACCTCAAGCCCCGCTAGATAGCGCAGAGCGAGGTTCGCCTCAAAGCTTGCCGCAAACATCACGATCGCAGCCGTTATGCCCGCAGGCGTCGCGTTTAGGCTAGGGAAAAATTTAAAATCCGCATTCTGCACGAAGCAGACTTGGCACTGCCAGCTGTCCACCGACGCAAACACCCACGGCACGCCTATTTGCTTAGCAAACGCATCGATCTGCGCGCGCGTGGCGAGATTATCGGTCGCATCTAAAATCAGATCAAATTTCTCGCCCGAGCCTATCGCGTTAGCAAAAAATTCCTCCGCGCGGCTCTTATGCACCTCGACGCTCACGCCGTCGTAGCGGCTTTCCGTGCGGCTTTTAAAAATATCCGCTTTAAATTTGCCCTCGTCTTCGAGCGTGAATAAAATTTGTCTGTGGATGTTATGAAGCGCCACCGTGTCGAAATCCACGACGCTGATCCGCCCGATGCCGCTTGCGCCCAGAGCGTAAGAAAGGCTGCTTCCAAGCCCGCCCGCGCCGATGATCAGGATGCGCTTGTCCGCAAGCGCGCGCTGCGTCTGCTCGCCCCAAAGCTGGATCTGTCTGTGGAAGTAGTTCATAAAAGCCCTCTGCCGACTAGGTTTTTGCGGAATTTCCACAGTCCGCGCGCCGCAGCGATCTCGTCCGCGTCCACTTCGCACATCAGCACGCCCTCTTCGTTTTTCAGCTCGTTTGCGATCTCGCCGCCGGGGGTTACGACGAAGCTCTCGCCGTAAAATTTAAACTCGCTTTCGCCGAATTTCGCCTCGCCGATGCGGTTGGCGCGGATGACGTAGAGCGAGTTCGTAAACGCGCGCATCTTCAAAAGCTCGCGCCAGCGCCCGCCGCTTTCGAAGGTCGAGGCGCAGGGCACGAGCACGCAGCCGACGTTTTTTTGCATAAAATAGCGCCAAAATACGTCAAAATGCGCCTCGTAGCCAAAGCATACGCCGAATTTCACGCCGCCCTCGCTAAAGATCATCGGCGAAATTTTACCGATTTTGCGGCTTTTGCGGTTGGCGAAAAAGCCCTCCTCGTTCCAGTGCGGATAGTCCATCAGGATATTTTGATCGTAAAATTTCACCTCCAAAGGCGAAAATTTCGCGCAGGATTTCACCCAGATGGGCTCGTTTTCGCTCGCGCAAAAGATCTCCTCTTCGCTCGCGTCTTTTTGGCTTTCTTTGGAATTTAGAGCGTTTGGGCTTTCGGGGGCGCTTTTTAAATTTGCGGCTTTGAAATTTAAAGATTTTGCACCGCAGGAGCTTGAGCCGCCTTTGGAACTCTGCTCGTTTTTGGAATTTAAAGCGCCTTTAGAATTTGAACCATCGTTGGAATTTAAATCGCTCTTGGAATTTAGCTCGCCCTTGCAACCGGGCTCGCTTTTAAGGCTTAAAGAATTTTCGCTGCCGCCCAAGCTTTTTTGAGCCGCGCCGCCGAAAATGCCCGCCTGCCTCAAAATCGCGCCGCTAGCGGCTCTGATTATCGGCGCTACGATATGCAGGTCGTATTTGGCGGCCAGCCGCGCCATCAGCTCCTGCTTGTGCTCGCTCTGTTCGCACGCGATGGAGCGAGGCATCTTTTTAAGCTCGCTAAAGAAGGAATTTAGCTCATATTCGCCCAGCAGCACGATCCGCGCGCCGTTGTCTTTGGCGACCTTCATATAGTAATCGATCCGATTTTCGCTCATCGAAAGCGTCGGTAGCTGTAAAACGCATACGTTTATCATCGCCACCTCCTAAGCCTGCTCGGGTGCGTTTATTTCGGCAACCTCGAGCTTGGCGTTTTCTAAAATTTCCTTTGTCTCTTTTAGCAGCGCCACGCCCTGCTTATACAGCTTCACGCTCTCTTCTAGGCTTAGATCCTTGTCGTTTAGGCTCTTTAAAAGCGCGCTAATCTTTTCCATTTTTTCCTCAAAACTCATCCAAAATCCTTTTTATGATGTAATCAAATTTTTCTATCTCGACCAAAAACGCGTCGTGTCCGTAGTCGCTGTCGATCTGCGCGTAGCTCGTGCGATCTTTTTTGCCCAGATCGCTCATCGCATCGTAAATTTCTTTCATTAGCCCCGGTGGAAAGAGCACATCGCCTTTGAAAGAGATGAGGTGCAGGCGTGATCTGATCTGCGCGCAGGCGTTTTTGAGATTGCCGTAGTGGCGCGTGCAATCAAATATATTCATCATCTTAGCGATGTAGAGATAGCACAGCGGATCGAACCTGCGCGCGAAATTTTCGCCGTTGTATTCAAGGTAACGATCGACCTGAAAGCGCCCGTTAATCTCGTAAAGACCGTCGGTTTCAACGTAGTTGCGCCCGAATTTATCCTGCATTGAGCTTGGGCTTAAAAAACTTATATGCCCCGCCATGCGCCCCACCGCCATGCCGTCAAGTCCGTGCTCGGCGATCAGATTTTTATCGTAGTTGCCGCCTTTGAAATTCGGATCGCGCAAGATGGCTTCGGTCGCGATCTTATTAAACGCGATCGCCCAAGGCTGCGTAGCGTATGTGCTTGCGAGCACGAAAATTTCATCCGCAAATTCCGGATATTCGATAGCGTAGCACAGCGCCTGCATGCCGCCCAGACTGCCGCCAATAACGGCGCGGGCGCGGGCGATGCCTAGGCGCTTTAAAAGCATAATCTGCGCGCGCACGACGTCTGAGACGACCACTACCGGAAAGCGCAAGCGGTACTCGCGGCCGCTGCTTTCATCGACGTCGAGCGGGCAGGTAGAGCCGAACGGCGAAGCTAGGATGTTTATGCAGATGACGAAAAATTTCGTAGTATCGACCGCTTTATGATCGCCGATGAGTCCGTCCCACCAGCCAGGTTTAACGTCGCCCTCGTAAAGTCCCGCGGCGTGCGCGGAGCCGGTTAAGGCGTGGCAGATGACGATAACGTTTGATTTGTCCGGGTTTAGCTCGCCGTAGGTTTCGTAGGCGAGCTTGAAGTTAGAAAAGACGCGACCGCTCTCCAGATAGAGCGGCTCGTCGAAATTTTGAATTTTGCTTTGAAGGATCACTGATTTACTCGGTAATTCGGCGCTTCCTGCGTGATGATGACGTCGTGGACGTGGCTTTCTTTAAGACCTGCGCTCGTGATCTCGACGAATTCCGCCTTTTGCTGAAAGGTCGCGATATCCTTGCTGCCGCAGTATCCCATCGAGCTTCGCAAGCCGCCTAGCAGCTGAAAGATCACGTCTTTTAGCATGCCCGCGTAAGGCACGCGCCCCTCGACGCCCTCGGGCACGAGCTTTTCTTTTGCGGTGCCGTCTTGAAAGTAGCGATCCGAGCTTCCCTTCTGCATCGCCGCAAGCGATCCCATACCGCGGTAGGTTTTGTACTGGCGCCCCTGAAACGTAATGAGCTCGCCCGGGGTCTCGTAGCAGCCTGCGAGCAAGCTTCCCATCATCACCGAGCTTGCGCCCGCGGCTAGGGCTTTAGCGATGTCTCCCGAGTATTTGATGCCGCCGTCTGCGATGATCGGAATTCCAAATTTAGCCGCCTCGATCGCGCAATCGTTGATCGCGGTAAACTGCGGCACGCCCACGCCCGCTACGATGCGCGTAGTGCAGATCGAGCCCGGGCCGATGCCTACTTTAATCGCGTCTGCTCCTGCGTTTGCGATATCCTTTATGCTGGCGGGGTTTGCTACGTTTCCTACTACTACGTCGACGTCAAAATTTCGCTTCAGCTCCTTAAGCGTGTCGATAATGCCTTTGGAGTGTCCGTGTGCAGAGTCCATCACAAGCGCGTCTACGCCCGCTTTGACGAGAGCTTCGGCTCTTTGCAGATGGCCTACGCCAATCGCCGCGGCGACGCGAAGGCGTCCGAATTTGTCTTTATTGGCGCTTGGATATTCGATACGCTTTTTAAGGTCTTTAATCGTAATAAGCCCCTCTAAGTGGCCGTTTGCGTCGATTATCGGAAGCTTTTCTACCTTATTGTTTCTAAAAATTTTCTCCGCATCATCCAGAGTGCAGCCCTTCGGAGCGGTAATTAGCGGAGCTTTGGTCATCTTTTCGCCCACAAGCGCGGCGGTATCGGTTTCAAAGCGCAGGTCGCGATTGGTCAAAATCCCAATCAGCACGCCGTTATCGTCGATAACGGGAATGCCGCTGATGTGGTACTCGCTCATCAGATCGAGAGCGTCTTTGATCGTGGCGTCCGCCTTGATCGAGATAGGATCGATTATGACGCCGCTTTCGCTCTTTTTTACGCGGCGAACCATCTTGGCTTGGGAGTCCTCGTCCATATTTTTATGGATCACGCCGATGCCGCCGAGACGCGCCATCATTATCGCGGTGCGGTACTCGGTGACCGTATCCATCGCAGCACTCACAAGAGGGGTATTTAGCGTGATATTTTTCGTAAAACTCGTGCTGATATCGACCTCTTTGGGTAAAATTTCAGAGTATTGCGGTACCAACAAAACATCCTCGAAGGTCAGAGCCTTTTTGACGATCTTCATACTTATCCTTTCACGATTTTTTCTAAACTCAAGCCGCCGTCCAGCACCGTTTGTTCGTCGTAGGCGCGCCCGATGAGCTGCGCGCTGATATTAAGAGCCTCTTTGTTTTTCGCTACCGGCACGGAGATCGCGGGAAGCCCCGCTAAATTTACGCCGATCGTGTAGATGTCGCTAAGATACGCGCGAAGCGGATCGCTAAGCTCGCCGAATTTATACGCCACGCCCGGCGCGATCGGCATAAAGATCAAATCGGCGTCTTTTAAAATTTCCTCATATTCGCTTTTGATGAAGGCTCTTGCCTTCTGTGCCTTGATGTAATACGCGTCGTAGTAGCCGCTGCTTAGCACGAAGGTGCCTAGAAGCATTCTTCTTTTGACCTCGTCGCCAAATCCTTCGCCGCGGGTGTTGGCGTAGAGCTCTTTTAAATTTAGAGCCTTCGCGCGGTTTCCGTAGCGCACGCCGTCGTAGCGGCTTAAATTTGCGCTAGCCTCGGCGGTTGCGATGATGTAGTAGGTCGCGATGTCGTATTTGGAGCTGCAAAGATCGCGGTAAACGATCTCGTGTCCGAAGGATTTTAGCTTTTCTATAGTTAAATTTAGAGCCTCTTTGACCTGCTGCGAGGCTTCGTCGATATAATTTTTTATAACGGCGATCTTAAGCTTGCGATCCGCGTTTAGCTTATCCGCGGTGCTTTCGTAAGCGCCCGCGTAGCTCGTGCTGTCCATCTCGTCGCGGCCTGCGATGATGTCGTATAAAATCGCCGCATCCTCGACGCTGCGCGTAATCGGTCCTATCTGATCGAGGCTGCTAGAATACGCTGCAAGTCCGTAGCGGCTGACCCTGCCGTAGCTCGGCTTAAAGCCTACGCAGCCGCAAAATGCCGCCGGCTGGCGGATCGAGCCGCCCGTATCGCTTCCGAGTGCGGCTACGGCGATATTTGCCGCTACGGCAGCCGCGCTTCCGCCGCTACTGCCGCCGGGTACGCGCGAGTGATCGGTCGGATTGAGAGTTTTGCCGTAGAATGAGCTCTCGGTCGTGCTTCCCATCGCAAACTCATCCATATTCGTTCGCCCAAACGGCGCCAAACCGCGCTTCCGTAGCTTTTTAATCACCGTCGCGTCGTATGGTGCAACGTAGCCTTGCAAAATTTTACTCGCCGAGGTGACGCTCCAATCTTTTACCTGAATGTTATCTTTGATCGCGATCGGCACGCCCTCGCCGCTGATGTTTAGAGCCTCGCCCGTGAGCTGCTCGACGTAGGCGCCGAGCTCTTTGGTTTTTAAAATTTTATCCTTTAACTCCGCTCTAAGCGCCGAAATTTCATCCGCGTTCAGCTTTAGAGCCTCTTTCAAACTTATCATCTGCCATCCTTAAATTTATTCACGAAATAGATCCCCACGCCCGTCGCTACGCAGATTAGCGCGATCGTAAAAAATACGAAGCCGAGACTTATGGGGCTAGCGAGCATGCATGACCTTCGCGCAGCGCGGGCAGAGCTCATCAGGCTCTTTTGCGTTAAATTTCCAGCATCTCGGGCATTTATGTTTAGAGGATTTTACGAGGCGGAAAATTTCGTCGTTTATCTTAAACTCCGCCAGAGCCTCCTCGCTTTGCAGAGTGTCCACGTCGCTTACCATGAACCAATCCGCCACGCCTAGGATGTCGTTTGATAAAATTTCGTTCGAGCTCGTCTGTAAAACCAGCTCAAGCGTCGATTTGATGATCTTGTCCTTTTTAAGCGCGTCGATAAGCTCGAAAAATTTCTCCCTCGATTTGATTAAAATTTCGTCAAATTCTAGAAAATCGTCAAATTCTACCTGCTTGTAGATTAGATCGAAAGCGTCCTGCTTGCCCTCTTTAATGATTTGCGGCGCAAATTCCATCACTTCGTCGATCGTGTAGGTTAGCGTAGGCGCGATCAGAGGCAGCAGCGCTCGCGTGATCAGAGCGATCGCACTTTGCGCGCTTCTGCGGCGCGGCTCGTCGGGTGCGTCGCAGTAGAGCCTATCTTTGCAGATATCAAGATAAATTCCGCTCAGATCGGCGCTTAAGAAATTTAGCAAGGCGTTGAAGCCCTTTGAAAAATCGTAGTTTCTAAACGCCGTTTCCGCGCCCGCAAAGGCGTTTGCCGCGCGCGTTAGGATCCAGCGGTCAAGCCGCGTAAAATTGCTCGTCTCGATCTCATTTAAATCGCTCGTACTTGCGAGCAGAAATCTTATCGTATTTCGGATCTTGCGGTACTGCTCGCTTACCTGCTTTAGGATATTGTCGCTGATCTTTAGATCGGTCGAATAATCGCTCATCGCGACCCACAGGCGTAAAATTTCCACGCCGTGGCTCTTTGCGACCTCTTGCGGATAGACGACGTTTCCGACGGACTTGCTCATCTTTTGACCCTTCTCATCGACGGTAAATCCGTGTGTGAGGATGCTCTTGTACGGCGCGCATTCGTTAATCGCGCAGCTTAGAAGCAGTGAGCTTTGAAACCAGCCGCGGTGTTGGTCGCTGCCCTCAAGATACATATCCGCGGGGAATTTGCCTGCATCGTAGGCGCCGCTTTGTAGCACCGCTTTCCACGTCGAGCCGCTATCGAACCAAACGTCTAAGATGTCCATCACCTTTTCTAAATTTTCAGGCTTATAGCCGCTGTCCTGTGGCAAGAGCTCCGAAATTTCCATCTGCCACCAAGCATCCGCGCCCTTAGCCTTAAAAATTTCGTAGATATTATTTAAAATTTTTTCGTCGAATATTGGCTCTTTGGTGCTTTTATCGCGGAAAAACGCGATCGGCACGCCCCAGTCCCTCTGGCGCGAAATACACCAATCGGGGCGGTTTTCTATCATCGAGCTTAGGCGGTTGATGCCGCTTTGCGGATAAAATTTAACCCCTCCGATCTGCTCTAGCGCCACCTGACGCAGCGTCTTGCCGCTAGGCATTGGCTCATCCATCGCGATAAACCACTGCTTCGTTGCGCGGTAGATCACCGGTTTGTGCGTGCGCCAGCAGTGCGGATAGGAGTGGACGAATTTGCCGGATTTGATAAGCGCGGGGCCTAGAAGCTCTAAAATTCTCTCGTTTGCTTTGAAAATATGCATCCCCACGAGCTCGTCTACGACGTCTGCGCGGAAGAGTTTTTTGGTTTTAAGTGTCTCGTCGAAACAGCCGCCCTCATCCACGGGCATAATCACCTCGATGCCGTATTTAAGCCCTACGAAATAATCGTCCTCGCCGTGTCCGGGAGCCGTATGCACGAGCCCGGTGCCGCCGTCCATTAAAACGTGCTCGCCGAGGATAAATTTCGAAGCTCTATCGTTTAACGGATTTATCGCGTTTAAGCCTTCAAGCTCGGCAGCGTTAAATTCTTTAACGATCTCGCCTTTCGTGATGCCCAGGCTTACGAGACTTTCGACCAAAGGTTTTGCAAAGATTAAATTTTCGCTCGTCAGCGCGTAAATTTCATTCGGGTTCAAAGATATCGCGCCGTTTGCGGGCAGCGTCCAAGGCGTGGTCGTCCAGATGACCGCTTTGGCGCCTTTCGCGCCGATTTTAGCGTTCGCTTCACTGCTTAGATCAAACGCCACGAAGATCGAGTAGTCCTCTTTATCTTTATACTCGACCTCGGCTTCTGCGAGTGCGCTCTTTGCCGCCCAGCTCCAAAACACGGGCTTACTTCGCTCGATCAGAATTCCTTTTTTCGCGATCTGGCAGAGCGCTTTGTAAATTTCAGCCTCAAACTCAAATTTTAGCGTCAGATACGGATCGTCCCAGTCGCCTAAAATCCCCATATCTTTAAATTCATTGCGCTGCACGTCGATGAACTCTTTGGCGTGCTGTCTGCAAAGCTCGCGGATCTGCACTTTTGAAAGCGATTTTTTCTTATCTCCGAGTTTAATCTCTACTTGCTGCTCGATCGGCAGGCCGTGGCAGTCCCAGCCCGGCACGTAGCGGATATCCTCGCCGAAGAAATAATGGGTTTTGGTGATGATGTCTTTTAAAATTTTATTCAGCGCGTGGCCGATGTGGAGATGCCCGTTAGCGTACGGCGGACCGTCGTGGATATTAAAGCTAACGCTTGCGCCCTTGCGTTTAGCCTTCATCTTTTCGTAAATTTTACGCTCGTCGTACCATGCCTTAAACCGCGCAGGTTCGTTTTGCGGCAACGCGCCTCGCATCGCAAAGTCCGTCGTAGGAAGAAAGAGAGTATCTTTGTAGTCCATATTTGTACCTTTTCGTGTCTTAAAAAATTTGTGAAGTTTATCCAAAACGCCATTAAAAAGCTCTGAAAGAGCAGTCTGCGTTTATGCTATAATGTGTGAAAATTTAATGAGGGTCTTTATGAAAAATATCATCCTTGTAATCGGCGAGGAGATCCGCTACGACGCGGCTTTGATGAGCTATATTTCTCGCAGCTACGAACGAGTTTTTGGGCGGATCGACGATCTGAAATTCTTAAGCGAAAACGATAAGGTTTTGCCCTTCGCGCTTGAAAAGATGATCGATTCGTACGATTTTATCACGATCTTTGCGGCAAACTCCGCCTACGCGGTCGTCGGTAAAATTTTATCGACGCTCTCTTTTGATTCACTCGAGCTAAAAAATGGAGAAACCCTAGCTCCCTCGATGGCGCACACGGTCGCGAAAAATAGCTTCCTACTAAACGTCAGAGGCTGCTCGGTAAACGTGATCAAGGCGCTTTGCTTGCAGAGCTTGCCGCCGATCCTTCAAGACGCGCCGAGCGCGGGCGAGAGCTTTTATCTATTCGATTGCGAATACGAAAGCGTAAAGCAGCGCCTAGAAAGCCTTGCGATCAGTTATAAAATTTCGCTTACGATCAGTAGGCCCTGCTCCTTTTTGTTGCTCGTGCGTGCCAGTGCGATGAAATTCGGAGCGCTGGACGCGTTTTTGCAGAGCGTCGGCAAGTATTATGAGAGCTGCTATATCGAAGGCGGCGATTTTATGGGCTTTGTGGTGGATAGGCTGCGCGAAATAGGCGCTAAGATCACCTTTGCAGAAAGCTGCACCGCAGGGCTAATCGCCGCAAAATTCGGTGCGGTTGCGGGCGTGAGCGACGTTTTTGACGGCTCGCTCGTAAGCTACGCCAACGAGATAAAAAATCTCTGGCTAAACGTAGGCGAAGATACGCTCGCTCGCTACGGCGCGGTCAGCGCGCAGACCGTGGGCGAGATGCTGGAGGGCGCGCTGCAAAGCAGCGGGGCGAGCTTTGCTCTGGCGGTAAGCGGTATCGCGGGCCCCGGCGGCGGAAGCGCGCAAAAGCCCGTAGGGACGGTCTTTATCGGCGCAAAGGAGCAGGGCGGCAAACAGATCGTCGGGGAATTTCATCTAAAAGGCGATCGAAACTACATCCGCGAACAAAGCGCCGATATCGCTATCTGCTTGCTTTTGAAGCTTAGAAGCGATCTGTTTTTCGGGCGGCTCCCAAGCGCGCCTGCGAGAGATGAAATTTAAAGGAGCGGATTTTGAAAAGACGAATTTTAAAAAGGTGCGGACGCGATTCGGCGCAGAATTTTATCCGAGCAAGCGGCGAGCAGGGCTTTGGACGGCTGCGAAATTCCGTTTCAGCCGGCGGTGCGCGAAATTTTACTTCGGCATACGTTGGGCAGAATTTTATCTCAGCGCAGGACGGATTAAATTTTATCTCGGCGGGTCGCGCTATAAATTTTAATTTTATAAACGATTTTAGCTTTATAAGCGCGGCGCTAAATTTTACTTTGGCGCTAGCCGCGGCGTGTATTTTGAGCGGCTGCGACGGCGGATCGGACGCGCAAGATCACGAGCAAAGCGCGCGCTCGGAGCAGAATTTTAGCGCGGGTAATCAAGGGCGAAATTTTAATAAAAGCGCGGATAGCTCGGGGCAAAGTTTGGCTCAAAGCTCCACGCAAAATTCTACGCAAGGCTCCGTACAAAATTCCGCGCCGCAGGGCTTTGAGAGCAAGCAAAAATCCGATCTGAACTCCACGATAGACGAGCTTGCAAACGATGCTAAGGTTTTGGGCGAGGCTTTGCAAAATTTGCAGAAAAAGGCGCCCGAAGTCTTGAGCGATTTCGCCGCTCGCAACTCGGACAGGACCAAGGATCTGCTAAAGCAGGGCGAGGCGGTGGCACGCGAGGCGGGCAAAAACCTTGATAAGATGGGCGAAAGCCTGCAAGGCGTCATCAAAGATGCGAACGAGAGCCTAGGCAAGGTCTTGGAGGGCTTTGGCGTGCAGCCTAGACAGGAGCCGCGCGGCGGGCGCTCGCAGGAGCGCGATGATAATTCAGATCCTGAAGAGGCAGATGGTAGGCAAAGCTTTAGAATTTAAATTACGCTAAATTTTACTCAAAATTTTTTGTTGCAACTACCACCCACAGGAAAGCGGCAAGTCTTCGCAGAAAGCGTAACGAGCCTGCACGAAAGCGTGACGGACACTCATAAGAGCGCGATGAGCACCCGCAGCCCGACAACAGAACCGATGGGCAAGGTTTTAGAATTTAAAGCACGGCCAGATTTCATCTAAATTTTATTTGTTGTGGCGAATGCTCGCAGAGAAACGGCGCTAAATTTTATTAAAATTTCCCATGCGCAGCTGTTTCGTTAAAATTTTACTCGCGCGAGCCTCCGCAATGGAATATGAATATTTGCAAAGAAGTGGTAAATCTCTGCAAAACGCGACGAGTGCCCCAAGGACGAGCATTTCTAAAATAAAGCGCGAGTAGTGGATGAAGTTTGGAATTCAAAGCTCCGCTCTTTGACGCTGCTGTAAAGATAAGCAGGCAGCGGCCGGTAAAGCTTTAGAATTTAAGGCCGCTTGCGATAAAACGAGAAAAATTTTACGAAGTAGGGCTATAATGCGCCCCGCAATTTCAAATTTAAAGGATAGAAATGAAAACTATCATTATTTTAGCTCATCCAAATATCGCAAACTCGCTCGTAAACCGCCACTGGAGGGATGCCGTGCTAGCGCATCCCGATAAGTTCGAGCTTCACGATCTTTACGCGCTTTATGCGGATTTTAAAATCGATGTGGAAAAGGAGCAAAAACTGCTCGAAAGTCACGATAAAATCGTGCTTCAGTTTCCGTTTCGTTTTTCAAACTGCACGCCGCTTCTTAAGCAGTGGTTTGAGGACGTTTTTACGCGCGGCTGGGCTTATGGCACAGAGAGCGGCGGCAAGCTTAAAGGCAAAAAATTCGCGCTTGCGATCTCGCTTGGCGCGACCGAGGCAAACTACTCTAAAAACGGCATTGTGGGCTTTAGCGTAGATGAGGTGCTGGCGCCATTTAAAGCTACGTTTAATTTCGTCGGCGCGATTACGCTACCAAATTTCGTCTCATACGGCTTTACATACGATAAAAGCGAGCAAGCCGTAGAAAATAGCGCGAAAAATTATATAAAGTATTTAAATAAGCTTTAAATTCTTTGCTTTTCTAGCCGCCCGCTGCGCGTAAAGCTTTAAAATTTTACGTAAGCGGCGCGGCGGATTTTTTAAAATTTTCGCTCAAGAAGCTCAAATTTAATCTCGAAATTTTTAAATTTTACCCCGAAATTCCGCTCGCGCTTCGTATGCGAACTCAAATGAAATTTCAAGCAAAATTCCGCGTCTAAATTTGAGCCCCGCTCTTAAATTTTAAAATTTTATCAGAGATTTTTTTATACAATTACGGCTGAAATTCGGCCCAAAAAAGGAGAGGGAATGTATAAGCTAAAGCATCTTCTTAGCGCGCAGGATCTGAGCCGCGAGGACATCTACGACTTTATAGATCTGGCGCGCGAGTTTAAAGCGCTCAACCGCACTGACGTTAAAAAATCCGACTCGCTTCGCGGCAAGACGGTCATCAACGCGTTTTTCGAAAACTCCACCCGTACCCGCACTAGCTTTGAGATCGCAGCCAAGCGCCTGGGCGCAGACAGCGTAAATTTCACGGCTGCGGACAGTAGCACGAAAAAGGGCGAGACGCTGATCGACACTATCAGAAATATGCAGGCGATGCGCACCGATATCTTCGTGCTGCGCCACAGCTGCTCGGGCGCGGCGAAATTTGTCGCGGCCAACTGCGACGCATCGATCGTAAATGCGGGCGACGGGCTGAACGAGCACCCGAGCCAGGCGCTGCTGGATCTTTTTACGATCAGCGAGCACAAGGGCAGGATCGAGAATTTAAACGTCGCGATCATCGGCGATATATTCCGCTCGCGCGTGGCCAGAAGCGACATCTGGGCGATGCGAAAGCTCGGCATAAACGTGCGGCTCTTCGGCCCTCCGATGATGCTGCGCGACTGCGACGCGTTCGGCTGCCCGATATGCAAAAGCGTAGAGGAGGCGATCGAGGGCGCCGACGTCATCATCATGCTTAGAATTCAGCTTGAGCGGCAAGACGGCGAGCCGAGCTTCCCGAGCGTGCGCGAGTACTCGAAATTTTTCGGACTTACCGCTAAGAGGATGCAAGCAGCGAAAGAGGGCGTCATGATAATGCATCCCGGCCCGATCAATCGCGGCGTGGAGATCAACTCCGACGTAGCCGACGATCCGCGCTATAGCTGCGTTTTAGATCAGGTAGAAAACGGCGAGGCGATGCGAATGGCGATACTTCATACGATAAATTTAAACAGGAGCGCACGATGAAAATTTTAATAAAAAACGGCACGATCGTTAATCATGACGGCAGCGAGGAGGCGAACGTCCTGATCGAGGGCGATAAAATTTCAAAGATCACGCGCGAGTGTCCCGCCGCAGACCGCGTCATAGACGCTGCGGCCAAGCTCGTGATGCCCGGCCTCATCGATATGCACGTGCATTTTAGAGACCCGGGGCTCGAATACAAAGACGACGTCATCAGCGGCAGCGAAACTGCGGTCGCAGGCGGCGTGACGACCTGCCTTCCGATGGCGAATACTAGGCCCGTAAACGATAACTCCAGCATCACGCGCGCGATGATCGCCAAGGCTAAGGGACGCGGGCTTATCGATCTACTACCCATAGGCGCGATCTCGCAGGACTGCAAGGGCGCAAAAATCGTCGAGATGGGCGATATGCTTGAGGCGGGCTGTGTGGCCTTCAGCGACGACGGGCTGCCCGTGACCGACAGCTCCGTGATGCGACAGGCGCTCGAATACTCCGCGCACTTCGGCTCATTCGTGATAAATCACAGCGAGGATTGCTCGCTTTGCCACGGCGGCGTGATGAACGAGGGTAAGGTTAGCGCGATCCTCGGTCTAAAGGGGATGGCGAGCGAAAAAGAGGAGATCATGATCGCGCGCGATCTGCTGCTTGCCAAAAAGACGGGCGGGCACATCCACGTCGCGCACGTAAGCTCGGCGTGGTCGCTCAAGCTCATCGAGCAGGCTAAGCGCGAGGGTATCCGCGTCACCTGCGAGGCTACGCCGCATCATTTCACCTTCGACGAGCGCGAGCTGATGGGATACGATACGAATTTTAAAATGTCGCCGCCGCTTCGCACCCAAAGCGACGTGCAGGCGATCAGAGAGGCGCTTAAAAGCGGTCTGATCGACGCCATCGTGACCGATCACGCGCCGCATAATACCGACGATAAATTCGTCGAATTCGATCACGCGCCGTTTGGAATTTTAGGGCTTCAAACCCTCGTGCCGCTTACGCTGCGGCTCATAAACGAGGGCATCATCGGCCTTGAAGACATGGTGCGCCTCTGCTCGTTTAACCCGGCTAAAATTCTAAATTTAAAGGACAAGGGCGAGATCAAAGAGGGCTTTTTGGCCGACGTCGCGATCATCGATCCGCAGATTTCCTACGTTTACGACGAGGCGCTAAATAAGTCCAAATCGCGCAACTCGCCGCTTTTCGGCAAGCAGCTTACGGGCGCTGCGGTATGCACGATCAAAAGCGGCCGCGTGGTCTATGAGTTTCCAAACGTCGTAGCGTAGGGCGCTTGCGGCGTAAAACTTGCGATCGGCGACTTGTGGGCAGAGCTTGCGAGTGGTAGCTTGCCGACGAGCGGTATTCGTAGCGCAAATGGCGCTATTGCTTAATTTTAAATTTAGCTAGTTTGGACGCAACGGCTTGCTTTTAAAATTTTGTGGTGCGATCGGTTTATTTTAAATTTGGCGGCAGCGTAGGCATAGCGACTTATCTTTAAAATTTCATAGCGCGTTTTGCTCGGTATCGGCGCGATCTTTGATCCAGTAGTGCGATCGCCTTGCTTAAATTTTAAATTTAGTGGTAGTCCGGATATAGCAAACTACGTTTAAAATTTTACGGCGCGATTTTTTGGTCTAATCATGCGGAGCTCTGCGGCTAATTCGCTTTAAATTTTGCGGTGGCTCATTGTGGCAGCTTACTTTTAAAATTTCATAGCGCGAGCGCGGTTGAAATTTTTTTAAAGCGGTTTGTCATTTTTGTAGTGCGGGTAAATTTGACGCACATCGCCTTGCTCATGCCGCTCGTGGATTTCGGCTTCGGAATTTTACCGACGTATAAGGCATTTGTAAATTTATAACGGCACCTTTTTCGATGCGGCAGCTGCTTTTAAAATTTCACGCTCGCGGCGG
>NZ_CALIBB010000303.1 GCF_938045595.1 uncultured Campylobacter sp.
CGCATATCCGACGCAGATCGTAGTTTACGTGCTATCGGCAGATCCGGAGGTTGATCTGCAAGTCGTCGCTCTTAATGCGGCGTCTGCGGCGCTATATCTTAGCGACATCCCGATTAAAGCGCCCGTTTGCGGCGTGCGTATAGGCTATCAAAACGGAAATTTCATCTTAAATCCGAGCAACTCCGCGCTTAAAGCTAGCGCACTTGATCTTTACGTAGCGGGCGTCGGCGATGAGCTTTTGATGATCGAGATGCGCTCCCTGCCGCAGATTAATGGCGGCGCGCAACAGATGAATGAATTTAGCGAAAATCTGATGGTGGATGCGATCGATTTTGCCGCAAAGGCGATAAGCGCGGGCTCGGGCGCCTACGAAGAGGCTTTTTTGCCGCTTAAAAAACCAGATGCGAGCCTAGAGTACAAACCCGAGATCGAGGACGAAGATATCGCGGATTTTATCGACGCAAACTACAAAGACGCCGTCAAAGCGGCGATCAATCAGATGGCAAAGAGCGAGCGCGCTACCGAACTAAACAAAATCGTGGATCAAATTTTAGCGACCGAGGCCGCGGCGCAAAACGAGTGGAGCAAGGAGGTGATCTCTAGCGTCATCGGCAAATATAAGCGCGGCATCATCCGCACGCAGATCATCGAGGATCACCGCAGAGCCGACGGGCGCGCGCTTGATGAGGTGCGCCCGATCAGTATCGAGACCAATATCCTACCGTGCGCGCACGGAAGCTGCCTATTTACGCGCGGGCAGACGCAAGCTTTGGTCGTCACCACGCTGGGCGGCGATAGCGACGCGCAGCTAAGCGACAGCCTAACGCAGCTTGAGCCGATCAGCGATAGATTTATGTTTAACTACAACTTCCCAGGCTTTTGCGTCGGCGAAGCAAGTCCGCTCAAAAGCCCCGGCAGACGCGAGCTGGGACATGGAAATTTAGCCAAAAGAGCGCTATATCCAAGCATCGATCTAAACTCGCCGCAGTCTATCCGCGTAGTGAGCGAAATTTTAGAGAGTAACGGCTCAAGCTCGATGGCTTCGGTCTGCGGCGGCGCGCTATCGCTTCGGGCGGCGGGCGTACCTACGCTAAAGCTCGTTGCGGGCGTCGCGATGGGCTTGATTTTTGAGGGCGAAAAACACGCCGTGCTAACCGACATAATGGGGCTTGAGGATCACGACGGAGATATGGATTTTAAGGTCGCGGGCACCTATGAGGGCATC
The DNA here is from genome assembly GCF_938045595.1 of uncultured Campylobacter sp. Classification (GTDB taxonomy): domain Bacteria; phylum Campylobacterota; class Campylobacteria; order Campylobacterales; family Campylobacteraceae; genus Campylobacter_B. The sequence continues at coordinate 1,226 of NZ_CALIBB010000303.1, forward strand.
ACCGCGCTTCAGATGGATATCAAGCTCGGCGGCATCAGCCTGGAGGTTTTAAAAGAGGCTCTCGCGCAGGCAAAGCAGGCTCGCGCACATATTTTGGGCCTTATGGAGCAAGCGGATGCGGCGATCGTCATAAATGAAGATGTGCTTCCGAAGCTTGAAATTTTTAGCGTCGAGGCGAGCAAAATCCCCGACATCATCGGCCAGGGCGGCAAGGTCATCAAAGAGATTACCGAAAGCTTCGGCGTAAATATCGATCTGGATCGCGAAAAGGGTGAGGTCAAGATCCAAGGCGCAAAATCTGGCGGCGTATCGGGCGCGAAAGAGAAAATTTTATCGATAGTCTCAAATTCTCGCGATTTTCGCAAGCCGCGCAATGAGCGCAAAGAGGTAAAATTTCAGATCGGCGAGGAGTTTGACGGCGTGGTGCAAAGCGTGCTGGATTTCGGTACCTTCATCTCGCTACGAGACGGCGTGGACGGGCTACTGCGCGCTAAATTTATCACGACGCCTTACAAGGCGGGCGACGTGGTGCGAGTGCGCGTGACCGATCAGAAAGGCACTAAAATTTCACTGGAATTAGCTTAAAATTTTAATAGGAGTATGAGATGCAGCTTAAAAAGATTTTTTTCCCTATCGGCGGCGGCGAGGAGCTGGCAGAGCGCATACACGGAGCGCTGCTCGTAAATAAATTTTTCGGTACGCACATCAACATAATGGCGTGCCAGCTCGATCCTAAGATGATCTACAATGTCCGTATGACGCTAAAAGGCGGCGTGTTGATGGAGGAATTTTTAAAATCCGCGGGCGATGAGATGAGGGCCGAGCGCGAGGTGATCAAAGCTATCTTCGACACTGAATGCGCTAAGCTCGGCTTAGATCAAAACGACGACGATCACGTCCCAAATAGCGCCGCTTTGAGGCATATGGTAGGCATCCGCTCCGAGCTGGTCGAGAAATACTCCAAATATTGCGATTTGGTACTGGTCTCGGTGCCGCCTACGGGCTCTATCACCGGCACGTTCGAGGCGGCGGTCACCAAAAGCGGCAAGCCTTGCATCGTCATACCGCGCAAGCTGCAGGAGTTCAAGGCGGATAAAATTTTAGTTTCGCTTACCGGCACTGCGGCGTCTGCGCGAGCGCTCGATAATTGGCTGGAGCTTTTGCAGCGTGCCAAATCTATCACCGTCATTACCGC
>NZ_CALIBB010000304.1 GCF_938045595.1 uncultured Campylobacter sp.
AGCGCAGATAGGCGATCGTATCCTTGATCTCGGCGCGCTCGTAAAATTTCACGCCGCCTACCATTTTGTACGGGATTTTGGCGCGATTTAGCCCCTCCTCTAGCGCGCGCGAAAGAGCGTTTACGCGGTAAAGCACGGCGATTTGAGAGGGCGCTACGCCGCTTGAAAGCAGCTTTTTGATAGCTTCTGCGATCTTTGCCGCCTCGATACTCTCCTCGTCCGAACGCAAAATTTCGATCTTTTCGCCGCCGCCGTTCATGCTAGTAAGGCTCTTGCCGAGGCGGTTTTTGTTATGCGAAATGAGCTCGTTGGCCGCATTTAAAATTTCATCCGTGGAGCGGTAATTCTGCTCGAGTTTAATAAATTTTACGTTTGAGAACTGATCTTTAAAATTTAGAATATTTTCTATCCGCGCGCCGCGCCAGCCGTAGATACTCTGATCGTCATCGCCCACTACTACGAGGTTTTCGTGCGCGGTGCAGAGCTTTTGTAGCAGTTTGAATTGAATGTCGTTGGTGTCCTGATACTCATCGACCGTGATGTAGGCGTAACGGCGCGAAATTTCATCGCACAGCCGCTCATTCGCGCTTAAAATTTTATACGGCAAAATCAGCAGATCATCGAAATCTACTAGATTATTCGCCGCCAAATACTCCTCGTAGCGCTTATATGCTCTAGCGCAGTGCGCGTAAAATCCGCTATACATCCTGCTTAGCTCGTCATCCTCGCCCTTTAGAAGCTCGTCGATATCTTTGGGATCGATCAAGGAATTTTTATAGGTTGAAATTTTAGCCGACAATAGTGACGTGGGCAAATTTATCTCAAAGCCCTTGATGATCTTTTTCTTATCGTCGGTATCGATCACTTGGAAGTTTGCGCTACGCCCAAGCTCGCTAATATGAAATTTCAAAAACAGAAGTCCAAATTTATGAAAGGTGCACAGAAGCGGCACGCTGCTTAAATTTAGCCCGCTTATCAGATTAAGCGCTCGCGAGCGCATCTCGACGGCGGCTTTGTTCGTAAACGTAAGCGTGAGAGTATTTTCCGCAGGCACGCCGTTTGCGAGCAGATAGGCAAGGCGCGCGGTGATCGTTTTGGTTTTGCCGCTGCCCGCACCCGCTAAGATTAACATCGCTCCGTCCACGTGGCTCGCAGCCTCGCGCTGAGCGGGATTAAGACCTTCTAAAATATCACTCATCTTGAGAAAATTTTACGCGATTTTTCGCGCTTAAGCCACTCGGACTCGGGACGAGAAAAATTTACCGCGATGGGCTTGCCGTCCACGACGATCTGCAAGACCGCGTAAAACGGCACACTAAGCGTGCTTGCAAAATCCTGCGGCCCAAATCCCGCCTCGAAAACCAGCTCATCCTTGCTAAGATGCGCACTAGAGAGCGTGTATTCCTCCAGCTGCAAAAAGATCGCGGGCATTTTGAAGCTTTTTAAAATTTCCTCCGGCAGCAGCGGGTCAAATTTTATCTGATCCGTCCTCGCAACGATGCCAAATCCATATCCAAGAGCTAAAACGTAGTCCAAAACCGCGCCTATATGTGCACTGCTCGCAGCGATAAATTTATCGTCTTTTAAAATTTTATCTATCATCCTAACCCCTCACAAACTCATCTACAAGCGCCGCGACCTGCTCTATGCCGATGCGCCAAAACTCGCTTTTATTGATGTCAAAGCCGAATTTCGCCACTAGCTTTTGCGGTGCGTCGCTGCCGCCCGAGCTTAAAAACTCGGTGTAAATTTGAACGAAATTTTCGAGCCTACCGCTCTTATACAGCCCGTAAAGCGCGAGCACCAAAAGCTGCGCGTAGGCGTAGGAGTAGCAGTAAAACGGCGTGTGAACGAAGTGTGGGATGTAGCTCCACCAGCTTTTGTAATGATCCTGCAAGATTAGCTCGCCCGCAAACATCTTGCGCGACTCCTCCATCCAAAGCTCACCCACCTGCTCGACGCTTAGCTCATCCGTACTCGCATGCACGCGCCGCTCAAAGGTCGTAAATCCGATCTGGCGGTAAAGCGTAGCGAAGATATCCTCGATCTTTGCCGCAAGCATCGCTCTTAGCGCAGTCTTATCGCTTGCGGTCTGCGAGAGCGTATCC
>NZ_CALIBB010000305.1 GCF_938045595.1 uncultured Campylobacter sp.
AAAAATTTATCGAAACTACACATCATCTGTCTTGAATATTTTCAAAATTTACGCCTTTCCACCTTATTTTACCGCGAATTCCATCCAAAGCCCACGATTGCGCTCCTTTATTCGGCTCATTTCCGCCTCGTCTAAAGAAAAATAGCGCGCATTGTCTCGCTTTACTATACGTCGTTGCGTCTAAAATTTGCTCGGTCACGTATTGCATATATGCTCCCATCGCAAATTTCATCCGCACCTCGTCTAGTTTCGCAATACTGCCGCCTGTATTTTTGCGCTAAAATTTAACCCCGATCGCGCGCTGTTTTTTCAAATCATAATATGCGTGAGTAGATAAAAAAGTGCGCCGAATATGAGATAAATTTATAAATTGATTGGGGATTGAAATTTTAAAATTCTATTGCGAACTGCGCAAATAGGATCACGAACCCAGATCCGCCGAAATTTCAGACGCGGCCTGCTAAATTTCAGGGCGCCGTGGAATTTTAGAATTTAAAGTTACGGGTGAGCAGGGCGCCCGTCCGCGTATTTTAAACCCGCTAAATTTGAGCGAGCAGATGTCTGCACCGCAGACCTAGAAATTGCATCAGCCCTGCGCCGCAGCGCTTCCGCTCGCAAACGCCGCCGCATTCAGCGCCGCGTCGTAATCGGGCTCATCTACGATGTCGTCCGTGATCTGCTTGTAGGCGATCTTGCCCGCGGTGTCCACGACGAAAACCGCGCGGCACGTTAGCCCCGCAAGCGCGCCGTCCGCGATCAGCACGCCGTATGCGCGCGCAAACTCCTTATCGTGAAAATCGCTTAGTGCGCGTAAATTTTTGATCCCCTCGGTCGAGCAAAATCTGCCCGCGGCAAACGGCAGATCCATCGAGATCACGAAAACCTCGGTATTTTTTATACTCGCGACGCGCTCGTTAAATTTGCGCGTCTCGGTCGCGTACACGTCCGTATCCAGCGACGGCACGGCGATGATGACCTGCGCCTTGCCCGTGCCGCCGCCGACTTTGACCTCGCTAAGATCGGCCGCGACCAGACTAACCTCTGGCGCCTTATCTCCAAGCTTAAGCTCGCTGCCCGAAAGACCGACGCTTACGCCTTGCAATTTGGTTTGTTGCATAATTTTCCTTTGTTTTGAAATATTTAAAACGGGCGCATTATAAGCCCGTGAAAGCAGGCACCTGCTAAATCTGAAAACAAGCGAGCTTGGGTGTTAGCTAGGCCTACATGAACGGCACGTAGATTGCTCGAAGATAAAATTTTACGGCGTAAAGCGGCGGTGCAATTAAAGTGCCCGAGAATACCGCGACTTAGCCATAAAGCACTGGTGATTGCGATCCGATATAGGTCTATGATAGTTGCGCTCCAACCTTAAGGCTGCGTCGAAGGCAAAATTTT
>NZ_CALIBB010000306.1 GCF_938045595.1 uncultured Campylobacter sp.
ATATAATCGCGCTAAAATTTTAAAGGCTTTTTATGAAAAGAATTCTTACTATCGCGGGTTCTGATAGCGGCGGCGGTGCCGGCATCCAAGCCGATATCAAGACGATTAGCGCGCACAAGATGTTTGCCATGAGCGCTATTACGGCGCTTACGGCGCAAAATTCGCGCGGCGTATTCGGCGTGCTGGACGTTTCGCCAGATTTTGTAGAGGCGCAGCTCGATGCGATTTTTAGCGACATCTTTCCGGACGCCGTTAAAATCGGAATGATCTCCAATGAGGGGGTTGCCGAGGCCATCGCAAAGAGCCTGGGCAAGCACGGCGCGAAAAACGTCGTCTTAGATCCCGTGATGGTCGCTACTAGCGGCGGAGTTTTGATGAAACAAAGCGCGCTGCATGCGCTAAAATACAAGCTCGCTCCCGCCGCGGAGATTATCACGCCCAACGTGCGCGAAGCCGAGGTCTTATCGGAGATGAAAATTTTAAGCTTAGCCGACATGCGCGCTGCTGCGGTTAAAATTTCGCAGTTTTTTAGCGGCGCGATTTTGATTAAAGGCGGCGATCTTGCGGGCGCGAGCGCGACTTGCATTGCGGCGGAAGCGAGCGCGGCGGAAATGAATACAGCGCGAAATTTTAATACTTCGCAGCGTGAAGCGAGCGAAGATGGCGCATGCGAAAATTCTGCGGGTTTGACGAAGAGCGCGGATTTCGCGGATAAAAATTTTACTGGCGAATGCAAAATTTTAACGACGGGCGCAGAGCCTTCTTTTGGGCAAAATTTATCCGCAGCCTCCCTAGGCGCTGGTTTTGAGCCGAGCGGAGAGGGCGGGGATTTGAGAAATTTAGCGGTCGATATTTTGTACGAAAACGGCAAATTTTATGAGTTTTTCGCGCCGAAAATTGCTACGCGTAACACCCACGGCACGGGCTGCACGCTCTCAAGCGCGATCGCGTGCGCGCTAGCGGCGGGGCTTAGCCTGCCCGCAGCCGTCGCCCATGCCAAGGGCTTCGTGCGCAGGGCGCTTGGCTGGGGTGAGCAGATCGGACACGGATGCGGCGCGATAGATCATTATTTCACGGTACGCGATCCATTCGGCGCGGACTTTGGCGGATCTTGCGCGAATGAAATCAAAATCATCTCTTGAGACTAAAATTTCAAGCGCTCGTTGAAGACCCTCATTCGTTAAAATTCCAAAACTCCGCCGCGAAAGTATAGGCTTTAAATTTAACCAAATGCCGCGACCTGCGAAATCGCGCGACGGACGAGCCAGATTCTGCGGACCGCTCGGGCGCTGTTTTTTTAGCGCGAGCTGCGGGTCTAAGTCCGGCTTTAAATTCGATTTTACCTCAGACTGCGGGCTAGCCTCGATGCTTTGATCTTAAATTTAGACGCTTTGCATGCCTGAAATTTATCTCTAAATTTGGCCCTTTTTGCTAAAATTTCATAAAACGTGCCGCCCGCAAAAGAGGCGGCCGGACTAAGCTCAAGGAGAGAAGATGCGCGAGAGGACTACGAGACGCTTAAGGCGGAGTGGCAGAAAGAGTGGAATGAAAAGGGCGAGAAATACGCCAAGGCGGTAAACGATATGGTGGCGTTTGCGGAGGTGCACGGCTGGGACGCCTACAAGGGCGAAGATTCGGTCGATGAGCGCGAGGGTATGACGCAGCTTTGCGAGGCGGTTTTTGAGCTGCTAAAGGAAGCCAACGAGCGCGGCGAGACGGCGAAATTTAGAGCCGATTTTCCGCCCTCAAACGTCATTTTCGATAAAAAGTTGAGAAAAAAGCTAAGAGACATCGATCAAATTTGCCCTCTTGGCGGCGAGAACGTCCTTTTTATCGCCTCAAACGACGACGGCAAGACGCTGTATCTGCTGGAGGGCGACCGCGTGAGCGAGGTGGCGGACGACGTCATTGCCGTGGGTAAGTCAAAGCGAAACGAAATTTACGCCCTACTAAATCAAGACGAGGTATGGCTGATCAGGGGCTACGACGGCAAGAGCGGCGGTGAGTTGGTGGCGAGATTTAGCCACGAGCTGGAGATCATCTACGACGAGGCTGAAATTTTACCCTTTAACGACGGCAGCAAGGTGCTTTTGACCGCCCACGACGGAATTTTTTTGATCTCGCAAAGCGGTGCGAAGCTTATCCATCCGATCTACGAGGATGAGGGCGAGGACGAGGATGAATACGAGCTCGAGATAGCCATGGCAAATGCGACCCTCTCAAACGACAACGAGTTAATCGTCGCGGGTGAGCAAGATAGCGATCACGTCCTGATGGATAGCGAGGGCGAGCGGCTTGGTAACATCGGCGCGCAGAGCTCGTATCCGCACTTTTGCCTATTTAGCGCGGACGATACGCAGCTCATCACAAACTCCTGCCACTTCTACAACGGCGTTACGATCGGCGTGGATAGGGCTTTGCTAAAGCGCGGGCTGGAGGTCGGTTTTTACGATCCGGACGGCGGCGACGAGCAAAATTTCACGCTGATCGACGATGCGATGAGAGTTTACGCGGGCGTAGCGACGCAGGACTTTTACATCCTCGGCGATGCATACGGCTACATTAAGGCAGTCGGCAAGGACGGGCGTAAAATTTGGCGTCATTATCTTGGCGGCACGATAAAGTCTATGGCGATAAGTGATGACGGGAGCGTGCTTTTTGTGGGCACTTATGGCGGCAGGCTGCATAAACTACGCCTCGGCGCAGGCCAAGACAGCCACACGATCGGCAACGGCAACCACAAAGAGGAGTTTAGACTGATCGCTTACGAGGATAAAATTTATCGGTGGTAAAATTTCGCAACGTAGGCTCCTGCGATAGTTTTGTACGTTTTTTGCGTCTTATTGAAGACCGATCTGCGCTAGCGTCTCGCGCCTTTTCGCAAACCGGCAGGCGAGCATTTTCGCTCCTAAGCGCGCTTAAGGCGCGACGCCGCAAAGCCTGCTAGACAAAAGCGCGAGCCGCGTGGGTAAGCAGATCCCTATCTGCGCGTATCCGAAAGTGGCTACATACGTAGGCGGCGACGAAAATAACGCGAGCAGCTTTGAGTGCAAATGAAATTTGATTTAAAGCAGCGCCTTATGGCGGAGCGGATTTGAGCTAAATTTAGCTCGCAGCTCCGCTAAAATCCGTGCTCGTCAAACGGGTGCGGACAGATTAAAATTTAAAGGACGGAAATGACCGAGCCGAAAATCGGCGATCTCTTCGCCGTAAAGCTTAAGAGGCGGGACGCGTATTTTACCGCGCAGATCCTAAGCGCGCAGATGGGGCTCGTCGCGCTCGTTTTGGACGGCTTTGTGAGCGTGCCGCCCGGTCTAAAAGAAGCGGCTAAGCTTAAGCCGTTTTACTTCGATCATCACTTTTGGAAGCGCGGAGAATTTTATCTCGGCGTGGATGAAATTTTGGACGCCGAGCCCGTTTTTATCGGCAACGCCGCTTTGATTTGCGAGCCGCCCGAGTGCGTGAGCCTGCAAAGTATCGAACAGATTTATATGCAGCTTGCGTGGAACGAGCTTCCGAAGGATATTTGCGCTAAATTTAAATCCGTCCGCAAGCAAAAACTTGAAATTTCGCAGCCGCAAAGCAGGGAATTTTACGCCGATTTAGCGCGTCAAAATCTGTTTTGCTACGAGATAAAAAGCGCGGTTTGGGATGAAAATTTAAAAGATTTTTTAGAAGCGACGCCGATGATGACCGATTTGGAACTAAAAAATGCGGGAGAAGCCCTAGATATCTCGCGCACTCACCTGCAGCAGCTCGTCTTGCACGCCGGCGGCACGGAGGAGATCACGCTAAACGGCTCGCTGTGGCGGCTCGTAATAAACAGCGATATCGCGCGGCTAAAGAGCGTGCGCTGCCCCTTTGACGGCGAGCTTTTGAGCGTCCAACTAAACCTAAACGACGGCGGGTTTTGCATTCGCGGGCTTGGAAAACTGCGCGATCTACAGATATTTTCGCAACGCGGCAAGTGCATCGATCTCGCATGCGTTGCGGCGAGCTTTCCGAATTTGCGCGAAATTTTCATTAACGCGCAGGGCGGCACGCTAAAAAACATCGACGCGCTCGCTAAATTTGAACATCTAAAAGACGTCTGGCTTAGCGAGGTTTACGGATTTGAACGCTTTCCGACGAGGGCGCAACTACCGCATCTAAAGCGCCTTTGTTTCTGGTCGGTGCCCAAAGGCGCCTGCGAGGCGGCTAGAGCGCAGTTTAAGGGTATAGAAAGCCTCGTAATCAGGCAGCCGCGAAGCAAACAGTGGCTGGCGGCAAATTTAAATAACCCGCTGCGCCGCTGGGACGGCAGAGAGGGCGTGGGCGCGGCGACTGCTAGAAAGGCGATGAGGGCTTATGCAGGCGCGCACAAGAAGCTAAGCGCGCTAGAAGCAAAACCCGCAAGCAGCGAGCTTAAGACCGAGAAAACCGAAATTTTAAAAGAATTTATCGCCGTTTTTAACGCGATAGACGCCAAGCATAGCATCGACACCATGGAGCGCGAGGAGATTTGGGAGGCGTTTTGCAAGCTAGCCGAGCTTGCGGCGGTGGACGCAAAGTCGCAAGAGCGTATCTGGGAGCAAAACGCGGAATTTTAGCCGATCAAGCGGTGTGAGCGTTGCGACGAAAAATGGCGTGCGGACACTGCGCGATCGGGCTTTGTTTGGGCGCGGCGCGCGAGATTTAAAATTTAACGCCGAAGCGGTTCAAAGTAGCGAGCCAAATTTCATAGCGAACTTGCGGCGATAGTTTGGAATTTTAAAATTCCGCAGCTTT
>NZ_CALIBB010000307.1 GCF_938045595.1 uncultured Campylobacter sp.
CGGTCGCAGATCGCAAGCGTTTCGCGGACATTGTGATCGGTGATGAGCACGCCGATGCCAAGATCGCTTAAATCGCGCACGATGCTTTGGATGTCGTTAACGGCGATCGGATCGACGCCCGCAAACGGCTCGTCCAAAAGTAGAAATTTCGGCGTTATCATTAGACTTCGCGCGATCTCGCAACGCCTGCGCTCGCCGCCGCTTAGGCTCACGCCTTTGCGCAATCTGATCGGCTCGATGTTGAGCAGATTTAGCATCTCATCGACCTTTCGTGAGGCTTCGACTTTATTTTTATAGGTAATCTCTGCAGCGAGCATTAAATTTTCCTCAACGTTGAGCTCCTTAAAGATGCTACTTTCTTGCGGTAGGTAGCCTATGCCGAGCTTGGCGCGTTTGTGAAGCGGAACCTTCGCGATGCTGTTCTCATTAAGCAAGATATCGCCGCCGCTAGCGCTTATCAGCCCGCAGATCATATAAAACGTCGTGGTTTTGCCCGCTCCATTGGGCCCCAGCAGCCCCACGATCTCGCCGTTGTAAAGCTCCAGCGAGATGCCCTTAATGATCGGCGTGCCTTTTATGGTTTTTTTAAGACCCCTGACTTCCAGTTTATGCATAGGTTACCTCGTATTTTCGCCCTTGCGCGTGCGGCGTGATCCTCACTACGCAAAAATCAAGCTCATATTTTTTAAGTAAATTTATCAAATTTTCATCCGCCCATTCGATCAGATGAAGCCCCTCTTCAAATAAATTTTCAAATAGTCCGTTTTTTAAAATCCCCTCACAGCCGCCGTTATAGATGTCGTAATGATAAATTTCGCCGTAGTTTTGCATGATCGAAAATGTCGGCGAGCTCACGTGCTCGTCTAACCCGTGAGCCCGCACGATCGCGCGCGCAAGCGTCGTTTTGCCGCTGGCAAGATCGCCGATTAGCAATATTATGCCGCTTTTTGGCAGAGCCTGCACGAGGCGCGAAATTTCATCCTCGCCGCAGAGCAGTTCAAAGCTCTTGGACATACTTTGCCTGCTCGCTTTTGGGCGTATTTTTCGCGCTAGGAAAGGCTAGGACCTTAAAGCTTTGTTTTCTATCTAAAAAGCTTATTGTGATTACATCGCCGATTTTAAGCTCTTTGGCGGGCTTTGCTACCGCGCCGTTTACGGCTACGACGCCGCTTTTGCACATATCTTCGCTGATAGCGCGCCGCTTGGTGATATTTACTGCGTTTAAAAATTTATCGATTCTCATAGGCGTGAGTTTAGCGATATTTGCCTTAAAAGCAACTATTAAACTATTTTTGGTAGAATTTCGCCAAATTTTACGTAAAGGATTTGAGATGGCAAAAGATGTAAAAAAGGTCGTTTTGGCGTATTCCGGAGGACTAGATACTAGCATTATTTTAAAGTGGCTCGGCGATACTTACGGCTGCGATGTGGTGACTTTCACCGCAGATATCGGTCAGAATGAGGATTTGGAGCCTATCAAAAACAAAGCTGTGAAACTGGGCATCAAAAAGGAAAATATCTTCGTAGAGGATCTGCGCGAGGAATTTGTGCGCGATTACGTATTTCCGATGTTTCGCGCAAATGCCGTCTATGAGGGCGAATATCTTTTAGGCACATCGATTGCGCGCCCGTTGATCGCTAAAAAGTTAGTCGAAATTGCTAAAAAAACTGGTGCGGATGCCGTAAGCCACGGCGCGACCGGTAAGGGTAACGACCAAGTCCGCTTCGAGCTTGGCGCATACGCGCTAAATCCCGATATTAAGGTGATTGCGCCGTGGAGGCTGTGGGATCTGAACTCTCGCGAGAAATTGCTTGCCTACGCTAAGAAAAACGGCATCGACATCGCCTCAAAGCCCGGCAAGTCGCCGTATTCGATGGATGCGAATATCCTTCACATCTCCTACGAGGGCTTGGTGCTTGAAGATCCCGCCCATGCGCCTGAAGAGGATATGTGGCGATGGACCGTGAGCCCTAAAAATGCGCCAGATAAGAGCGAGATCATCGAGATCGAATATAAACACGGCGATCCCGTAAAGCTAAACGGCAAGGCGCTTAAGCCGCATGAGATGCTAGCTGCGCTTAACGAACTCGGCGCTAAAAACGGCATCGGCAGGCTCGATCTAGTAGAAAATCGCTACGTCGGCATGAAGAGCCGCGGCTGCTACGAAACTCCAGGCGGCACGATTATGCTAAAGGCTCACCGCGCGATCGAGAGCATCACGCTAGATCGCGGCGCGGCGCATCTAAAAGATGATCTGATGCCGCGCTACGCCGAGCTCATCTACAACGGCTTTTGGTTCAGCCCGGAGCGCTTGCTGCTTCAAGAGCTGATAAATAAATCCCAAGAGCACGTAAACGGCAAGGTTAAGCTCGAGCTTTATAAAGGCAACGTGACCGTGCTAGGCAGGGAAAGCAAGAGCGATAGCTTGTTTAATACCGATTTCGTGACGTTTGAAGAGGATAAGGTTTTCAATCAAAAGGACGGCGACGGATTTATCAAGCTAAGCGCGCTAAGATTTATCATCGCGGGAAAGAACGGACGCAAGCTTTAGCTGAAAATTTTGCCTCATAGTGACAAGGCGCGCAGGCGGATTTCGCAAAGCGAAATTTTAAAATTTATCGAAAAAGTAGCGAGCGGCTGCGGGCAGGTTTCATGAAATTTCACTAAATTTCAGATCCGCCCGCGCCGCTCATAAAATTTTATAAATTTAAAGCTAAATTTAAAAGGATAATGGATGAAAGTATTACTGATCAAAGACGTTAAGGGGCTCGGAAAGGCGGGCGAGGTAAAGGAGGTCAAGGACGGCTACGGCAATAACTTCCTAATCGGCAAAGGCTACGCCAAAGCCGCTACGACTGAGGTTTTGCGTAAATTTGAAGCGGATAAGAAAAAGCAAGCCGAGCTAGAAAAATACGAGGTCGCAAGTTTGCAAAAACTAGCCGAGGAGCTAGCCAAGATCCGCGTAAAGATCGTAAAACAGACGGGCGAGAGCGGCGCGCTTTTCGGCTCGGTTACCAAAGATGAGATCGCAACCGCACTAAAAGAGCAAAAGGGGATCGAAATCGATAAGAAAATTTTAGAGACCGAAGCCATCAAAACGACCGGGATCTACGACGTAAATGCCAAGCTAAAGCACGGCATAGGCGCTAAATTTGAGATAGAGGTGGCTAGTGTTTGAAGCGACTACCATTTTAGCCTACAAAGGCGCGAAGGGCTCCGTCATCGGCGGCGACGGGCAGGTTACGTTCGGAAACACCGTCTTAAAGGGCAATGCGACTAAAATTCGAAAGATCGGCAAAGAGGGTAACGTCTTGGCGGGCTTTGCGGGCAGCACCGCCGATGCGTTTAATCTTTTTGATATGTTTGAGAAGTGCTTAGATGGCGCAAAGGGCGATCTTTTAAGGGCGGTGATAGAATTTAGCAAGCAGTGGCGCAAGGATAAGTATCTGCGAAAGCTCGAAGCGATGATGCTGGTGCTGGATCGCAAAAATATCTTTCTGCTTAGCGGCACGGGCGATGTGGTAGAGCCGGACGACGGCAAGATCGCGGCGATCGGAAGCGGCGGGAATTACGCTCTTAGCGCGGCGCGAGCTTTGGATAAATTTGCAAGCTTAGACGAAGAGGAGCTCGTAAAGCAAAGCCTTAAAATCGCGGGCGAGATTTGCATTTACACGAACGAAAACATCAAAACATACGCAATTTGGGACGAAAAGAGATGATGACGCCAAAGCAGATTGTAGAAAAACTAGACGAATATATAATCGGACAAAATAGCGCCAAACGCACGATAGCGGTGGCTTTGCGAAATCGCTACCGCAGAATGGCGCTCGAAGATGAGATGAAAAACGAGGTGATGCCCAAAAACATCCTGATGATCGGCTCTACCGGCGTAGGTAAGACCGAGATCGCGCGCAGGCTTTCGAAGATGTTCGGACTTCCTTTTATCAAGGTCGAGGCGAGCAAATACACCGAGGTGGGCTTCGTGGGGCGCGACGTGGAGAGCATGGTGCGAGATCTGGCCGCCGCGTCGGTAAATTTAGTGCGCGGCGAGGAATTTGAAAAGAACAAAGACAAGATCGATGATTACATCAAGCGTAAAATTTTAGAAAAAGTCCTTCCGCCGCTTCCGCGCGGAGCGAGCGAGGAGAAGGTTACAGATTACGAAAAAAGCTACGAAAAGATGGCGGCCAAGCTCGAGCGCGGCGATCTGGACGATCTTAGCATCGAGATTGAAGTGAGCGAAAACGCGCTTGAGTCAAATCCGAATTTACCGCCCGAGATGGCGAATATGCAGGAAAGCTTCATCAAAGTAATCGGAATTTCGACGCGCAAGAGCAAAAAAGAGATGAAGGTTAAAGACGCCAAGGTTGCCCTCAAAAGTGAGGCTAGCGAGAAAGTTCTCGATATGGAGAGCATCAAAGCCGAAGCCGTTAGGCGCGCGCAAAACGAGGGCATCATCTTTATCGACGAGATCGATAAGGTGGCGGTTTCAAGCGGTAATAGCGGCAGGCAGGATCCGAGCAAAGAGGGGGTGCAGCGCGATCTGCTTCCGATCGTGGAGGGCAGCAGCGTAAGCACGAAATTCGGCAATATCGATACCGATCACATCCTTTTTATCGCCGCGGGCGCCTTTCATATCAGCAAGCCGAGCGATCTCATACCCGAGCTTCAGGGGCGCTTCCCGCTTCGCGTCGAGCTTGACAGCTTAGACGAGGCGGCGCTGTGTGAAATTTTAACCAAGCCAAAAAATTCGCTTCTTAAGCAGTACTCGGCGCTTTTAAAGACCGAGGGCGTCGAGCTGGAATTTAGCGAGGACGGGGTTAAAGCGATCGCGAAATTTGCGGCGAGCACGAACGAAAAAGTAGAAGACATCGGCGCTAGAAGACTACATACGATAATGGAAAAGGTGCTTGAGGATGTCAGCTTTGAAGCCGATAAGTTTAAAGGGCAAAAGATCGTCGTGGATGAAAAGCTCGTAAGCGAAAAGCTCGCAGGCATCGC
>NZ_CALIBB010000308.1 GCF_938045595.1 uncultured Campylobacter sp.
AATGCGGTAATTTTAGCGAAATTTTAATATAAAGCAAGAAAGGCGGCGTTAAATTTATGGAAATTTATGATTTATGCGGAAATGATGGACTAGCTAGCGGAGTTTATCGGTTGGAATTTATCGGTGCCGCACGGCGAGAGGCAGTTTAAATTTTAAAATTTGCAGCGTTTGGCTTGATAGATTGCGCGGCGGCGGAAATTTTATCGCGGATCTGTCGTCGTGGTGTAGCAATGGGGGGGCGTGCGCTTGCGCTTTATACGCAGGTTTGGTAGCTTGGGGGCGTGAGCGACGCGGACGGCTTTGCGGCACTTGCTGCGGCAGCAGAGGCAATTAAAGGCGTAGTATCGGCGACGGTAGTTATGAGGTGCCAGTGGCGGGATTTTGACATAAGATCGGCGATGATAGAATTTTTAATCGTAATTGCTCACGCGTGGCGATAAAATTTTAATTGAAAATATCGGAAGAAACGGCGGCCGAATTTTATTAAAACTATTGGCGCAGCGGCGAAATTTTGATTTTAACGGCGTCAGATGAGCTTTTCTTAAAGATAGAATTTTAATCAAAGGCAGAAGCGGCGTCGGTAGGGCTGCGATAAAACGGCGCGTAGCGGCTAGGATAAAAACCAGCGGTAATACCTGATCTTTAAAATTTTAATCAAGAATACTCGGGATGCGAGAATTTCTAGCGATAATCTTAGCTCGCCCGAGTTAGAATTTTGATCGAGAATATTTGGGCGATAAAATTTCATCCAAAAGCTATCTGCGGTAGAATTTTGCGTCTTTGATAACGGCAGGAATTTTATTGCTTGAAAGCAGCGGAGAGGGATTTGCGATTTTTTTAAAATTTAAGGTGTCTTTGCGTAGTCTGTCTGTGGTGGGATTTCACGGCTCGGCTAAGTTTACAGAGCTATTTTAAATTTAGAAGGCCGTTTTAAATCGTGCAGAGGACAAAGTAGCCGAAGCGAGGTATCTGGTTTTAAATTTGCAAAGCCGTTTAAATTTGTAAAGTTACTTCCCGCCGCGCCTCTTTTTT
>NZ_CALIBB010000309.1 GCF_938045595.1 uncultured Campylobacter sp.
CTGCCGGCGCGATAGGGCGAGGCGGATCGTCTCGTCTATGCGCCGTTTGGGCGGCGCGCGTATTTATGCTCGCCATGCGCGCGCCTTAAAACGGCGCTAGGTTTGAAATTTAACCCTAGCGGGCTAGGAATTTTAAATTTAAGCGGATTTAGGCTTTGGCGGTCGGATCTGCCTACGCGCCGCGCAGAACCGTATCCGCGCTAGAAATATCGCCGCCGAGATAAAATTTCGCGCGGCAGGCGCCGTAATGCGGCGGTATGAAATTTTAACGCTCCTAAATAAAACGGCATGAAATTTAATCGCGCCGCGCCGCCGCATTAAATTCTGAAAATTCCAAGCCGTGTCGGGCGGCACAAAATTTAACCGCGCCCGGCGGTCGTATAAATTCCATCGCTAAGCCGTATCGTGCGGAGCCGCATCGCGTCAGATCAGCGTTAAGCTCTACTGCCTCGCCGCGCGGGATTACGTTAAAATTCTGCCGCCGTACTGCGCTGCGCCCGACAGGATTTACATCAAATTTTGCCGCCGAGTTGCACCGCACTAGATTTGTTTTAAATTTTGCCGTCGTGCGCACTAAATTTACGGTCAAAATTTCGTCGTCGCGCCGCGCAAAATATGCACAAAATTCGCCGTATCGTCGAGTCAAATTTGTCTCAAAATCCATTACTGCGGCGAGCTGCGTTAAAAATTTAGATCAAAATTTCGCTAGCGTGCCTATCTGTGGCAATTCTTTACGAATTTTTCTATGCGCTCAAAGCCGCGTTTTAGATTTTCCATAGAGCACGCAAAGCTTATGCGGAAGTGCCCATCCATGCCAAATCCGCTTCCTGGCACCGTGGCTACGAGCCCTTTATCTAGCAGTTGCATGCAGAATTTCATACTATCAGGTTCTACCTGAGAGCAATCTATGAAGAAATAAAATGCGCCATCTGGTTTTACGACACTGAGCCCTGGGATCGCGCTTATCGCGTCCGTGCCAAAATCGCGTCTGCGCTCGTATTCGCGCCTCATCTCCTCGATATAATCGTCCGCCTCGCCGCGCAGCACCGGCATCGCGCCTGCCTGGACGATGCTTGCTACGTTACTGACGCTTTGGCTTTGCAGGCTTATCATCGCTTTATTCAGCTCATCAATGGCACAGGCGGTATAGCCGAAGCGCCAGCCGGGCATAGCACCGCATTTGCTTAGCCCGTTGATCGTCACGGTGCGCCCGAACATATCCTCACTGATGCTTGCTGCGGCTATGAAACTCTTGCCGAAGACGATTTTTTCGTAAATTTCATCGGCAATTACCAAGATATCCGTGCCCTTTAGCACTTCCGCAAGCTCTTGTAGCTCCTGGCGCGAATATACGGCGCCTGCGGGGTTACTCGGGTTGAAAAGGCACAGCGCCTTTGTGCGCGGCGTGATCGCAGCTTTGAGCTGCGAGGCGGTGATTTTGTATCGGTTTTCCGCCTTGGTGTCTACGATGATGGGCTTGCTGCCGCAGAATTTTACAATTTCTGGGTAAGTGACCCAATAAGGCGCCGGTATTATGACCTCATCGCCTTCGTTTAAGATGCAGTTAAAGGCGTTAAATAGCGAGTGTTTGGCGCCTACGTTGGTGATGATCTGATCGGGTCTGTAATTTAGGCCGTTATCACGCTTTAGCTTCTGTGCGATTAAATTTAAAATTTCAGGCGTGCCGGCAACAGGCGTATATTTTCCACAGCCCTTAGCCATAGCCTCTATGACAGCCCTTTTGGCGACTTCTGCGGTATCGAAATCAGGCTCGCCTGCGCTTAGGATCACGACGTCTTGCCCCTGGGCTTTCATCTGTTTGGCTTTGGTGCTGATTGCGATTGTTAGGCTTTCACCGAGCTTGCTTACGCGACTTGAAAGTGTTAATTTCATTGATGCTCCTTGGATTGGTTTAGACAATTTAAAATTTGATTTTTGACGCTAAAAGCTCTGCCGCTACTTGGGTCTTGGTCGTAGATATCGTCGATTTTATAATCACCTCCGCTACGGACGAGTTTGTAGATTATCGTCTGCGCGCCGTAGGGGCAGGTCTGCGTCACTACGACGGTATCGCGCTGCCCTAGCTCAAAATCATATTTCGCGTCGTCGCAGACATCTTGACCGCCGATTATCGGATCGTAGTCCAAGCAGCCTACCTCACCTTCGCCAGCAGATGCTTCATCCTGCATAAGCGCAGATTTGAAAGAAGCCGATAGAGCATTTTTGTGATCGCCAAAATAGGTGTCCTTGATGTATAGACTTTTTACTAGGCTTATTCTGGCGTCGTCCGCGGAATTTTTCGCGCTATTAGCATCGCTGCCGCTTGCTGATAAAATAGCAAAAATTATAAAAAATAGAGCTTTTTTCACTTTAACCCTCTTATTTTAATGATTTTAGATACTCTTCGTAGAATTTATTTAGATCCTCATCCATTGCGGAGATATCTTTTCTGCCGTTGCAGATGCAATCTTCCAAAATTTCGATACGCTTGATGAGATATTTGATAAGCTCCTGGCTGATATCGGGAATTTTATTATGCGCCAAAGGATCGCTCTCACAGCTGCCTAAAATTCTAGCCGGCACTCCCACGGCGGTGCAGTTTGGCGCGACATCCTTTACGACGACGGAATTTGCGCCGATTTTGGAATTTTCGCCGATAGTGATGTTGCCTAATACTTTGGCTCCTGCACCAACTACGACGCCGTTTTGCAGCGTCGGATGGCGCTTGCCGTGCTCTAAGCTCACGCCGCCGAGAGTGACGTCCTGATAGATCAGGCAGTTATCGCCGATGATCGCCGTTTCTCCAATGACAAGTCCCGTGGCGTGGTCGAAAAATACGCCCGAGCCGATACGTGCGCCCGGGTTTATATCTACGGCGGTGATTATGCGGGTAAGCCCGCTGATCGCGCGAGCTATGAGCTTAAAACCTCGCTCGTAGAAAAAATGCGCGAAGCGGTAATTTATCAGCGCCCAGACGCCGGGATAGCAGAAAAATATCTCAAATACGCTGTTGCATGCGGGGTCTTGACGCATTGGCTCGGTGAAGTCCTGTTTTAAAATTTGCCAAAAACTCATTTGATCGTCTTTAAGTAACTATTGTCGTTTAAAAACAGATATAGCTCGCCCAGGATATGCTTTTTTTCTTTATCTCCGATAAGATTTGATTTTTCGACGCGCTCGTTTAGGCTTTCGCGGATATCTACTACGTCGTAGTCCATATCCTCCAAGATGTCGATGACCGATTGAGATTCGATAAAATCCTTGATCTCAAAGCCGCCGTCATCCTTTAAAATCACGGTCGCCTCTGTTGGGTGTGCAAAGAGGTTGTGGCTCATGCCAAGCACCTCCTGATAGGCTCCGACAAGGAAAAAGCCCAAAAAATACTCCTCTTTTTCGGGATCAAAATCGTGCAGAAAGAGCGGATTTTTTTGACTGTCGAATTCTATCTCGCCGTCGCTATCGCAGGTGATATCCCAGATCGACGCCGATAGCGTGGCGCGCTCGTCCAGCCTCTCTAACGGCATGATTGGGAAGTGCTGCTTGATGCCCCAAAAATCGGGCAGGCTTTGAAAGATCGAGAAATTTACTAAATAGCGCTCTTGGGCGTTGCCTAGAGAATTTAAGAAATTGCTGTATTCTTGTTTGTTGCCTAAAATTCCATACGCCTTTCGCATTATTAGATGAACCAAAATTTCGCCGTTTGAGCGGTCGATCAGATCGACGTATCCCAGATCAAAAAGGGTAAGCACGCTCTCCATGTGCGACATGGCGTCGTGCAGATACTCTAGCGCGTTGGAGGGTTTTAGAGTTTTATACAGATCGTATAGCTCGGCGACTACCGGCGGATTGTCCTTTTTTAAGGCGAGCTTCTCTTCGGTGTATTCTTGGGTAAAAAGCTCCAAAATCGGCGCCACGAGCACCGCATGGCTGGCGGCTACGTATCTTCCGCTCTCGATAAAGATATCCGGCTCGGCCTCTTTTTTATCCTCTGCGATCGATTTTAGCAAAAAAACCACGTCGTTGGCGTATTCTTTTAGCGTATAGTTGCGGCTGGAGCTTTCTTTGGCTTGGGAGTATTCGATAGCAAGACCTCCGCCTAAATTTATGGATTTTAAATTTTTCGCGCCCATTTTGCGAAGCTCGGTGTAGATGTTGCCCGCCTCGATGAGGGCCTTTTTGAGCGGATGGATCTCTGTAATCTGCGAGCCGATATGAAAATGAATCATCGTAAACTGCTCGATGAGGTCGTTTTTCTTGAGCAAGTTTATCGCCTCTATAAGTTCGGTCGAGGTAAGGCCGAATTTAGAATTTATCCCGCCGCTCTTCGCCCACATGCCGCTTCCGGAGTTGTGCAGCCTGATGCGAAGCCCGATGAAAGGTTTTGGTGCAAACCGCTCCTTAGCCGTTTCGATGATGGTTTCAAGCTCATTTAGCCCCTCGATCGTAAGCGTCACGTTATGCCCCATCTCTGCGGCGATAAAGCCGATATTTATAAGCTCCTTATCCTTAAAACCGTTTACGGTAATCGGCGCGCCGTATTTGTTATACGCCATCGCTAGTAGCAGTTCAGGCTTGCTGCCGGCTTCGAGTCCGTATCCGTAAGGCTCGCCGATATCGACTAAATTTTTAACGAAGCCTGGGAATTGATTTACCTTAAGCGGATAGACGGCGTGGAATTTTCCCTTGTAATCAAACTCCTTAATGGCTCGGTTAAAATTTGAGTAAATTTCAACGATCTGCTTTTTGATGAGGTGCGGGAAGCGCAGCAGTATCGGGCCTCGCACGCCGTCTGCGCGGATCTCTTTTATGATATCCACCAAAGGCTGCTTGAAATCGGAGTTTAGGCATAGCTTGCCGCCGTCTATCGTGAAGTTGGAATTCCCCCAAATATTTAGTCCGTAATCGCTCATGCTCTATCCTTAAAAAATGCTTCGACCTCTTTAAATTTAATCGCAAAGCTGCTTTGATCCTCTAAATTTTTGCACCACACCTCGGCTCGGTCAAACTCGTCCTGCCCGATGCAAAGGCAAAATTTCGCCTCCGCCCCGTCGGCTGCTTTTAAATGCTTGGCTAGGCTCTTGGGCTCGTATGAAATTTGAGTTTTACAAAGCTTTCGCAGCTTTAGCGCAAATGAAAATGCCGTGCTAACAAACGCCTCATCCAGCGCGCCGATATAAATCCCCTCGCGCTCTTGAGGGGCTTCGCGCGTTTTTAAAATTTCGGCTATTCGCTCGATGCCGATCGCAAAGCCCACGCCCGCCGTCTTTCTGCCGCCTAAAAACTCCACGAGTCTGTCGTAGCGCCCGCCGCCGCCTACGGCGCTTTGTGCGCCAAGCTCGGATGAGACGAACTCAAAGGCGGTTTTGCAGTAGTAATCAAGCCCGCGCACGAGTTTCGCATCGATTTCAAATTTTTGTCCGTTTTGGGTTAAAATTCTTTGCAGCTGCGCAAATTCCGCGGCGCAGGCGTCGTTTAAATTTTCAGTTATAAGAGGTGCAGCGGCTAAAATTTTCTGGCAGCTTTCGTTTTTGCAGTCCAGCACGCGGATCGGATTGGTGTCGATGCGCCTTTGGCAGTCCTCGCAGAGCCTGTCTTTGCGCTCTTGTAAGAAATTTACGAGCTTGGTTTTATACGCAGGCATGCACTCCTCGTCGCCTAAAGAGTTGATTTTAAGCGTTGCGGCAACATTTAGCTCGCGTAAAATTTGAGCTAGCATCAAGATCACGCTCGCATCCTCATAGACGCTAGCCTCGCCGAAGCACTCGACGCCGAATTGATGAAACTCGCGCAGACGCCCCTTTTGCGGGCGCTCGTAGCGAAACATCGAGCCTTGATAATAAAATTTATGCACGCCGCCGCTACGGTCTAGCTTTTTTTCGATAAAGGCGCGCACGACGCCCGCGGTGCCTTCGGGGCGTAGACAGACGCTCTCTCCGCTTTTGTCGCTAAACTCATACATCTCTTTGCCGACGATGTCGCTGCTCTCGCCGACGCTGCGGCGAAATAGCGCGGTCTGCTCGAGCTTGGGAGTTTCGATGAGGCAAAAGCCGTAATTGCGCGCCACGCGCTCGCACACGCTTAAAATTTGCGAGTAGATGCGCGCCTGTTCGTCCAAAATATCGTTCATACCGCGAAGTGCCTTGATCATCGATAAAATCCTTTGTGAAATTTTAAAATTTTCAAATTTTTGCGGCGATTATAGTTAAATTTACCTAAATTTTAAGCCCTGCCGCTCGCAGCAACGCATCGGTTCTGCTTATTTTTATCGCGCGCCGTTTCGGCTTAGGCGTCTATCTTAAACCGGCTAAGCTCGGCGGTAAAATTTCTACTTCGTCGCCTTGAAGCTCAAGAATTCCTCGTAGCGGCGGTCGATGATCTCTTTGATCTCGGCGTAATTTTGCGGCGAATTTTCTATGTAAAAATAGGCGTTGTCGAAGTTTTTATCGCCGAATTTTCGCGCGACGAAGTCGCAATAGTCCTGTAAATACCAGCCGTGCGTTTTGGCAAATTTCGTACGGTCCGTGGTATAGTAGGCCTTCGCAAAGGCCTTGCCTGCGGTGTTTAGCTCCTCGCTGCTTAGCACGCCGTCCATGGCGTCGAAAAAATACTGGCGATAATCAAAGCTATCGTCCATCCGCGCTATATCGTCCGCGAAATCCGCCGCGAAGTCCTTGGAATAGAGCTTGCGCTCCATGCACCAGCGGAAGAAAAACGCGATGTGCGTCGCGCCGTTTTCCTGCGGGATGTCGGTCGGCGCATTTTTCGCGCCCCAATGCCATTTTGCCTTGTCGTAGGTCACGTAAGCCATTTCGCTCTCCTTTGTTTGGACTTTAAGTTGCATAAATTTTAGAAATTAAAAGTAAACGACGCTTGGTAAAGCTCTAAATTTTATCCGATGCAATCTGCGCCGTGAAATTTCAAATTTTATATCAGATCGCCCGTTACCTCATAATCGCATTCGCTTCGTAAAATTTTGCCGCGACTAAAATTACGTTTAAATTCTATCGCATCTCGTAGAATTTCATGCACCCCGTCCTATGTCTTTCAGTCGCTGTTTTGCCGCCGCCGTTACGTCCTCTTCGTAATCGTACCACGCAAACATCGCGCCGTGCTGCACCGAGCCGCCCAGCAGATCGCCTCCCTGGCGGTTTTTCAGATCGATATTTGCAACCTTAAATCCATCCAGCGTCGCTGCGAACTCACGCAGGCGCTGCGGCGGGGATTTGAGCTTGGTGTAGAGGTAGCAGCGCCCCGCCTGGCCCTTGCGCCCGACGCGCCCGCGTAGCTGATGAAGCGACGCGAGCCCCATTCGCTCGGCACCCACGATTAAAATGACGCTAAGCCGCGGCAGCGAGATACCCACTTCGACGATCGTCGTGGTTATCAGCAGCCGCCCCTCGTCGCGGAAGCGGCGCAGAACCTCCTCCTTGTCCTTGTCGCTGCCGTGGGTGATCAGCACATCGGGGAATTGAGCTTTCCAAAACGGCGCCGCCTCCTCAAGGCTTTGATAGACCGAGCTTTCGCTTTGCTGCACGAGCGGATAGACGATGATCGCTTGATTGCCCGCGGCGAGCTCGCGGCGCAGATCCTGCATAAAGCCCGCAAATCCGTCATTTTGCAGGATTTTGGTTTTGATCTGTTTTTCAAACGGCAGCTGTTTTAAAAAGCTAAAGCTCACGAGCTCGGACTGGATCATGCTTAGCGTACGCGGTATCGGTGTGGCGCTAAACTGAATGAAATGCGCTCGAAACTCGCCGCTCCCTGTGAGGCGCGCGATCTTTTCGCGCTGGTTGGAGCCGAAGCGGTGCTGCTCATCGACCATTATGAGATTTGACGGCGCGAGCTCGTGGTAGAGCAGGGCGTGAGTGCCGATGATAAGGTGCGCGCCTGCGAAATTCGGCTCGCGATCGCCGCTTTTTACGAGCATGACTTTGATCTGCGGCGGCAGCAGACGGCGCGCCTCGGCGTAAATCTGCTCGGCCAAGATGCTCGTAGGCGCCATCAGATAGCTGATGCGCGGGTAGTTCATCGCCGCGCTCGCGAGGATGACGAGCGTCTTGCCGCTGCCTACGTCGCCCATGACGACGCGGCGGCGCGCCATAGGGCTTTGCAGATCGCTAGCGATGTCCTTTATCGCGCTTAATTGATCGCGCGTAGGCTCAAAAGGAAGCGAAGCAAGCCAGCCCGAGATGTCGCGCAGCGGGTAAATTTGCGCCGGGAAACTCGTTTTTTTCGCGCTTAGCTTTTGCAGGTAGTTTAGAATTTCGACAAATTTCAGCGTGCGTAAAATCGCAGCACCGCTCATTTGCGTGACGGCTGCGGCTCGGACGGCCTCGGTGGCATGGACAGTTTCAGCGTCACTTGCAATTTGAGGGATTGTAGGTATGGCGGTCGTAGCTTGGGCGGCTGCGGTCTGGATAGTTTCAGTTTGATAATGCGTAGGTTGCACGGCACAATCGCGCGAAGCGCTCATCGGTGCGGCGAGCGCGTCCTGAACAGCCTCGGCGGTACTTGCGGCCTGAGCGATTGTAGGCTCTGCGGTCTGCACAGCCGTTGCCGTCTGAACATTTTCGGTGGGCTCTGCGTCTGTAGCTTGTGCGCTCAAAGTTTGGATGGTCGCGGCTTGTGCGTTCGCTACTTGGCTTGAAGTTTGGATTGCCGTAGGTTGCGTATCTACGTCTTGGGTGCTTAAATTTTGTTGTGCGGTTTGCTCGGCTACGGACTGCTCGGTCGCGACATGCTCTAGCATGGGTTGTGCGATTGCGGCTTGAACGTCTGCTGGCCGTGCTGCCGCTTGGGTACCGGATACTAGGTCGTTTGAAATTTTATCGCCGCTTGTAGCCGCTTCATTGCCTGCTTCGAGGTCGTCCAAAATTTCATCTACGTGCGCATCGGCGTCGTATGCGGCAAGAAAATCCTCGTCGCCTTGAGCGCTAAAATTTTCGTCGTTATAAATTTCTGCATCGTGCGCTTGACGCTCCTCGCCGTCTAAAATTTCATCGCTCGCAATCTCGTCGTTACGGAGGCTTAGGGGGAGTGAAGTCTCCGCGCCCTTTGGAATTCCGCCGCTTAAAATTTCATTCTCCGCGCCGTGCTTTGTTCTGTAGGCAAGGGCTCCATCGCTTTGCGGATAGTTTGAAATTTTACCCCTAAAAATTTCATCATTTTGCGATCTGCCCTTTAAAATTTCGGCGGCTACCGAGCTTTGCGAGCTTGAAATTTCTCCGTTACCTAAAATTCTGTCGTCATTTAAAATTTTATCGCTGCTTGAAATTTCATCGCCTAAAATTTCACTGCCGCTCGGAATTTTGCCGCTGTTTGAAACGTCGTCGCGCTCGCCGAAATTTTCCGCGCCGCCCTCCTTGAGCTGCCTATTTAGCGCGGCTAGCATTCGCACGCTGCGCGGCGAGCTCTCGTGTAGCGCAAGCAGTACCGCCGCCTCGTCTGCGCGCAGTCCGCAGCCTAGAAGCGCGCCCGCGCTTAGATATTTTTTAATCAGCTTTTGCGCCGCAGCGTCGCTCAGCGCGGCTTTGTATTTGGGCGCAATCCTGCCCGGCTCGCTTACGATTTTTGGGTTTACGAACTGCCACGAGCCGAAGCTTTCGTCGCATTTGCCGTGGATGAAAAATTTTTTGCCGCGCTTAAAGGCGCCGAAGTGCCAGCTTTTGGCGTTGAAGATGACGATTTTGATCTCGCGCTCCCAGCTGAGGCAGTGCGCCGTGACGATGAGCATCGAGCCGCGCCTGTGCTGGAAGAGGCACTCGACCTCCGCCGTGCTCTCGCCCGCGCAGGGCGCATCCCCCACGCTTAGATCGTCGAAGCTTTTGGGCAGAAGCAGCGCCAGATCCAAAAGCGTCGTAATGCCCGCCTTTTGCAGCGTCGCCGCGTCTTTTGCTTCAAAAATCAATTTTCATCCTTTAAATTTGATAGGCGTTTAAGCCCTCGCGCTGTGAAATTTTACGCGTCGAAGCGAAATCACCCGCCTAAATTTGATCGAAATTTTATGCGCCGCATCGAACGCTTGCTCAAATTTATTCAAAATTTTCACCCATTGCGGCAAATTTACTCGCCGGCTGCGCCTGTAAATTTTGCCGCTTTGTGCGTGTTTTGTTTAGCAGCCGTGCCTTTGCGGTGCGCACCTCGTTTTAAAACATAGCGCGATCGCTTGAAATTTCACGGCGCGATTTGCAAACCGTGTAATCCGAAAGATATGCACGCACACATTTTCACGGCGCGGCTTACAAACGGCGTGCGAAATCACGCTTTGATTTTGCGCGCTGAAATTTTACCGAGCCGCACACGGCGCCTTTAAAATTTCCCGCCGCTAGAAGCTATCCGAATTCTACACGCCGCGTAAGTTCTCCTCGCCGCAAGTCATGTCTTGCGCTGCCAAGTCGCACGTCGCGCTTCTTGCTGACGATTGCGCGTCGCGAGTGCAGTTTTACAAATTTTAAAATTTACCCAAATTTTAGGCCGGTCGCAGGTGTGCACTCGCTGTGCCGCGACGGGCTAAATTTCAAGCCCCTTTTTCGCGGCGGCCTCGTCGCAAATGACGGAAAAGCTTAGGTTTGTAATCTCGTCGTGCGACTTGATGAAATCGTTGAGCGCCCCGAGTTTTAGCGTCTCGATGCGCTTTAAATTTCGCTCGAACTCGCCGAATGCGTAGCCCTTGTAATACTCGCTCTGCGCGATCGCCGCGCGCTTAAACATCGTCTCTTTTTGCAGCACGGCGCTTCCGATTAGGAATTTTTTTGCACTTTTTAGCTCCGCTTCGCTCACGCCCGATGCGATAAATTTCGCGATCTCCTCTTTTACGAGCGCGGCAGCGTTTTGTAAATTTTCGTTTTTGGTCTGCAGATAGCCCCAAAACTCGCGGCGGCTAAGCTCGAAATCGCCGCGCGCATAGACCGAATACGCAAGCCCGTGTTTAACGCGGATGCGCTCCATCAGCCTGCTGCCGAAACCGCTGCTTCCAAGCACGAAAAGCGCGGTGTTTGCGATGAACTCCTGCTCTTTTGGCAGCGCAAAAGGCGCGCCGAAGTAGATGTATGCCTGCTGCGTCTGCTCTTTTTGGATCTTTATTTTTTTCGCATCGCTCGGCGCGAAAAACGGCAGCTCGCGCTTTTCTCCGCTTGCAAAGAGGCTTAGAATTTCCGCGATTTTCTGGTTTTTATCGCTCACGTCGCCGCATAAAACGACGTATAAATTCTCTAAACTCAGCGAGGCGAAAAACTCCCGCACGTCCTTCATCGTGATCCGCTCTATGCTCGCCTCGTCGCCTATGAGCGGCTGCGCAAGCCTCGTGCGCGGATACAGAAGCGCTTTTAAGTTGCACGTCGCGATGTAATCGAACTCGCTTTTTAGCACGGCGATCTCGCCTATGGTTTGCATTTTTAGCTTTTCCAGCACCGAGGGCGTTAAATTGGGCTCTTTAAGCAGCTCTCGCAGCATGTCTAGGCCGAAATCGAAGTGCTCTTTTAGGCAGTTTAGCTGGATGCCGAAAGTCTCAAAATTGCTCACGGCGCTGATCTCGACCGCGCGGATATCGAGCTTGCGGTGAAATTCGCTCACTCCCATCGTCTTTGAGCCCTCGCCCAAAACGCCCGCGCAGATGCGCGCAAGACCCGCTATCTTCTCGCTCACCGCGCCGCTTGCTTTAAAAATTAGCTTGAAGCTTGCTACCGGCAGCGAATCGTCGAATTGATACAAAAAGTCGATTTTAGCGCTCTTGCCGCCTTTGGTCTTAAGTGAAATCTCTTTTTTTTCCATCGTTTTCCTTTATAAAATTTTTAAATTTCATCGTTCTTGCAGGCGCGGCTTTAAAATTTTGGCGCAGCCGCGCCGCTTTTAAAATTTGTGCCGGGACTCGCTTTTAAAATTTCGCGCTAGGGCAGTTTTGCCCGTCCTGCTTAAAATTTTAAAATTTAATCGCACCGCACGTTTTGTAAAATTTCAGCGCCTCAAACGGCGCGCCGCCGCAACGCATTCTAGCCACGAGGCGAAATTGTCACAGCGCATTTGCGGCACAAAACGAAATATCCGCGCCTAAACGGGGGCGCATGCTGCTACCAAACACGTAGCTCTGCGGCGTATCGAATCGCCACAATATGTTTTGTCGTCGCAAACGCGGCAAGCGCCTTCACAAAATGCCTTCTGCGCGCCGTCTCCGCCGCATTGATCTTGCGGCACGGAATTTCGCGTCCAAAAAATTTTAAGGCGAAATTCCATAGCGAAATGAAATTTTACCGTGCAAATTCCGTTTAAGCCTGTAAATTTAATCCCGTACCGATACCAAAATTTTAAATTCCGTTGCAAAATTCCACGCTCGCGATCGCAAAAATTCGCTATCTGTTTTAAGGCAAAATTTTACCGCTAAATTCGCGCCGTAAACGTATAAATTTCTGCCGCAAACGCGCAAAAACCCGCATCTAAGCGTCTAAACGTACGTCTCCAAAATATCGTAGTTGGTGTTGCGCTTGGCGGGTATTTCGCCTACGTCGCGGATCAGCGCTATCATCTCGTCCTTGCTCATCCGAAAGCTCGCGCCCGCGGCCTTTACGACGTTTTCCTCCATCATCGTGCTTCCCAGATCGTTCGCGCCGAATTTTAGCGCCAACTGCCCGATGTAGCTGCCCTGCGTGACCCAGCTGCTTTGGATGTTTTTGAAATTATCCAGAAATAGCCGCGAGACGGCGAGTAGGCGCAGGTAGCGGTTCGGGCTTTGCTTTTTGATCTCTGGGTGCTCGCGCAAAAGGCGGGTGTTTTGCCCCTGAAAGCTCCATAAAATGAACGCTCGAAAGCCGCCCGTGCGGTCTTGCAGCTCGCGGATTTTATCCCAGTGTTCTACGATCTCGCGCGTGCTTTCCAGCGTGCCGAACATCATCGTGGCGGTCGTTTTCATGCCGATGCCGTGAGCCTCCTCGTGCACTCTAAGCCACGTGGCGCTGTCGCTTTTGCGCGGCGCTACGAGGTCTCGCACGCGGTCGCTTAAAATTTCGGCTCCGGCTCCGGGCATCGAGTAGAGCCCCTTGGCTTGCAGCCTGCGAAGTACTTCAAGCGTGCTGATGCCGCTAAGGCGCGCGATATAATCGATCTCGATTGCCGAGAAGCCGTGGATCGTGATGCTCGGGTAATTTTTGCGGATGAACTCCACCAGATCCTCGTACCATTCGATTTTCAGCTTCGGATGAACGCCGCCTTGAAATAAAATTTGCGTGCCGCCCACGGCGATGAGCTCCTCGATCTTTTCACTAATCTGCTCAAAGCTCAACACATAGGCATCCACATCGCTTGCGTGGCGGTAAAATGCGCAAAATTTGCAATCCACCATGCAAGCATTGGTGTAGTTTATGTTTCGATCGATGATGAAGGTCGTGACGCGATCCGGGTGCAGCTCGCGCTTGCGTGCAAACGCCGCGCGCCCAAGCTCGTTTAGATCGGCGTGCTCGATCAGCTCTAGCGCCTCATCGGCGCTTATTCTAGCCATTGGCTCCCTTTAAATTTGCATCGCTTGCGGCGGCATTAGAATTTTTATCGTCGGCACTCGTGCTGTCCGCGTCGCTTAAATTTGCGTCGCCGTTATTTAAATTTACGCCGTCTGCGCCGCTAGAATTTCGACTGCTATCTTTTTTAATCACGATCTGGCCGTTTTTTACGCCTAAAATTTCGACGCGGTCGCCCTCGTTAAGATCCGAAATTTCATCGCTTTTCCAAAACGTGCCTTTGAAATAGACCATGCCGTTTTTGACGGTGCCGGTGCCGCTTTCGTCTAAAAAATTATCCTTATGCTTCTCTTCGGGCTTGAAAAAGCGCGATTTTAGAGGTCTTTTAAGTGCGATCAGAAGCACGAAAGAAAGCACGAACGAAAGCAGAATTTGCACGTCCCAATCAAGATGAAAGCCGAAGCTCAAAAGCCCCGTGATGAAAAATCCGGCGCTGAAAAATATAAAGGTGAAATCCATCACCAAAAGCTCGACGATCGCCAAAATCACGCCGATTATGATAAAAATCAGCGCGTTCATTTGAGCTCCTTCGCGCCGTTTTTGCCGAGGAATTCTTTAAGCACGCTAAGAGAGCCGATAAGCTCGCTCGTTTCGTAAGGGATTAAAATTTTATCCTTGCTCGGGTTTTTGGATAGCTCGCTGAAAGCGTTTACGCGACCTTGCGCAAGCAGGTATTCGGCGGCGAAGTGTGACGAGCCCATCGCGATATTGATGCTTTCCATCGCGTCCTTTTGACCTTGCGCGAGCGCGATCTGCTCATATTTTTTCGCATCCGCCATACGCTCGATCGCCTCGGCTTCGAGCACCTTCTCCTGCTTTAGCGCTTCGGCGTTTCGGATGAGAGCTGCTTTTTCAGCCTCGGCTTTAAGCTCGATCGCGCGCTTTTCGCGCTCAGCTTTCATCTGCATATTCATCGCCTCTTCGATGCCGTGCGGTACCGAAATTTCGGAGATCTCCACGCGCATGATCTTTACGCCCCAGTTATCCGCAGCGTCGCCCAGAGCGATTTGCAGTTTGGAATTTAACTGATCGCGCGAACTAAGCGTGCTATCTAGGCTCATCTCGCCGATCGCGCTACGTAGTGTCGTCATCGCTAAATTTGAAATCGCGCGGCGATAATCCTCGACGTTGTAAAGCGCCATCTTACCGTCGATGACTTTTAAAAACACGATACCGTCGACGCTTA
The DNA here is from genome assembly GCF_938045595.1 of uncultured Campylobacter sp. Lineage (GTDB taxonomy): Bacteria > Campylobacterota > Campylobacteria > Campylobacterales > Campylobacteraceae > Campylobacter_B. The sequence goes on from NZ_CALIBB010000309.1 coordinate 14,689, forward strand.
TGTTGACGTTATCTTTGGTGATGACCTGCTGCTTGCTGATGTCCACCAGCTGCTCGCGCACGCTCATCTTCGCGCGCACCGCGTCAAAAAACGGCACGATGATGTGAAAGCCGCCGTCAAGCACCTTATGAAAGCGACCCAGCCGCTCGATGATTAAAATTT
>NZ_CALIBB010000310.1 GCF_938045595.1 uncultured Campylobacter sp.
GCAAATTTGAACCTGCTTGCAAGATATTTTGCGCGAGGCAATAAGATTTTATTCTTTGGGCTTCATTATCGTATCCGCTTTCGTCTCCATAAGCAACCTCATAAAGCTTTAAACTTAATTCTTTTGCTAAAACCTTGCTAAGCTCGGTCTTGCCTGTACCTGCAGGGCCGTATAAAAGTACGTTTACGCCTTTTTGTCTTTTGCGGATAGCATTTTTTAAAAAAGAGATTAAAATTTGCGTATCATCTTTAATATGATCATAATTCTTAAGAGTTAAATTTGTATCGCTGCAAGGTTTTATGGTACTTGCGAAAATTTCGTCTATGCTTTCGCATTTAACAAATAAAGCGCCTATGAAGTCGTTATTTATCACGTCAATTTTTGATCTTAAATTGCGTCCGTAGATATCTAATTTTATAAGTGAAGTTTTAGCAAAAATTCCATCTTTTTTAAAAGCTTTTTGCACGTCAATAAAGTTTAAATTTAATATCTGAGATATGGCTTTTGCAGCCTGCCTATCGTTTAAATTTTCTGTCAGCTCACAAGCGTCCGAAACGATTTCGTAATTAAACATAATCGCGACGAACCTCAAAATAGCCTTTTCGGTATCGTTTAAACCTAAATTTGCTTGAAGCAAATTTAAATTATATTCGAGCTCTTTTAACTCGCATGAAATTTTGCTTTTCTCAAGAACGGCAAGTTTATCTTTTAGGGTTTTAATATCTTGCTGGGTTGGCTCATCCGAATTAATCTCTAAAAATTCCAAAAGGTTGTCATATTTAGATTTTAGAAATTCTCTTTGTCCTCCAGCACAAAATATCGCTCTGAGTATCCAAAGACTGGCAAGGTCATATATCTCGCTATCTACGAATAAATTTCTGTTCTTCATTAGTGCCTCCTTGTTTATTTGGAGGTATTTTACTATGCAAAGAGGACGGATTTATGTCCACATTAATGTAAATATATGTTTTGTATGTGAATTTTATATCATTTTTGCAGCGCAAACGAGTTTTTAATACAGCTTGCGTTTTAGATAATTTATTTTTAGCAGAATGTCATAGATAAAAAGCATTTTACTCTGGGACTTAATATTTTACTAATTAAGGATTAAAGAATTTAGGTGGCTCCGGATGCTGGATTCGAACCAGCGACCAAGCGGTTAACAGCCGCCTACTCTACCGCTGAGCTAATCCGGAACGCGTAGAATGGATGGTGCGGATGAAAGGACTTGAACCTTCATGCCGTGAGGCGCCAGATCCTAAGTCTGGTGTGTCTGCCAATTTCACCACATCCGCAAAAAAGAAAGCGCATATTAGCCAAAAAGCTCTTAATATGAGCTTAATATGGTACGCCCAAGAGGATTCGAACCTCTGGCCTACGGCTTAGAAGGCCGTTGCTCTATCCAACTGAGCTATGAGCGCAAAATATCAAATCAGTGGTACGCTCGAAAGGAGTCGAACCTTCAACCTACAGATCCGAAGTCTGTTGCTCTATCCAATTGAGCTACGAGCGCATAAAGTGGGGTGAGTTGTGGGAATCGAACCCACGACCCTCAGGACCACAATCTGATGCTCTAACCTACTGAGCTAAACTCACCACAATGGTCGGAGCGAAAGGATTCGAACCTTCGACCCTCTGGTCCCAAACCAGATGCGCTACCAGCCTGCGCTACGCTCCGTAGATTTTCGTGGATTGAATGAAAAGCGTATTATATATATTTTTTCTTAAATTCCGCTTTTTGCGGCTTTAAATTTAATGAAATTTAACAAGTCGCATCTGTTTTTCTAAATTTTTTAATAAAATTTGCATCAGCGCTAGCCCCTTAGTGCGGTGCGAAATTTTAAATTTCACCGCAGCGGGCAGCTCCCCGATCGTGCGGTCAAATCCGCGCGGAATAAACATAAAATCGTATCCGAAGCCGTTTTGCCCCCGCTGCTGCGTTATCGCCGTGCCGTGCATGAAGCCGTGCGTACAAAACTCGCCCAGAGCGCATTTTAGCGCGATCGCCGCGGTGTAATGCGCAGGGCTCTCCTCTAGCTCCAGCGCGCGTAGGCTAGCGGCTAATTTCTCGCGATTGCTCGCATCCGTCGCGCCTGAGCCGCTAAAGCGCGTCGAAAATATCCCCGGAGCCCCGCCCAGCGCGTCCACGCAGATACCGCTATCATCGCTTAGCACGAAAAATTCGCTCTGCAAATTTTTACTTTTTAGCGCCTCATACACTGCGCGAACTTTAATAAGCGCGTTTTGTTTGAAGCTCGTGCCGCATTCGTCGATCTCAAAAGGATCCAGCACCTCGCCGAGCGCGCACACGTCGTATTCCGTGAAAAATTCTTTTATCTCTTTTACTTTATTTTTATTGCTCGTCGCAAGTAAAATTTTCATCCTAGCTCCTTAAATTTAAGCCGCCATTTTACCCAAAATCAAAGAATTCGTTACGATTTTTGGCTATAATCGGCGCAAATTTCATATTATTTGAGGTCTAAGATTATGCTAAAAAGCGTCCTTCCGCTTAGTTTTATCATCGCTACGAGGTTTTTTGGATTATTTATTTTGCTGCCCGTGCTTAGCCTGTATGCATTGAGCTTGCACGGCGCAAACGAAAGCCTAGTGGGGCTACTTTTTGGAATTTATGCGATTATGCAAGTGATTTTGCAAACGCCATTTGGAGTGTTAAGCGATAAGATCGGACGTAAAAAAACCCTTGCTATAGGGCTGGCGCTTTTTATCGTGGGCGCTTGCGTTTGCGCGGCGAGTGAGAGCATTTATACGATGATTTTTGGGCGTTTTTTGCAAGGCTGCGGTGCCGTAGGAGCCGTAGCTACCGCACTAATTAGCGATTTTACGCGGGAGGAAGAGCGCGGCAAGGCGATGGCGGTAATGGGTGCGATGATAGGCGTGAGCTTTGGCGTAGCAATGATTTTAAGTCCGCTTTTAAGCGCCAAATTTGGACTTGCCAGCCTATTTCATCTAAGTTCAGCGCTTACGCTTTTATGTTTGGTACTGCTTTTTTTCGTAGTACCTACCGAACCGCATATCCGCTCCCTGCGCCAAAAGGTCCCGCTCGGCTCACTTTTGAGTGACAAAAATTTAATGCTTATGAATTTAACGAATTTTTTTCAAAAGGCTTTCATGACGGCAGCGTTTTTTCTAATTCCAATTTTGCTTGTGCAAAAATTCGGACTTTCCAAAAGTGATTTGACCAAAATTTATGCTCTAGGCGCGATATTCGGCTTTACTGCGATGGGTGCGAGCGGTGCTTTAGGCGAAAAGCGCGCACTAGCTAAGCAAATTCTACTTATCGGCATCTGCTTTTTCATCGCTTCGTATTTGATTTTTGCGTTTGCTAGCGGGGCGAGCGCTTTCGTAGTGGGTGTGATGCTCTTTTTCGTGGGATTTAACGCGCATGAGCCCATTATGCAAAGCCTTGCGTCCAAATTTGCCAAAGTCGCTCAAAAAGGCGCCGCGCTTGGGATTTTTAATTCGTTCGGATTTTTTGGCAGTTTTTTGGGCGGGCTATGCGGCGGCGCACTTTTTGGCAAAATTGGCATCGAAGCGCTAGGCATTGGCGTCGCGGTTTTGGGTGTGATCTGGCTTGTGCTACTTTCTAGGCTGAGCGATCCAAAACTTTTTAAGAATTTATACTTTCCTAAAGGCGGCGATTTTTCCGCACTACAGGGCGTAAAGGGCATTATTGAAATTTACGAGACCGATGGCGAACTCGTTGTGAAATTTAACTCGAAACTGATAAATGAAGATCAAATTTATAAAATCGTAGGAGGCAAATGATGGAATTTGAAAAATTTGAAAGCGCGATGGAGCGCTTCGCAAACACGGTGCAAAAGTCCTCGCGCATCGAGAAGGTCGCGATCACGCAGGCGCTAGGGCGTATTTTAGCTACCGACGTCGCGGCGCCTTTTAGCACTCCGCGCCGCCCGACCGCCGCGATGGACGGCTACGCGCTAAAGGGCGCAGATCTAAGCGAGGGGGCTAAATTTAAGATCGTCGGTACGACGCCTGCAGGCAAAATGCCTGGCGCCGCGGCAAAGGCGGGCGAGTGCGTCAAGACCTTCACCGGCGGGCTAATGTGCGAGGGCAGCGACACGCTTCTGCCAATCGAAAACGTGCAGGTGCAAGCAAGCGAGATCGTCGTCACAAAGCCTGTCGCGGCGGGCTTTGCCGTGCGCGCGGCGGGCGAGAGCTACCGCGAGGGCGAGCTTTTGCTTAGAAGCGGCACGAAGCTTGGATTTTCGCAGATCGCGCTACTTGCAGAGCTAGGGCTATTTCACATAAGCGTATTCGTCCGCCCAAAAGTAGCGATTTTAGCCACCGGCAGCGAGATCAAGGATCTGGGCGAAAAGCTCGAAAACGACGCTCAAATTTACAGCTCCAACCACATCGCGCTTGCAAATTTAGTAACGCAGCTAGGCTGCGAAGCGATGATAATGCCTCTAGTACGCGATGACGAAAAAGAGCTGGAAGGCGCGATCTTATCGGCTTTACAGAGCGCCGACATACTTCTAACCAGCGGCGGAGTGAGCGTCGGAGACTACGACTTCGTGCAAAGCACGCTACAATCAAAATTTGAGCTCATCGTAAAAGGTGCGGCGATCAAACCGGGCCGCCACGTGCGCGTAGCCAAAACCGGCGAAAAATATATCTTCGCATTCCCGGGCTTCCCGCTCTCGGCGCTCATTACGTGCATTTTGTTTCTGCGCGTATATTTGCAAAAATCCTTCGGCATGCGCGAAAATACGGAATTTAGCGCGATCTTGGATCACGACTACGTAAAAAAGACGCCGTGGCTGGAGTTTATGCCTGCGCTCTTGCAAAACAGAGACGGGCGGCTTTTCGTTAGCCTACAAAGCAAAAAGCAGGGCTCCAGCGCGATTTTGAACAATTTAGACGACGATAGCGTCCTGCTAGTCGCGCCGCTTGAGGTTAAAGAGCTCAAAAAAGGCGAGCTCGTGCGCGTGATCTCGGTACCTAAAATTTAGGGCGCAGCGGTTCGGAGACAGTTGCGAGGGCAGACGGAATTTAACTGCCGCGAGGGTTAAAATTTTTGCCGCCGCGCAACTTCAGCTCCAAGCTGCTTTGCGGGCAAAATTCGAGTATTTGCGGGAGATAAAGCGAAAATGAAAGATAAATTTTATG
>NZ_CALIBB010000311.1 GCF_938045595.1 uncultured Campylobacter sp.
CATGCGTTTAAATTTATAGAGGTAGCTTTGCGGCTTGGGCGCATCCCAAAAAATATGCGCCAAGGTTTGATAAATAAGCTTAAGAGCCCCCAGCGCGTCGTTGGGTACCGCCTCGCCGTCGCAAAAATAACTAATCCGCCCGTCGCTTACGTATCCGAACGCCACGGCTTTCGTGCGCGCGGGCTCCAGCTCGCTCATCGCGATGTTTCCGCAATATACGGCGTTTTTATCCGCCGCGACGTTGGAGCGGTAGCCGGAGCCGAAATCCAAAACCCGAAAGCTCGCCGCGTCCGCGCCCGGTATCGCAAAATAGCCCGCACCCACCACGAGGGCGTAAATTTCGCCATCTTTTTTATAAAAATCGCTGTATTTGATCTGCTCTTGCGGCGAGTAGTCGTCTGCGGAATTTATAACCGCAAACAGAGCGAGCACGCTAAAAGCCGCAAATACAAATGTCGCGCCAAGCGCGATCTTGCGCCAAAGCGGCATGCCCCGAGGCGCGTCTCGCACCGGCTTACGATCTGCTTCTACCTTGCGCGCCCTAGCTTTGCGCTTCTTTTGCGCGCGCTCATCCTTTGGCTCTTGCGTAAAATCCTCATACATCTTTTGCCTCAAATTTAATCTCGCCGCAGATTGCGCGGCACTTGAAATTGTACAAAAGCGCGGCTAAATTTATGAAATTTAACGCTACGGACAAATTCTAATTTAACTCTTTGCGGCGCTAATTTATTTTACGAATGCCACAAAATCTCTGGCAAATTTTAATTCAAAGCGCTTCGTAACCGCACGGAATCGGCGCCGTAACGCTTGCAAACACAAAATCCTCATCGCCCGTATTTTTCATACCGTGGCACTCTCCGCTTTTGGAAATGATTAGATCGCCCGCACAGATCGGCACCTCCTCGCCCTTGCTCGGATAAAACACGCCGCGTCCGCTTAAGCAGATCCACACGTCATCGCCGTCTGGGTGAATATGCGGCGCTACGACCTGGCCGCGTTTGACGATCCAAACCGCGCCGCAAGTGGCCTCCGTAGTAAAAAATGTCGTTTTTACGGCTCGCTCATCGCTACAAATAGCATCTTTTATATGAAAAATTCTTTGCATTTTCTCTCCTTGAAGTTCACCGCATCCGGCGCGGTTTTGGCGGAATTTTAGCATTCTTTTCGTGCAGCGAAAGTGAAATTTCAAGCGCCAAACTCGCAACGTAACCTTAAATAAAAATTTTAAATTCACATTTTACTGTGCGATTTTTTTGGAGGATTGAAGATCGCATCTAAAAGTAAGAGGCGCATAAGCATGGTATTTGCGGATAGAATTTCGGCTTTAATTTAAGACGGAATTTTAAAAATTCCTCTAAATTTAAAACTGCTCTGCTAGATAAATTTATTAAATTTGATATGAGCTTTGCTTACGCGCTTTTGCCACCCAGCTTAAAGCCAAATCGTAGCTTTTATCAAAAACCTCGCATGGCGCAGACTTTACGGCAAGCTCCAAGTCGGTTTATAAATAGATGCTACCTCCGGCTTGTTTTAGCAGATACGCATTTTTGCGCCTCGAATTTTTGCACATTTTACGATAATGTTTTTATAGCGCGTAACATACTGATCACGAGCCGAGCGGGAGTTCAAAGAGATAGCGTTAGAATTTTGCACTATCTCTTAAATTTCAAAACTATTTTATCTTGCTTGGATCCAGCGCAATCTCGTCGTTTTTGATCACGCCGATACCCTTATTTAGCACATTTTGCGCGATCTGTTTAGCTTCTGCTAGCGAGTGCATCGCGAAAGTGCCGCACTGAAATTTATTCAGTTCGGGGATCTCTGCTTGAGAGCCCACGCCCAAAATATCCTTCATACTCGTGCTCCACGCCGCCGCGACAGCACTCTCGCTAGGCGCGCCGATCACGCTCATATAAAAGCCCGTGCGACACCCCATCGGCGAGATGTCGATGATCTCGATGTCCGCGCTATTTAGATGCTCGCGCATGAAGCCCGCGAAAAGATGCTCCAGCGTGTGGGTGCCGCGCTCGCTCATAATCTCTAAATTCGGACGGCAAAACCGCAGATCATAGACGCTGATTTTATCGCCGCTTTTGGTGCGCATGCTCTTTGCGAGCCGCACGCCAGGGGCATTCATGCGGGTATGATCGACCTTAAAACTATCTAACAATGGCATATTTTCTCCTTAAATTCAGATCACGGCGATTTTAACATAAAATTTCGCACTTTCAGGCGCACAGACGAAATTTTAGTTACAATTACGTTTATTTTAAGGAGAATTAATGCCCTACATAAACGTCAAAATCACTAAAGAGCGCGGCGGCTTAAGTCGCGAACAAAAAGCAAGGCTCGTAAAAGACCTCACCGACGCCCTCGTAGCCGTGCTGGGCAGGGGCGAGAAAACTACGGTCGTTACGATAGACGAAATATCCACTGACGACTACGCGATCGGCGGACGGCTAGTAAGCGAAATTAGGGAGCGGCAGAGCTAAGCTCGCGCGTCAGATTAAATTTGAAAAGCTAAATTTTAGAATTTTAAAATTTTCAAGCGAAATTTTACGTGGCAGGCTCCGCTTCCAAGGGAATAAAATTTGCGATAATCCCCGCTTGCAAGATGAAATTTTACGCTAAATTCCATGCTGTAAAATTCAAAAAACCAACCGAGCGGAAATTTTAAAGCGGGTCTAATGGTAAAATTCTTTGAAAAATCGACAAGATAGAATTTATGCAAATTTCAAAATCTTACTAGATAAAATTTAAGTCTTGCAAGTTTAAAATTTCGCAAAATATAAATAGATGGTATTCTTAGCGAATTAGCGTTCCCAAATTAGCTTTTTGCCGAAAGTTAGAGTATTATCGGTCATTTTCATCCAATCGATTCTAATCGTAAAAAAATCAGTCTCCATCGCGCGCGCAAACGGGAAGCGCTTAAGATATAGCGAGGTTTCGCGCTCATCCGCGCTACGGATATGGCCGCAAATCTGCACGCCTTTGATCCTACCTACAAATTTCGTATCCAGTGCGACCGTAGCCGCAACTCCGCGGTTGGCAAAGACTGCTTTGATATGCTCGGAGTCGCTCGCGCTTGCGATGATGAGCTCCTTATTTTGCGGATCGTAGGCATAAAATGTACTGCAGCAATATGGCAGATTATTGCGCAAAACTCCGAGAGATAGGAGTTTCATCCTGCCTAAAAACTCGTCGAATTTATCCTGAGCGGCACACATTTTAAGCCTCCTTTTTGCTAAATTATACAATGATTTTCTTTTATTAGCTATAATCGCGAGCCAAAATTAGGAGAATTTTTATGGAAAATTATAAAAAAGTAAAAGAGATGTTTTTGATGCAGCAAGCCCTAAACGACGAAACAAATGGCGTGGGCTGGGAGGACGGCTATACAAAAAACGGCAAACTTATCAACTGGAAGCGCTGCATTTATATGGAATGCGCAGAGCTCATCGATAGCTTTGCGTGGAAGCATTGGAAAAATATCTCTGCAGCGCCGGACGTGAATAATATCGTCATCGAGATCGTTGATATTTGGCACTTCGTGATGAGCTATATTTTAGAACAATATTACGGCAGCAAAGACATCGACCACATCGTAAGCGATGTCACGGCAGTAAGCGGATTTGCAGAGTTTAGCTCCTACGCCTACGACGTGCGCGAATACAGCATCTACGAGATCGTAAACGACATCGAGCTCATAATCCACGAAACGAGCGGCTTTGAGCTGCAAATCGGCGAGCTACTGACCGATTTTTTTCGCGTGGCGATTAAATGCGGAGTGAGCTTAGACATACTTTTTGCCAAATATATCGGTAAAAACGTGCTAAATAAATTCCGCCAAAATAACGGCTACAAAGAGGGCAGCTACCGCAAAATCTGGGGAGACCTTGAAGATAACGAGGTGCTAATCGAGGTGCTATCAAAAGGCACAGTAAGCGCAAACGAAATTTACGAGCAATTGCAAAAGATCTACGACGCGACGAAGTAAAGTCATGGATTTGCTTGCGAAATTTATCTTTAAGATTTTAAAATTCCATCTATAAAATTTCGGCATGCGAATTTTAAAAAAGGGCTTTGATTTGGAATTCTGCAATTTTGTGCCTGAAATTTTACGCAGTGCCAGCTTATTTATAAGAGGTAAAATTCCGCGTAGTAAGCAAATAAATATTTGCAACAGGTAAAAACCAAGCTAGATCTGGCCTCTTTTTACACACTATAAATGAGCAAATTAAACGCGGGGATGGCGAGCGATCAAAGCATAAATTTCGTATTATAATGCGAGATGAGCCGGCTAAAGCAAGAGATTGCGCCAAGTGAGCGGATTGATGAGGCGGGGTGCGGCAGCCAAATTACTCAGCTCAAATTCCGTCGCAAAAGTCGCTAAAATAACGCAAATAGGAGCATACATGGGTAGAATTTTTAATTTGGCAAAGCAGGATTTTTTTACGCGAAAGTTCATTTTGCTCTCGCTATTGCCGCTTGTGTGCTCGATCATAATATTAGGCACGCTCGCATTTTTCGGCGGCAAAGAGCTTTTTGACGCGCTTTCGCAGGGCGCGCAAAGCGGCGATTTTAGCTTCTTGGACGAGCAGCGCTTCCCAATAATTGCAAAAATTCTAAGTTTTGCTGCTACGAAGTGGATTATCGGCGCGATTTTTTCGGTGTTTGCCAGCTTCGCGGTGCTGATGCTTAGCGTGTTTTGTGCGCTTATCATCGCAGCCTTTTTGACACCCGCAGTCACCAAAGAGATCAACGCGCGCCACTACCACCTAAGCCGCGCGGACGAAGCGAGCACGGCGCGAGTGCTAAAGCTGATGAGCGTTGAAATTTTAAAATTTTTAGCGATTTTATTTATCTGTTCGGTGCTTTTGTTCGTACCGGTAATAAATTTATTCATAATCAATGTGCCGTTTTTTTATATCTATTACAAGCTGGTTCTAATCGACGTCGCTTCAAACGCGTTAAGCGCCAAAAGCTTCGAGCGCTCTTATAGAATGGGCGGCGGATATAAATTTGCTCTAAGCGCTTTTATTTTTTATCTGCTGTGTTTGATCCCGCTGGTAGGATTATTTTTCCAGCTATTTTTCATCATCTTTTTGACGCACATAGTGTTGATAGACGAAAGCGCCCGCAATAAAAATCGCTAAAGATTAACTAAAATCAATGAAAAATTTTGAAATTTTCATAAAATAGTGCGAAATTTTTTAAGAAAGGATTTCTATGAAATCAGGTGATATTTACATTTGCAATATATGTTCGCTCAAAAGCAGCGACGATGAAAACGCGGTCTTTATCAAGGCGCATAAAAACGGCGAGACGGTGCATATCTGCACATCCTGCATGCCTAGCGTCATCCACGGCTCAGGCATGGTCGTAAAAAGCAACTCCGAGATCGAAGAAGAGCTTCAAGACGCTACAAACTAGCTGCTAGCACGACTTACCGCGGCGCGTTTTAATTTGTTTATTAATCTGCGCGCCGCAAAATTCTAAAATTCTAAAATTCTAAAATTCTAAAATTCTAAAATTCTAAAATTCTAAAATTCTAAAATTCTAAAATTC
>NZ_CALIBB010000312.1 GCF_938045595.1 uncultured Campylobacter sp.
AGAGCCTGCCCGAGTTTCACTACGCGCTGGTTTTTGCAGAAAAGAGCGCGATCGTGCAGCTTCTAAATCAAAAACCGCAAGAAAAAAATCTATTTTTTTAAAGGCAGCGGATGCAGAGCTTTGATGAAATTTTAAACGGAAATTTTTGGATAAAGAGGCTTTACGAAAACGGGCTATTGCGCGAGGTAAAGGAGCAGATCGACACGGAGCTTGAGATCGCGCACGCAAGCTACATCGAGGTTAAGCGTGAGCGCTCACAGGCGCTGCTTTTTACGAACGTGCGAAACGCGCAGGGCAAACGGATGCCGCCAGTGCTAACTAATATTTTCGGCTCCTTCGAGGCGTTAAATTTAATCCTCGGTCGCGAACCTGACGAGATCGCCGCCGAGATCGAGAGCCTGCTAAAGCCGAAGCGTCCGCAAAGCTTCGGCGAAAAGCTTGATTTCTTGGCGCACTTAATCTCGCTTCGTAAAATTTTTGTAAAGCGCCTTAGCGGTCGCGGCGAGTGTCAGCAGGTCGCGCATCTAGGCGCTGACGTCGATCTTGGCGAGCTTCCCGTGCTTAAGACCTGGGAGGGTGACGGCGGCGCGTTCATCACGATGGGGCAGGTCTATACGAAGGATCTAAACTCGCAAACGCAAAATCTCGGTATGTATCGCCTGCAAATTTACGGGCGCGATCGCTTGGGGATGCACTGGCAGATACACAAAGACGGCGCGGGCTTTTTCGACGAATACCGCAAAGCGGGGCGCAAGATGCCCGTATCCGTGGCGATCGGCGGCGATCCGCTCTATATCTGGTGCGGTCAGGCGCCGCTGCCGAAGGGGATTTTTGAACTGCTGCTTTACGGCTTCATCCGCCGCAGCCCCGCTCGCCTCGTAAAATCGCTTACGAATGAAATTTACGTTCCGGAGGGCGCGGACTACGTGATCGAGGGCTTTGTCGATCCCGCAGTAAGCGAGCCGGAGGGGCCTTTCGGCGATCACACCGGATATTACACGCCGGTAGAGCCATTCCCGGTGATGGAGGTTAGCGCGATCACGCATAAGCGCGCGCCCGTATTTCACGCTACCGTCGTGGGCAAGCCGCCGCTTGAGGATAAATTTATGGGATATGCGACCGAGCGGATCTTTTTGCCGCTGTTTCGCACGAGCGCGCCCGATCTGATCGATTATAAAATGCCCGAGAACGGCGTATTTCACAACCTGATTTTGGCTAAGATCGCCGTGCGTTACCCCGCTGCGGCTAAACAGATCATGCATGCGTTTTGGGGCGTGGGGCAGATGAGCTTCGTAAAACACGCCGTCTTCGTGCCGCAGGACGCGCCGAGCTTAGATGAGTACGAGGCGCTTACGAAGTATGTCCTAAACCGCATAGGCGCGCGCAGCCTCGTTTTTAGCGAGGGTGTGTGCGATCAGCTCGATCACGCAAGCCCGAACTCCTGCTTCGGCGGCAAGCTCGGTATCGATGCGACGGCGGATTTAAGCTCGCAGGCGCCGCAAATTTTAAGCGACGAGGAGCTGCTAGCGAAATTTCAAAGCGAGGAGCTCGCTATTTTAGCGCTTAAGCAGCACTTTTGCGATACGAAAAACCCGCTCGTGCTGATAAACATAGACAAAAAAGAGCTCGTAGAGCGTAGCTGGCGGCGGCTTTTAAAATTTAGCGAGAATTTTAAAATTTTGATTTTTACCGATGCGAGAAACGACGCGAGCAACCTCTATATGAGCGTTTGGCGCGTCGTAAATAGCATCGATGCGCTGCGCGACGTGTTTGTGGCGCAGGACGATCGAATCTGCATCGACGCTACGAGCAAGCATGAGTGGGAGGGCTATACGCGCCGGTGGCCGCAGGAGACGCTCTGCAGCCGCGAAGTCGTAGCAAGTCTCATAGAGCGCGGCATCGTGCAGGACAAACCCGAGCTATTTAAGAAATTTGAAATTTTTTAAGGGCGCGGGGCGAAATTTCGCGCGGATTTGAAATTTTAAAATTTAGCTTTGGTTTTAAGGGCTGCGCGTTAAATTTAGATAGAATCTCATCTAAATTTATGGGCTCTAAGCGGTAAAATTTCATAAAATTTACCGCTTCGCGAGGGCTAAAATTTTAAGGCGTAAAATTTGCTGCGGCGTAAATTTTAAAATTTCAAAAATTTTTAAAGCGGCGCAAAAGCTCGATATAATGCAAACAGGCGCAAAATGAAAGGACATAAATGATAGAGTGGATACAAAATTTTTTTAGCGGAGTGATTCCGAAGCTGCTGCTAAACGCGACGCTGGAGACTCTGTATATGACCTTCGTAAGCACCGCTTTGGCGTTTATTTTGGGGCTTGTGCTTGCGATCGTGCTTATCCTTACGCGTCGCGGCGGGCTCTGCGAAAACCGCATCGTCTACGCCGTGCTGGACGTCGCGATAAACACGCTGCGAAGCTTTCCGTTTATAATTTTGCTGATCGTGCTCTTTCCGCTTACGAAGCTTCTTGTGGGCGCGAGCATCGGCACCACTGCGGCGATCGTACCGCTTACTATCGGCTCGGCGCCCTTTATCGCGCGGCTCATCGAAAGCGCTCTGCTGGAGGTCGATAGCGGCGTAATCGAGGCGGCGAAGAGCTTCGGCGCGAGCAAGACGCAGATAATCTTTCGCGTAATGTTCGTCGAGGCGCTACCTAGCATCATCGGCGCGATTACTCTGACGCTCATCGTCATCATCGGATTTACGGCGATGGCGGGCACTGTCGGCGGCGGCGGGCTCGGCGACGTGGCGATCCGCTATGGCTTTCAGCGCTTCCGCCCCGATATAATGGCATACACCGTCGTGATTCTGATCGTACTCGTGCAGATAATCCAAAGCATTGGAAATTTACTCTATAAAATTACGAAAAAGTAGGCTCAAACCCATAGCTTAACGAGATATCAAATATTTTCTATTAGTATCAAATTGCGAAAAAGTAGATCTTAAACTTATAGACCGTTCGTTTGTATAACCCGTTTACCAAACTATAAAATTATAAGAAAGGTAGGGTTTGCAATGCTATGAATACCGCTTGAAATTCTATAATCACGAGCAGATAGATTTACCTACCGTCAAGGTTTAAATTTAAGGCTTTGTGTAGCTAAAGCAAAGCTCGTGCCAAGACTTGTTTCGCGTAGTTTTATAACAGGTCGCCTCTTTGAAGTGAACGATCAAAACTGCGCTGGGTAATTTTAAAATTCACAGGCAAGATTTAGGCGCAGAATTTTAAAATTTAATTGCCTAAAATTTAAAATTTAGCCCAAACCTTAATGAGAAGCGTGTTGAAATTTGAAATTCTAAGGCACGGAATTTTAAAATTTTAAAATTTTAGACCTTGCGAAGTTTTGCTTATAAATTCTAAGACAAGCAGTTTTAAAATTTTATAATTTTAAGTTTTGCGGGATCTTTCTTATATAATTTCACCTTTACTTCGAAATTTCGTAGCTTCACTTTTAAAATATAAAGCGCAGGATATAAATAAAAGGCACCAGCCTTAGCAATAAAGCCAATAATGATGGTATTGCTGCTTTGACAAGCTTTTTGGGCTTTGGCAAAAGAACCTAAGATTGCGCCAGTTCTTTAAAGATAAAGCAGACTATGAAATTCCTCTGCGAATTGAGCCTAAATTCTTTCGTATCGCAGAATTTTAAAGAGGCATAGAAAGCATAGAATTTTATGAATTATCTTGCGCCGCTTGCGGTAAAATTTTATGTGGGCGGATACGGCGCGTTTAATAAGATCGTTATCGCATAAGAGCGAAGCTACTAAATTTATCCCGTTTTGCATTGCAAGATCGATGGTCTCTTTATGCGCCACAAACGAGACCATCTGCATAGCATCTAAATTTAAA
>NZ_CALIBB010000313.1 GCF_938045595.1 uncultured Campylobacter sp.
TGGCAATGTAAGTTTTTTATTCTGTCCAAAAGCGATACCTACGATCTGCAATACGGCCGGCAATATGGCAATATAAAGCTCTTTGAAGACGATAAGTATTGGAAAAAAGCAAAGATCAAAAAAGAGATATTTTCTAAAATTTCGCGCCTATTAAAGCCCGAAAAATCTTGGTCTAACGAAATAGATCTATACGGAAGCGAAAACGGCAACCGCTTAGAGGTACTTTTTGATGCTAATAATATAATAGAGTCCGTTACGTTTCGTATCGATTTTAGATCCGAGTATGAGGCCGTATTAAGGGGCATAATATCATTGTGCGAGAAAAACGGTTTTTACATTATAGACGGCAATTTAAATAATTTAAAATTATCCTTTAATGCTATAAAAGAGACAATCAACAAATCCAAAAACAAAGAATTTTTTACAGAACTTGTTAAAAATAATATAATAGGCGATAAAAGCGACCCGCCTATTATAGAGGTCGTAGACGATTTCAAATTTAAGGACGATTAAAAATGATTGTAAAATGTATAAAAGAAGACGAGCATGAGTATCTGGGATTAAACAGAACCTATTTTGTTCATGGTATCCAATATGAAGAGGGACAGGTTTATTACTGCATATTGCCACTTGAAGATGATAGAGATTGGTATCAATTTGATAGTGAATATTTTCAAGTAATAGATGAAACGGTGCCTACGAATTGGAAATTTGGGATGCATAGGGGATATTTTGGATGTTTTATCATATCTTACGAAGAGCTCATAGCCGATGAAGATCATCATGGAAAGCTTTTTGATGGAGACCCGATAGAGAAGAAAATTTTTAAGAAGAGAAGAGCCGAGATGATCGATGACGTATACAATACCCATATCATCAAAGATCTTAACCGTTTCATATATGATCTAAGCCCTAACCTATCGGTACAGATGAATATTGCAAATAAAGTGCTGGATATAGAGATATCGGACGCAAACACTGAGGCCAAACATCGCAAAATGAATATTTTAAAGGATGACGGATATAGCTGGTATTTGATAGAATCGGACGTAAGCACCTTTAAAGCCAACGCTACTAATGATTATTTAAGACCCGTATTAAAATATCTTAAATTGTGGCTAGGCAGAAAGAATTTTAGATAACCGGGCAGAAAGGTTTAATATGGCGAACGCGACCGATAAAGAAATTTTTATAAAAATTTTAAACGAAGATATCGATGTATGGCGCCCGGTAAAGGCTGTTCAAATCGCGCAATATATTTTTAAAATTACCGATACGACGAAATTTGAATCCGAACTGGATGAAATTTTAGAATTCAAACAGGGCGATATTGTAAAATGCAGAGAAAAAGACGGCGATTTCTATGCTTTTGAGCTATTATAAAAACCCGCCTTATAAATAGCAACGCGCTTATCATATGGCTTGATTTAATCCCATTTTTCGCTATAATGAGCGTCAAATTTCACTCACGGGGATAGCGATGAGCCTTGTTTCTTACGAATTAAAAAAGCAAAAACTAGATGGAATGCGCAATGTGGCGCTTTGGAAGGCGCGTGGCGGTGTAGCAGCGGTAGTACTGGCGCTATTTATTGCTATGCGCAAGGATTTCGGAGATTTCTCGTTCCTATTTTTATTAGTGTTGCTAGCTCTTACTTATCCTGCTTACAAATACCTAGCTGTGCGCATTTCGCGTAAATTTGAAGTGCTCAGCGAAGAGGCCTTTAAGAATGAATTTCTGCTTTGGATCGCAAAGGAGCTGCGTCTTACCTTTCAGCCTTTCGGCGCGTTTTTACTCGATGAAATTTACAAAAATCCGCTCCGTAAAGAGGCAAATCTATGCACTTGCAAGCACGCTATAGTAGGAAAGACGCCCGAATTTGGCATAAAAATCGGCGACATCTGCCTAAGTCGCGATTTCGATAAAAACAGAGAAAATCGAGTATTTGAGCTGGATAAAATTTTGCATCTTAAAAAGAAGGATGATACGGCGATTTTCGACGGGCTTTTTGCAAAATTTGATTTTAGCGAGACTTTTGATAGTAAAATTTTAGTCGTGCCGCGCGGAGAGTTCATCTTCGGCGCATCGGATCTGAAGCTGCTTAAAGACAGCCCGCATCTAAGCGCGTCGTTTGACGTATATCTAAACAATCCCGCTGCCGCCGCATTTTTGCAAAACAAAAAAATTTTAGAAAATATGCAGACGATCACCGTAAATTTATTTGGTAAAACCGAGCTTTATCTGGGCGAGAACAGCCTCGTAATCGGCGTTGAAAATAGCGAAATTTTCAAATCCGCGCCGAGCTCGCAAAGCGCAAAACTGCTCGAAAGCCTAAATAAAATGATCGAGATCGCTAAAATTTTCGCCTATCTCAAAAAGCTCGGGCAGGTAGAGTAGAAATATTTCGATTTAAAATTTAAAGCTTAAAGCGCGATCGCAGCGGGTAGAATAAAATTTACGATAACGGATAAATTTAAAAAGGAGGGGCTGCATTATGGATATAAACGAAATACAAGCTCAAACTCGCAGTATGCGCGCCCTATATGTCGAGGATGATAATGAGGTAAGGCAGCAGACCGCGAAAATTTTAAAACTATTCTTTCATCAAGTTATCGACTGCGGCGACGCCCAGGAAGGTATCGAGAAATTTAAAGCAAGCAAAGCGGGTATTGTTTTTACCGATATCAATATGCCGGGCATTAACGGGCTTGAGATGATAGAGCGGATCAAACAGATCGATCCTTTGGTAAAAACGGTCATCTTTTCAGCCCATGACGAGTCTAAATTTTTCACCAAAGCGATATCCATCGGCGTGGACGGCTATATTCTAAAGCCTTTTACGACAGAGGATCTACTAAGCGTGCTTGAAAAAATCACGCAAAGCATCGAAACGAAACCGGGAAAGTTTATTTATCTAAGCGGCGATTTTGTGTGGGATAAGCAGAGTTTAACCCTATCCAAGGCAGGCGAAATTATCAAACTAACCAAAAACGAAACCTCTTTGTTGCAGCTGCTTTTAAGCTCTAGCGGACGGATCGCAAGCGGTCTTGAGATAGAAAACGAGCTGTTTGAGGACTATGGCGGATATGACGACAAGCGGGTAAGAAATATCATATCCAGATTTCACCGAAAAATCGGCTATAAGCTGATAGAAAACATCTACTCGCAAGGATACAGAATAAAATGGCGATAGTAGACATCAAGAAAAACCATCAGAGATTTGAGACGATATTTTCGAATTCCGGCGTCGGCATCTTCATCGTGGACAAGAAAAGAAATATTATGGAGTGCAACGAGACCTTTTGTAAAATTTTCGGCTACGAATACGACGAGATCATCGGTAAATCCGCGCAAACCATACATCTAAGCGAAGAAAAATACTTGCATTTTGCAGACATCGCCTTTAATAAAGTAAGAAAAAATGAGGCCCTGCAGCTAAACTACGAGCTAAGGCACAAAAGCGGCAAAGGGCTGTGGATTAGAATTTCGGGCGACTCCATATCGGGAAACGACGAGGTGCTTTGGATAGTGGTGGATATCACCAAAAGAGTGATGGCGGAGAAGAAATTAAAGCAAAGCAGGCTAAAGGTCAAACGGCTAAATTTAACGCTCAACCACGAAATCGAGGAGCAGCTAAAGCTCATAAGGCGCCAAGACGAGCAGTTGCAGTATCAATCAAGGCTCGCTCAGATGGGCGAAATTTTAAATATGATAGCGCATCAATGGAGGCAGCCGCTGTCCGCTATCTCGGCTACGGCTTCCTATCTAAGCACCAGCTGCTTGATGGCGGATAAATTTGATAAAACGGCTCTTTTGGAGGAGCTAGGCAAGATCGAGCAGTATTCCAAGCACCTATCCGAAACGATCGACGAGTTTAGAAATTTCTTTAAGCCCGCTAAGATCAAGGAAGTTACGAGCCTGGAGGAGCTTTGCAATATGGCGATAAATATCGCAAAAGCGATACTGCAAAACCAAAAGATTAAAATTTACGCGAAATACGGCTGCAACCAGACTTTGCTCACATATAAAAACGAGGTTTCGCAGGTTATTTTAAACATCATAAAAAATGCGCAGGACGCATTTTTAGAAAGAAATATCGACGATGGGGTTATCGAAATTTCAACCTACATCGAAAAGTCCTATCTTTGCTTAAGCGTAAAAGATAACGCCGGCGGCATCAAAAAGGAGATCGCGGATAAAATTTTCGATCTGTATTTTTCTACCAAAGCCAGTAAAAACGGCACTGGCATCGGGCTATATATGTCAAAGATCATCATCGAAGATCACTGCAAGGGCTCGCTCGTCGTAGAGAGCCTAAAGAACGGCTCAAATTTCATAATCAAACTTCCGAAATGAAACTTTTCTGAGACAATTTAAAATTTAATCCAAATTTACGCTACAAATGAGCTGCACTCTTTTTATATAATTTAATAAAGATTAAATTTTATGTAAGGAGGAAGCGATGAGCGAACCTGAAGAGAAAATTTATCTGGAGGAGCGGAAGCTTGTTAGAAGGTATTCTCCGCTCACATCGGTGCTTGTAAACACTCTGTTTTTGTTTGTAGTGTTTTACGCATCGTGGTGGATCTTTCAAGACCCTAGGGGACTGATGAGGATGTATACTCCATACGTGGGATATATGTGGTGCAGATGGCTGCTCGTAGTCATCATCTGGATCGCGTATATTTTTGATTTTTGGCCTTTTAAAAGAGAGTGGCTCTATACGGCGGGACCAGCGAAAAAGGGCATTATCTTTACCGTGATGGTGTTTTTTACCTTCTTCGTATTCTTAAAGATATTCTTCGAATTTATTTTAGGCGAGCTTGCCATATCGTATTTTAGCCCGCGAAGGCTTGCGGAGCTTGGCATAACCGATTTTTACGCCCTTGAGTATTCGGCTCAGGCCATTTTGATGTTTGCCGCTATCGCATCGTGGTTAAGTCCTTCTTGGGTGGTGGCTGCGGATAATTCGCCGTGGCAGAAGCTAAAGCAGCCCGTTAAAGGCTTTACAGTTTTTATCTGGACCTTTTTGCTAAGTATGATCGTATATTTCGTATTTTTCCACTCGCAAATGGGAATTTTATTCGATCCGTGGCAAAAATACACATCCATTACTCCGCCTTGGTGGCACAACTTCGCCGATACCGTGCACGGAAATTTCAATATCGCATGGATCATGTGCTGTACCGTTATGGTGTGGGTGTATGAAACTATCTGGGAGAGGTATCCTTTTAGCCTTATTAAGACGAACTGGCTTAGAAGGGTGGCGTCGTTTTTCGGCATTATAGCGATGGCGTTTTGCTTTTCGTTCTTCTTTTACTATTTGCAAGAGCTCATCTGGGGCGTGCATATTAGAGGCGACAGGAGGCTCTTCGCGCCCGATTGGCGATGGCTGCACGTAGGCGAGATAGCTATATTTTGGCTGGTGCCGGTGCTATTTATTAAATTTTACTGCAACAACGCGGTCAATAAATTTTCAAAGCCTGTAAATATCCTTCTTAGAACGATCATAAGCATGGTAGCGGCTATCATCCTATACTATGTCTATTATCAGGTCTCTCACTTTTTACTAGGCACCCAAAAGGGCTTTTCGCACCCGCAACAATTCCCTATGATTCCGATGATCTGGTTTATCAATGTAATGCTGATAAATTACTGGTTTATGGACGGCTGGCCGGGCTGGAAGCTTGCCGGCAAGAAAGAGGAAGCGGAGGAAGCAGGCGAGGAAGATGATTTTGGAAATAAAAATTCCATCAAAGGCTTGGTGGTAGGCTTTATCATAGGCGTGATCATCTATGTAGCCGTAGTTTATCTAGCGCCTGTCGTGGGCAATATGCTTACAATTTTTAAATAAAGGATATGAGATGAATGAAGCTAGAAGAGATTTTATAAAAGGCGGCGCAGCGGGCATAGGACTCGGCGCACTTGCATCGATGGGGGTATTTTCATACTCTCCTGCGAGGGAATTTTTTCTTCCGGATGAAGTGCGAAAGATGACCGATTTTGGCGCGATTAAAAGCGTCGAGGTTACTAATATCTCCGAAACGAGCTGGTTTGACAACTCGATGCTGATGGGAGATATTAAAGGCGCAGGCGGACTGCTAGTCAACCAATATCTATTTAACTGGCCGCCGTTCGGTAACGGCAAAGGGCTTGCTAAAGGTAGCTACGAAAAGGGAATTTCACAAATCAAGCATCTTCTACCCGATAAAATAGATGAGGCTTGGGAGGTAACCAAAAAGCTCTCCGTAAATCCCGATAACGCCGGCGGCTACTCCGCTCTCATAGAGATAGAGCGCCTAAACGGCGAAAAGAAAAAATATCTGCTTGATTGCGGCTGGTCATATAAGTGGATGCACGAGTGCTTTAAGCGGGAGGGGATCGATAAGATGCTGCAAAGCGGCGAAATAGACACCCTCATAATGTCGCACGAGCACTATGATCACTTTTGGGCGTTGCCCGTCGTTTTAAAGTATAAGCCCGACATCAGAATAATCATTCACGAAGGCTTTTACCCCGAGGGCAGACAATATATCAAAGATTCAGGCCATAAAGGCGAGCTTGTAGTGTTTAAAAAAGGTAGAAACGAGATCGAGCCCGGAATGTGTACGTTTTGCTACGACTGCCCTATCATTACGAGGGTTTTTGGCGAGCAGTCGATCTTCGTAAACGTTAAAGACAAAGGTCTTGTGAGCATTACGGGATGTTGTCATCAGGGTATTATTACATTCTCTGATTCCGCATACAAAGAGCTAAAATATGACAACGATCAGCTCTACGGGCTTTACGGCGGACTTCATATCTCGCCGTTTGACGACTGGGATCCAAAATATGACGATCTGGTTATCGGGCTTAAAAGATGGAACTATCAAGTCATGGCGTGCAACCACTGCACGGGTCTGTTGACCGTGCAAAAATTCGTCCGCGAGGGCTATCCGATCGTAAAGGGCACGGCTAGATTTAGAACCAAAACGTCCGATTATCTGGGCAACGGCGATAAGGTTAAATTTGGATAGAAGCATGGAATTTCAAGATATTTTCCCTTTGAAATTTAAATACTCGTTTGAGGATTACAGGTCGCTTATGAGATGTATATTGATGAAGTCTCTATACGATAGCGACGTAAAATCCTCAAGTAGGTATCAAGGGATGTATAAAGGGAACTATTTTAACGAATGCTGGAGCATCAAATTTGGCTTTTACAGCGGAATTTACGGCATCGTTTTGCGGGAGGTGAAAGATAGCGCGGGCGTATTTGAGCTTTATTATTTCCCATCCGCAAACGACGAACTGCTAGGTAGCGTCTCGCTTTTTGAAGCCGTTTTGGCTGGGGAGGCGGACTTTTTGGCAAAGGTGCGAAATTTCTCCGCGCACGAGGAGCTTTTAAATAATTTCTGCGTCGCTACGATCTATTTAAAGCCGCAAGAGCGGGGCTTGGCGCTATCTTTTAAAACGAAGCTCAGAGATAGGTCGTACGCAAAGGACGGTGTGCGCGTAGAGGGTAAGCAGATCATAGCAAAAGAGGGGCTCGATAAAAATTTCCCCTGCTTTAGGGTGTCGCTTGCGTTTATGAACTTTTTGCATATCTCGCTTTGCAGAATTTACGAGCCGCGCTATGAGAGCTTTGAAATTTACAAAAAAGCGGCTCGCGGCGTGATCTACGACAAAGACCGTAATTTAGAAAGCAAAGCAGATCCGCTCTGCGGCGAAATTTTTGTAAATTTAATCTACGGCAGCAAGGGCGAGAGCGACGAACGCATTAAATTTGACGATAGATCTTTTAAGAAGCTGTCCGGCTCGGCACCTTTGTTTAAATTCTTGCTACGCTTAGCCAAGGAGGATAAAAAGCAAATTTTTATGCAAGGCGGCGAGCGGCCGAATTTCTTCATCATCACCGGCTATCTGGGCTCGGGCAAGACGAAATTTATCCAAAATTTCATCGAGCACGAGACGGCGCAAAATAGATTTACCGGCATCATCCAAAACGAGATCGGCAAGATCGGCCTAGACGGCGCACTGCTGGACGCCAAATACGCGCTCGTAGAGATCGATGAGGGGTGCGTTTGCTGCTCCATGGCAGGGCAGATCAAGCTTGCGATCTCGCAGCTTAAGCCCAAAAAGCCCGACAGCATCGTGCTTGAAACCACGGGCGTCGCCAATCCTTTCAATATCTTAAGCGAGCTAAACGAGATAAAAGACGCGGTCAATCTATGCGCCATCGTCACCGTCGTGGATGGGGCGAATTTTTTAAAAGAGCGGGGCAGATCAAGAATAATGCTCGAGCAGATCAAGGCCGCCGACGTCATAGTGCTCAATAAAATCGATCTGATCTCGCCCGAGCAGAAGGAGCGGATACGACAAATTTTGATTCAAAACAACCGCTGCGCCGAGATATTCGAGACGGTTGGCGCCGAGCTAAATCCAAACTATCTGCTCTACCGCCAGAGCGACACCTCCTATATGGCGTCCGTCCTGCTCGAGGGCAAGATGGGCGCGACGCACGAAGACGAGGGGATAATCTCGTTTAAAAAAGACCTTCCTGAGGCCATCGATAGGCAAAATTTCATCAAATTTATGAGCGATATACCGGAAAATTTTTACCGCATAAAAGGGCTTGCGAGCTTCAAAGATGATGAGGCGCAATACGTCGTGCAGTTCGTAAACGGTAAATTTGAGATAACGCCTTTTAGCGACCGCAAATGCTGCGATAATTTTTTGGTTTTCATCGGGCGAGGGATAGATAAAAGCGCTTTGGTTTCGGATAAATTTATAAATAATTAATCAAAAATAGACAAGTAAACGCCTTTTAGGGTTTTGATCAAAACTATTGCATAAGCAGCCGACAATTCAAAACAAGAGCAAAATAAGCTGTGACTTTGGATTTATTATTCCCTACAGGTTTGTTAAGATCTTTTTTATAATATCCATAAATATAGTATATTTATCCTTTTTCATATCATTTTTGGAAATATTATTTATGAGCCTGTTTTTAAATTCTTTAATTTTGTTTTTATCCTTTATAATTTTATTTATATTGGCCATACAAGCTTTACTATTATCATGCTCTTTTATATCAAATTTTTCACCTTCTAAATTATTTAATACATATTTATCACTATAAAAATCTTCAATAGTTTTAAATTCTGTACCCGCAATATCATATTCAATCCAATTAGTTTTAAATTCCGGAAATCTTTCCTCAAAGTCTTTTTTCTTATTTTTTGAAGTTTCATCACTATCGGATATTATAAGAAATTTCTTACCAGTTAGCATCATCATAGTAGTTATCATATCAACGTCTTTTATGCCGCCCATATACACTATCCCGCAATTTTTAAAATCATTTGTATTACAAAACATTTTAAAAATTTTATAGTCCATATAGCCTTCAAAAATAATATTTTTTGACTGTATACTTTCAAATATATGACTTCCAATTGCTCTTTTTAAAAGTTCGTCTTCTTGAAATGGTGATTTACCTTGTGGGACTATTTCTGAAATATCATCCTTTCTTTCTATAACCAGGTGTCTTTCTATGCACTCGTTGTCTATCATAAAAGGGGAATGCGTAGAATATATTACAATAGAATTCTCTGAAATTTTTAGCAACTCTTCTTTTAAAAATCTAGCACTGGTTGGATATAAAAAAGCATCTGGTTCATCAAATAAAATTAATCTGTTATCGGCTTCTTGTGTTCTAGATTCAATCGATAACATAAGCAATATTGCTATAAACCTTTTAAAGCCATCACTTCTATCCTCATTAGAATAAAACTCTTTTTCTTTTATTCGTATATCAAACTCTTCGCCATCTTTTCTTATAATAAACTCTATGTTATCTAGGTCGGGCCATATTTTTCTAAATTCTTTTGTAGCCTCTTTAGATATTCTTTCTAGAAAACCATGCAATCCTTTATCTTTTTTACTGGCATTTTCAATATCTTGCTCTATGTCTGTTATATTATTTAGATAAAAAATATTTTTTAGAGGTATACATATGTCCGGATCATTTTTAAAATCTTCACTATTTAAACTTGATGGTAATAGATATTGATCATTGTATTCCCAAAAAATCATATTATTATACAGTTCTTCTATGTTGATAATATAGTTTTCAATGTTCGTGAATATAATATTTTTAAGGTCATTAATTAAAAGTTCATTCCCAATCGAATTTTCTTTGCTAGAAACTGTAATTTGTTTGCTATTTTGTTCGTAATAGACTGATCTTAAAATTTTATATTTCTTATCTAGTGTTTTATAGCTCCAATATTTTAATCTAGGTTCTTCATTATCATCTATTTTTATAGTCAATAAGATTTCATTAAACGATTCTTTTATAAAATTTCTAATATCTAAGTTATTTTGGAATATATTGGTATCTTTTATATTATATTCTTCAAATAACCCTGTTTCTAAGACATTGAAATCGTTCTCTTCTAACTTAAATATCGCACGAATATAATATTTATCATCTGTGGCGTTTTTATTTTGATCTTTGATGCTAACTTCATATTGACCAAATACTGCCGATATAGCCTTTAATATATTACTTTTTCCAGCCTCATTTTTGCCTACTAATATTATACATTTTTTACCATTTCTCTCTTCAATATTTATCGTCATGTCTTTTATTGAACGAAAATTTTTTATTTCAAATCTATCTAGTTTCATATATTAACCCTTTTGCCTTTTACTGACACCCTTCGCACTCGATCGAGCGATCCGCGACGTTGTTTAGCTTCTCGCTATCGGGGCTTTCGGAGCGTAGATAGTAGGTCGATTTTAGCCCGAGCTGCCACGCAAGCGTGTAAATTTCGCTCAGATAGCCGCCGCTTGCCTTATCCAAGCTCATGAAGATATTTAGGCTCTGGCCTTGATCGATCCATTTTTGGCGGATAGCGCCTGCTTTTACGAGCAGGCGCTGATCAAGCTCGTATGCAGGTACGTACGCCTGCCACGTTTTTGGGCTTAAATTCGGTACGACGACCGGGATCATGCCGCTTAGGTTGTGCTCGAACCATTTGCGCTTATACACCGGCTCGATCGTCTGCGTGGTGCCTACGAGTATGCTGATGCTCGATGTCGGCGCGATCGCCATCAGGTAGCCGTTTCGCATGCCGTCGCGCTTTACTTTTTCGCGCAGCCCGTCCCAGTCGCAGCTACTCTGCTCAAAAAGTCCGCCGCGCTTAACGAGCGCTTTGGCGTTTTCGTTCGCTAAATCGATCGGGAAAATTCCTTCGCTCCACTTCGAACCCGCAAAATCGGGGTACCTTCCCTTTTCTACGGCTAAATTTGAGCTTGCCTTGATCGCGTTAAAGCTCACGTTTTCCATTATCCTATCGATCAGCTCGAAGTGCTCGTAGCTGCCCCACTTCACGCCGCGCTCGGCCAGCATCTGCGCTTCGCCCATTACGCCGAGCCCTATCGCGCGCGTTTTTAGATTGGTGTGTTTGACCTTGGCGTGCGGGTAAAAATTTAGATCGATGACGTTGTCGAGCATTCGCACGGCGATCGGCATCACGCGAGCTATCTCCTCGCGGCTATTGATTTTGCTTAAATTTACGCTTGCGAGGTTGCAAACCGCCGTCGCACCCTCGCTGCAGCCCTTTTCTACGATAAAAATTTCTTTGCCGCCCAGCGTGTCCAGCGCGGTGATCTTTTTCGCCTTTTTTACGATGCCCGCGTCGGTTCTTACATCTTCGTTTTCCTCAAACAGCCTCTCGCTGCCGTCAGCGAAAACGACTTTGATTTTGTAGTGGTTCGGCGCCGTGTTTTGAAAGATCTCCGTGCATAAATTTGAGCTTCTGATTAAACCTTGATGCGCGTTTGGATTGATGCGGTTGGCGTTATCTTTGAAGCATAAAAAGGGCATTCCAGTCTCAAAATAGCTCGTTAAAATTTTCTTCCAAAGCTCCTTTGCTAGGATCGTAGATTTTGAAATTTTATCGTCGGCCTCGTACTGCTCGTAGCGCGCTTCAAATTCCGCGCCATATAGATCGCTCAGATCGCTTACTTCTGCGGGATCGAAGAGCGTCCATTTGCCGCCGCTTTGAAGTCTTTTCATAAACAGATCATTTATCCACAGCGCGGGGAAAATTTCATGCGCGCGGCGCCTCTCCTCGCCCGAGTTTTTGCGCAGATCGAGGAAGTCGCTCACGTCCATATGCCACGGCTCGATATACACGGCGATAGCGCCCTTGCGCGTGCCCAGCTGATCGACGGCGACGGCGATGTCGTTTGTGATCTTTAAAAACGGGATGATGCCGCCCGCAGCGTTTTTATGCCCGTCGATGCTGCCGCCCATCGCGCGCACCTTGCACCAGTCCCAGCCGATACCGCCGCCGAATTTGCTCAGTAGCGCCATCTCCTTGTAGCTATCGAAAATTCCTTCGATATTATCGGGCGTGCTTCCCACGTAGCAGCTGCTTAGCTGATGTCGCGTCGTGCGGGCGTTTGAAAGCGTAGGGGTCGCGAGCATGACTTCAAATTTAGATATAAGATCGTAAAATTTCTTCGCCCAGCTCTGGCAGTCAAGCTCGTTTTGCGCGAGGAACATCGCGATCGCCATAAACATCTGCTGCGGAAGCTCGATCGGCGCGCCGCTTTTATCCTTGATGAGGTAGCGATCGTAAAGCGTCTTGATGCCGAGGTAATTAAACTGCAAATCGCGCTGCGGCTGCAGATAAGAATTTAGATCCTCTAGATCGTATTTTTCTTTTAAGCCGAGCATTATGCGACCCGCCGCCTCGCCGCGAGCGAAGTAATCTTGCAGGCTGTTGTAGCCGCTAAAGCCCGTTACTTTGTGATATAGATCGTATAAAAATAACCGCGCGGCGACGAAAGTCCAGTTCGGGCGGTCCACGTCGATCTTTTCGACCGCGGTTTTGATGAGGGTTTGCTGGATCTCCTCCGTGGTGATCATATCGCGAAACTGGATCTTTGCGTCCACCTCAAGCTCGCTAAGGCTTACGTTTTCCAGCCCCTCCACTGCCTCGCTCGTGTATTTTTTGATCTTGCTTACGTCAAGTTCCTCGGTTCTGCCGTTGCGTTTGATTACTTTCATATCGTTCCTTGAAATTTAAAAATGCAAATTTAGCGTTAGTTTCCCAATATAAAATACGTCGTCAAAAGAGGCGGCGTAATAAATGCCGCTCATCTCCGCCGTCTTTTAAATTTACGCTAGCTGCGCTGCAAAACCGCGCATTATAGCCAAAATTGCTTAAGTCTATCTGTCATTATTTTGGCTTATAGATTTAAAATTTAACGAAGCGGACGGAAAAGATGCGGTAAAATTCGAGCGGAATTTTATGGCGCCGCCACGGAATTTTCTAGGTAAAAATTTGCGCGGAGCTTTGCGAAATTCTGCTCCGAAAAAGTAAGAAACAAAAAAGCTTTGCGAACAGGTTTAAAATTTGCCCGCAAAGCTTAAAAATTTAATTGTGCGGTAGCGGGATAGGCTTTCCGTTTAAGATCATAGAGTTGCTTGCCTTATCGAAGCTAAACTCCATCTTAACCCCATCTCCATCAGGTTTAAGAAACTGCGAGCCGTAAACTTCCGCCATCGACGCAAAATCGCGCAAGCTGTCATAAGGCGATAGGAAGTCCGTGATGGTCGTATTTATCGTAGCTTTGCCGTCCAAGCTCATGCGCTTAAAAAGCTGCGTCTCGTCGATGTAGCCGCCTACTAGCGCGCTTGCGTTAAAAGCAAATTTCTTGCCGAGGCTATTTTCAAACGAAAAATCATTCACGTTGATTTTCATATCATCTTTTAGCAGCTTCATAAAAAGCTCTTTATTTTCCGCTAATTTTTCGCCTTCTTGCGGATTTGAGATAACAGACAGATATTTTTCGAAAAGTGCGGCGCTAAAGCTGGTATCGACACCTAAATGGATGTTTCGCACTAGCACGTCGGCGATTTTTAGGCTTTGGGCTTTATCGCTTTCGTTGAAATTTAAAATTCCATCTTTTACGCGGTAGCTACCTTCCGTGCTCATATCCGTAACTACGACGAAGCGCTGCTTATCTACAGTTACGACGAGCTCTTTTGTGCTGCCTGCAAAATCTATGTCATTCAAAAAGAGCTTAGTTATATTATCGTCTAGATCTTGGATACCGTTTTTAAAGTTTGCCTCATAGATAAGATCCTTCACATCAAGACCCGAATCCTTGCCGTCGTCTATAAAAATTTCACCGATTTTAAAGCCCAAGGCTTTTATCGTTTTTCCGCTCATATCGCTCGTGCCGTTTAGGCTAAGGCCTGCAAGACGTCCTATTCCGCCATCTTCGAGCACATTTATATCGGCTAGCTTTGCGCTAAATTTAACCTCTGTAGGTCCGTAGTTTAGATGCGTGCTAAGCGGCGCGTCAGTCTTAAACAGCTTCTTACAAGGCTCCGCGTAATATGGCGTCTTAATCGTTAAAATTCCGTCGCTCTCAAATCCATCCGCAGCGTTTTTTACGCTATGCTTAATAGTGTAGTCGTAGCGAAAAGCAAAATCCTCCGGGAAAATTTTAGCAGGATCTGGCTCGTCCGTATCGTTGCTATCTTGCGCGCCTGCTTTTTCCTTTAGCTTGCTAAAGCCTTCAGCAAGGCTTTTTTGCAGTTTCTCTTTTTTTACTACGCCTTCGATAAAGCCGCTTGAGTTGCTATCTCCAGGATAAAATTTAGCGCTCTTAGTCTCGAAAATTTCGTTTCTAGCGATAAATTCCGCAATCTGCTGCTCAATCGCCGCGCTGGCACTCTTGCCGACCGCACCGTCAACCGTTTTGGTTATGCTATCGTTTACACTTTTAGCTACTCCCGTTTTAGCGTCCTTCGTCGCCACAAAAACGCCCACTATAAGCGCTACGATGAGCACTAAAGCCGCGATGATCTTTTTCATCATCTCTCCTTTAAATTTAAAATTTATTTGGGTGCGTATTTTGCCGTAAATTTCTAAAATTTTCAAATTCTAGCTTAGTGTGCTTTAACCTAAAAGAAGTTATAATCGCAACATTAATATCAAAATTTAGGAAAACTTATGGCAAAACAAACGAAATATATTTTCGTCACCGGCGGAGTGCTGAGCTCGCTGGGTAAGGGCATTGCGGCGGCGTCGATCGCGACGCTTTTAAAGCACGCGGGGCAAAAGGTGCGCATCCTAAAGGCGGATCCTTATATCAACGTCGATCCCGGCACCATGAGCCCGCTGGAGCACGGAGAAGTTTTCGTCACCGACGACGGCGCGGAGACCGATCTGGATTTGGGACATTATGAGAGGTTCTTGGATGAAAATTTAAGCCAAGACAACAACTTTACCACGGGCAAAGTTTACAGCTCTGTCATCGAAAAGGAGCGCAGAGGCGATTATTTGGGCAAGACGATACAAGTGATCCCTCATATCGTAGGCGAGATCGTGCGTCGTATAAAAAAGGCGGGCGAGGGCAACGACGTGCTGATCGTCGAGATCGGCGGCACCGTAGGCGACATCGAGGGGCTACCGTTTTTAGAGGCGATCCGCGCGATGAGAGTGGAGCTGGGTAGAGTAAATACGATGAATATCCACCTCACGCTCGTGCCTTTCATCAAGGTAGCGGGCGAGCTCAAAACCAAGCCCACGCAGCACAGCGTAGGCGAGCTGCGCCGCATCGGTATCAGCCCCGATATGATAATCTGCCGCTCCGAAATGCCGCTAAATCGCGCGCTTAAAGATAAGATCGCGCTAAGCTGCGGCGTGGATAAAAACTGCGTCATCGAAAGCCCCGATAGCGCGAGCATCTATCAGATCCCGCTTGCGTTTTTGAAGCAGGATATTTTAACGCCGATCGCGGAGACTCTAAGCTTAAATAAGCTCGAAGTCGATATGAGCAACTGGGACAGCCTCGTTAAGCGCGTCATCGTGCCTACGAACGAAACCACGATCGCCTTCGTCGGCAAATATATCGATCTGAAAGAAAGCTACAAATCCCTCACCGAAGGGATCATCCACGCGGGCGCGACGCTTGATACGCGGATAAGCTTAAAGTGGGTAGATAGCGAAAAAATTGAAGCTGCAAATGTGGATGAAATTTTCCGCGACGTAAACGGAATTTTGGTAGCAGGCGGCTTCGGCTCGCGCGGGATAGAGGGTAAAATTTTAGCCATAAACTACGCGCGGGTGCATAAGGTGCCATTTTTGGGAATTTGCCTAGGGATGCAGCTTGCGATGGTGGAGTTTGCGCGCAATGTCTTAAAACTGAAAAACGCCAACTCCTCGGAATTTGACCCGCAGACCGAAGATCCGGTGATCTACCTCATCGACAGCTTTATCGACGCAAGCGGCAAAAAGCAGATCCGCACGCACAAATCCCCTATGGGCGGCACTATGCGGCTGGGCGGCTATGACTGCGACGTCAAAAAAGGCTCGCTTTTGAGTAAAATTTACGGCGAGCAAAAAACTATCCGCGAGCGCCACCGCCACCGCTACGAAGCCAATCCGAAGTACCGCGCCGAGTTTGAAAAGCACGGGCTTATCGTCTGCGGCGAGAGCGACGGACTTATCGAAGCGATCGAGCTAAAAAACCATCCGTTTTTTCTGGGCGTGCAGTTTCACCCGGAATTTACCAGCCGTCTAGTGCGCCCAAATCCCGCTATTTTGGGCTTTATCGAAGCATCTATAAAAAATGCTAGGTAAAAATGAGATAAGGGAAATTCTAAAATCGAGATTTGCGAACGATCGGCATACTAAAATTTCTGAAATTCCCTTACCCTGCGATCTGAAAGATACCTATAAGGCGGCTTTGCGCATAAAAACTGCCATCGAAGAAAACCAGCGCATAGCCGTAGTCGGCGATTACGACGTCGACGGTATTGTAAGCACCGTCATAATGAGCGATTTTTTCAATCAAATAGGCGCGGATTACGTTATCAAGATACCAAACCGCTTTACCGACGGATATGGGCTAAACAGCGAGATCATAGGCGAGCTTGAGGACGTGGATCTCATCATCACCGTAGATAACGGCACCTCCGCGACGGAAGCTGCCGAAATTTGCGCTCAAAAGGGGATCGATCTCATCATCACCGATCACCACATGCCCCCGCCCGTGCTGCCGAGAGCTTACGCGATAATCAATCCGAAGCAGCCTGACTGCACCTTCCCAAATATCGAAATTTGCGGCGCGCAGGTGGCCTGGTATCTCGTAGGCGCGCTAAAAGAAACCCTCGGCGTGAACTACGATATGGCAAGCTCTATGGATATCCTCATCATCGCCATAATCGCCGATATGATGGAGCTGCGCGACATGAACCGCGCGCTGCTGCGCTTCGGCATCAAGCGGCTAAATAGCTCAAACCGCGCCTGCTTCAAGGCGATTAAAGAGCATTATTTTAAAAAGCATTTCGAATTCGACGATATTAGCTACACGATCGCGCCGCTAATCAACTGCACGGGGCGGATGGACGATGCTACGATGTCGTATAACTTCCTATGCGCCAAAAATATCAGAGAGGCAAACCACTACCTAGAGACGATAAATTCGATCAACAACTCGCGCAAAGAGGAGGAGAAAAACCTCTACGACGAGATCGTAAAAAGCGTCGATCCGAGCGACAACGTCATCGTCGTGTGGGGTCCGCAGTGGCACGAAGGGATCATCGGCATCGTCGCAAGCCGCCTAAGCAAGACCTACAAAAAGCCCGCGATCGTCTTTAGCGTAAGTGACTCACGCGCCAAAGGAAGCGCGCGCAGCATCGGTAAATTTGATATTTTAGAGCTAATCTCCTCGCAAAGCGAAATTTTAACGACCTTCGGCGGGCACAAGGGCGCTGCGGGCGTGGGGATCGATCCTGCGCTACTTCAGGAGTTTAAGCGGCGCGTAAATGAGCGCATTACGCCTAAGGATCTGAGCGATTTTAGCGCGCAAGACGATCTGCTGGGAGAGCTGGACGCGTCGCAGATAGACTTCGAGCTGCTTGAAATTTTGGAATTTTATGAGCCCTACGGGCAGAAAAATCCGCGCCCGCTCTTTTGTATCAAAGGCGCCCGCGCCCGCAATATCAGAGAGATCGGCAAGGAGGGCAAGCATATCAAAATGGCGCTTGATAAAAACGGCGGCAGCGTCGAGGCGCTGTTTTTCAACTACGACTTTTTGCCGCGCGCGGGCGAGCGGGTCGACGTGATCTTTACGATTAGCAAAAACAACTTCCGCGGCACGATCACGCCCGAGCTAATTATCAAGGAGCTAAGCCCGAGCGAAAGCTAAATTTTAAAATTTAGGCCGACTTGGCGTGCATTTCGCGCATGGCACGGACTTTAAATTTAACGCACGATCTGTGCATTCAAGCGCGCAGTTTTCGGGCTCAGCTCAGTTTGCGCACTCGGCGGGTTTACCCTACTACAGCGCTCGTCTGCTCTAATCGCCCGATATGTATTGCGCGCCCGGCGCATTGCCCTATTACAGCGCCTATCTGCTCGACTAGCTTGGCGCGCATTTGCATGCTCTACGCATATTAAGTGCTCGGCGCGACTTTGAAATCTAACGCGCGAGCTATGGATTTGACTTGCGATGCGAGCTCAAGCGCGCGATTTCTGGGCTCGGCGCGGTGCGCAAACGCGATGCGTTATTTTCAGCTCCCGCACGGTTTGCAAAACAGACGAAATTTTTGGGCGCGGTAAAAGCAAAATTTAAACGTTTTTGAAATTTTAAAATTTTGCGAAGGCAAGCGGGAACGGTCTGAAGCAGACATAAGGGCCCTGCAAATGGAATTTCGGATAAAATTTTATGAAGCGGCGGGCGGGCTAAATTTTAAAATTTGACCCGCCCTTAAGCTTAGAGGCTAAAAAACCACCACTAAAAACCACTTAAACGGCACCGGCGCGAAGATCGCGTGCGGCAAGCCCGCAGGCATGACGATGCTTTGCTCCGCTTTTACGCGGTGTTTCTGCCCGTCGATCGTGAAATCGCCCTCGCCCTCAAGCACGTAAACGAACGCGTCGCCGTCGGATTTGTGCGAGCTGATCTCCTCGCCGCCGTCGAAGGCGAAAAGCGTCATATTCAGCGCAGGATTTTGCGCGAGGGTGCGCGAAATCACCTTATGAGGGGATACTTCGACTAGCGAAGCAAGCTCTACGGCCTTAGCGGCGTCGATATTTTTGATGTGTTGCATAAGCTCTCCTTGAAATGAAATTTGATCGATTTTAGCTAAAATTTAGCAAGCCCGCTTTGATGAGCATCAATCCGGATCCGCGCTGAAAGGATTTTTCAGAAAGATCGGGACGAAATTTATAAGATATAGCGCGACCGCGGCGATGAAAAGCGCCGAGGGGATCATCACGTATAAAATAAAGCTCTCGCCCGCAAAAACGGCTCTTAAAGCCCCCGCGAGTAGAGCCAAAACGAGCGCCGCGCGGCTTAGGCGCGGAAAATTTAGCGGCGAAATTCCGCTGTGGCGCTGTCCGGCGATCATTCCCACAAAAAGTATCGCTCCGTAGATATAGCAGATCGCGATGACGTGCAGCGGCGCGGCAGCGTATCCCCCGCGTATCAGCTCCCAGCCCAACCACGCATAGCCCGCCGCGCACGCAGCCTGCAGCGCGTAGTAAAACGCCATATAGTGGCGGCTTAGAATTTCGGCGTAGTGCAGCTCGCGAAGCTTCGCCAAAAACAAAAATCCGATGCCAAGCGCGATAAATCCGCACGTCGCCTCGCTTAAAAATGGCGTCGCGAGCGCCAAAGCGAAGGCGAGGAAAGCGGCTAAATTTTTGTAGATAAAATTTGGAATAAAAACGGCGTCCTTCAGCCCGCCCTCTCTTAGCGCTTCGTTGCCGATGACGACGCTTATGCGGTAGCTTACGACGGCGATCGCCGCGACGTTGATATGCACAAAGCTAAGCAAAAACTTCTCATCCCCGCTCGCGCCGTAGGCCGCAGAGCAGGCGCAAAACGCCGCAAGGACCGCCAGGATGCTAAAATTATTCGAGTTTTTATCCAGCCACAAAAGCCATGCCGCAAAGATGAAAAATACCGCCCAAAACAGCCCCACAATCGCCGCCGCAAGCCGTAAATTTAAAAAGCTCGCGATAAAAGCCGCGATCAGGCAGGCGGCAAAGGCGAGCGAAACAGGCTTTAGCGAACCCTCGAAGTTCGTCCAATCGGGCAGCGCGGTAAGCAAAAACGCCGCGTAGATGCACGAAGGCGCCAAAAACAGAAAGTAAAACTTATGAGCGCCGACATAATCGATCGCCAGCGCATCGGGCGCTAAAAAGCTAAGCGCGCCCAGCGCCGCAAAAAAGCAGGCGCAAAGAACGAAAGCGCGCATCGGATGGGAGAAAAAATTCCTCGCGCGCTCATCTTTAAATTTAGGCGCGTAAAAGCCTAGCTCTTGCTTCTGCACCGAACACGACTCGGAATTTTTGAGCTCCTGCGGCGAAACGGGCTCAGTTTGGCTTTGCGTAGAATTAGCTTTGGAATTCCGATCGGAATTTTTAGCGCTTTGCGAGAAGTTCTGAACAGAATTCGGCTCGGTGCTTCTCCCGTTTTGTGAGAAATCCCACGCGAAATTTTGATTTTTAAAGCTTTGCGGGCGGGCGGGTTTGGAGTTTTGACTTTGATCGGAGCTTTTAACGCTTTGCAAGAAGC
Organism: uncultured Campylobacter sp.; assembly: GCF_938045595.1. Lineage (GTDB taxonomy): Bacteria > Campylobacterota > Campylobacteria > Campylobacterales > Campylobacteraceae > Campylobacter_B. The sequence continues at coordinate 20,600 of NZ_CALIBB010000313.1, forward strand.
TTAGCGGTAAATTCCGTTCGGAATTTTTAATGTTCTGCGAGAAGCCCTGTGCGGAATTTTGATCGTAGCTTTTGCCGTTTTGTGAGAAGTCCTGCGCGGAATTTGGCTCGGAGCTGCTGCCATTTTGCCAGAAATCCTGCGCGGAATTTTGATTTTTAAAGCTTTGCGCGGGTTCCGCCTCCAAGCTGCGAGCGGAATTTTTGAAATTTCGCGTGAAATTTGAAGCGTAAATTTTGAAATTTTGCACGGGCTCGACCTCCAAGCCCCAGTCAAAATTTTTAAAATTTTGTGTAAAACCCGAGGCACAAATTTTAGAATTTTGCGCAACTTTGCAATTTCTGCGTCCGAGGCTCAATCCGTGCGACGTGCGGGTCTCGCGTCGAAAACTCGTCAAATTGCGCGAATTAGCGCTCTTATCAATACCTTTGTCGGCGCGGATTTGCTTTTTTAAATTTGCAAATTGCAGTGTGGCGAGGTTAAATTTCTTCAAATTTACGGGGCCAAAATTCTTAAAATCACGCGCGCCGTGTAAATTTAAAAAATTCCGCACCGCACAAAAGGTGCCTAGAGTGGGATTTTGCTCGCTACCTAGCCCACTTGCATCGCAAAACAGCGAGCGGTAGGCGCTCAAAAGGGCTTTTCGAGCGCTGTGCTGCGCGCCAAATCCACAATGCAGGCAGGCGGCACGAGCAGGGCGATCGGATACGCGCTGCAAAGGATCGCTCGCGTTAGGGCTACGTTGCAAGCCGGCACTCGCGCTGAAGTACGTATCGCCGCTAAATCTCGCCGTATTTCGCGCAGCAAAGCCGTAGCGCGCTGCGCTGTTCAGGAGCACGTTCACGATATAATCGCAGTTCGCACGGTTGCGCAGTTCGTATTTTGGTGCAGCAAAACCACGGCGCCAGGCGTCCTGCGAAAGGCTATATCCGCTTGCGCTAAGATCGCAGCATCCGATGTCCCGAAAGGGCCTGTCTATGCAAGCAACGAAATCATAACATTTAGTATCTCGCAAGAGCTTGTGCCCGCCCACACCGACATCTCGACATCTAATACTTTGTAAAAACCCATGCCTGCGAGCGCTGAGGTCATCGCATCTAGCGCCCGGCAAACGCCCGTGATTGCACACGCATGGATTGCGATACTCGCCAAAGCCTCGCTCGTCCGCGCCCGGGCCGCAACGTAAGTTTAAATTTTGTGCAGAACCTCCCTGTTTGCGCGCACTAAAGATAAAATTCCTACTCATAATAGCTCACTCCCCCAAACTGCTCGCTTACCACGCGCTCTTCGTACCGCTCGTCGCGCGCGCTTAGCGGCTCATCTAGACTCACGACGCGTCTAAGCCCCATCCCTTTGGGCTTGAGCTCGATGATCTCGTGGCTTAGGCGTGCGGCTTCGAAGCGGTCGTGGGTCACCAAAAGGCAGGCAAGCCCCTCGCGCTCGATCTTTGAGACTAAAATTTCGATCAGCACGCCGCGCAGATCGCGATCCAGACCTACAAACGGCTCATCAAGCAGTGCCAGATCGCAGCCGCTAAGGATCGTGCGCAAAAACGCCGTGCGCTTTTGCATACCGCCGCTTAGCTCGCGCGGGAATTTGTTCAGATCGCTCGGGCTTAGCCCGATCTTTGCGGCGAGGGCGTAAATTTTGCTCACGCCCGCGGGGCTAAAAATTTCAATATTTTTAAGCGCCGTGAGGTTCGGTAGCAGGCGGTTTTCTTGAAACAAAAAGCTGATTTTTTTAAAGCCGTTTTCGATCTGCCCGCTTTTTTTATCCTCCAGCCCGCAGACCAGCCGCAAAAGCGAAGTCTTGCCGCAGCCGCTGGGGCCAAAGAGCGTCTTTACTTCGCCTGCGTGCAGCCGCAGCGAAAAATCTGAAATTATAACGTCGCGCAAAATTTCGTAGCGCAGATTTGAAATTTTTAGCATCATCTGCTCCACGGCATCAGTAAAATTTGAAGCGGCTTGGTCACGAGATAATCGAAAAGCGCCGTAAAGGCTATGACTAGGCACACATACGCCATGACTTCGACCGTATCGATATTGACGCGCGCTTCGGCGATCTTTGCGCCGATGCCGTCGTTCGCACCCAAAAGCTCCGCCATCACAAGCACCTTCGCGCCGTTGCTAACCGCGACGTAGATCGCGGGAAGCAGCCGCTCGATTAGGTGCGGCGCGTAGAGGTAGCGCAGTTTTTTTAAAATTGAGCTTTTGTAGCTGTCGAAAAGCTCGGTATATTCGGCGCTCACGCTAGCCATCGCCTGCGCCGCGGACGCAAAAGTCATCGGCGCGACGACGATAACGACGGTAAAAAGCACGCTTATATCGCCGAAATGAAACCAAAATATCGCAAGCACGATCCAAACGATGGGCGGCGTCGAGAGAAGCACGGTAATTAGCGGGTTTAAAAAGGCTCGCAGGCTTTTGAAATACCCCGCCGCAAGCCCGCTGCAAATCCCCGCAAAAAGCGCGAGGAAGGTGCCTGCAAGCGCGCGCTTAAGCGACAAGGCCAGATCGTTTGCGGCGAAATTTTTTAAAATTTCGCACGCCTTAGAAAAAACAGCCGCGGGTTCTGGCAGAATGAGCGGCCCGTAAGCCTCGCTCGCTACCTGCCAGACGGCTACGAAAAAGCACACCACCCCCAAGCTCGCAAAGCCGCCCCATAGATAGTCTATGACGTAAAACACGGGGTTTTGAGCTTTGCGAATTTTATCGATTTTTAGCATAGAAAAAACTCGTCCTTAGGCATCGCGCCGCCGATGAGCTTAGGGTTAAATTCCATCAAAATTTCATAAAATTTCAAAAGCTCGTCCTTGATCTCGCTAGGCTTTTTGACGCATAAATTCGACGTATCGATACTCATAAATATCGCAGGCGGCGGCGCGGGAAAGAAATTTGTCCCGATCGCCGCGGCGCTTTGTTTGTTCGCTTTGATCCACGCAAGCGCGTCTGCCAGATCGGCATTGAAAATTTCAAAATCCGCCTTTTTTGCGGCGTAAAAATCGGTATCTGCGATGATGCCCGCTTGCGGGATTATGGGCTTTACCGAAAACGCCTGCGCCCACATATCGCTTAAATTTGCTCCTCGTTGCACGGCGATGCCCGATACTTTGCCCTTTAAGATCATGGCGCTTGCTAGCGGCTCCACCGTGATCGCGACGTCGTAGTCTTTGGCCAAAAACAGCTGCGCGCTCTCTGCGGGGCTGGCGGTGTAGTTGATGTTTAGCCCGCTAATGCCCTGCTTTTTCGCTATGGCTCGCACGATGATGTCTAGCATGTCGTTTTTAAAAGGCATGACGATCTTTTTGCCCTTCAGCTGCGCAAATTCCGTTATCTTCTCGCCCTTGCTCATCACGAAATTTAGCCCCTCGGTGAGGATATTTACCATGCCGATCTTGCGCCCCTGATTTGCGAGGTTCACCCCTACGTTGCTGGGGCTCATCATGACCTTGTACTCGCCGTTTGCCACGCCTGCACGAAGCTGATCGGGATCGCGCCAAAGCTCCAGCTTGGCGTCGTATTTTTTGCCGATCTGCCCCTGCATGCACGCAACGCCGATGATGAGGCTAGGCATCGCAGGCGCGCCGTAGATAGTAAAAGCTTCCTTTGCAAAAAGAGGGCTAGCAAGCCCGCTAGCCGCCAACGCAGACGTTAGTTTTAAGAAATTTCTTCTTTGCATCTGTTACTCCTTAACTTAAAATTTATATCTCTCTTTGTCATACAAATTTAAAACGCCGCATGAAAGCTCAGCCAAAACGTCCTACCAGGAGCATTTATCGTGCTAATCGGAGCAAAAGCCTCGATATGATCGGCGCTTATGAACTCAGCGTATTTTTTATCAAACACGTTATTTACTCCAAATTTCACGCCGAACTTATCTCGAATATTTACACCCGAATACAGATCCAGCGTCATGAAGCCCTTTGCCGCGTCTTTATCGTCTATACCAAGCCCGTTGGCTGCATCGAAATCACCGCGCGTATGCTTGCTTACGGCTCTGGCTGCAGCTCCTACGTTCCACGAGCCGTATGCGAAATAGTCCTTGTAATCTACGTTTAAATTTAACTCAAACGGGCGGATTTGATACAAAGCTCTACCGTCGGTATCGTTTTGTCCGTAGGTATAGTAGGCTTTTGCAGCGATACCGAAATTTTGCGTAACGTTAAATTTAGCATACGCGCTAGTCTGAATGATTTTGGCATCTACGTTTCGCGCTATTATATCGCCGGAATTTGCGTAAATTCCATACTGTGCGCGAGCGCGATCGAAGATTATTAGATTTTTAACGTCGTCGTAGCTGACGAATGCTCCCGCGTCCAAATCCCCGCCGAAAGCGCTTTTCATATAATCCGCGCCATCTTTAAATTTAGCTTCGAGCTTCACTAAGTTATGCTCCTCTTTTTTCAAGAACGGATTACCCACTATCGATGAGCCTGGTCTTTGGGATATTAGGCGATTTTGCGCACGATTATAGACGAAATTTCCCAAAGAGTTAAATTTCTCTACGTTATCTCCAATACGCTCTATGTGAGCTATCCGCACGCCGTAGAGCTGATTTTGCGGAGTAAAGTCGTATTTCAGCTCCGCACTATAAGCATCTTCTTTGAGCGTGCCGTCTACCTGCCGCCCATAAAAATTTTGCCACAACATATTGGCGCTAGGAAAGAGCGTCGCAGGATTTAGCGGATTTTCTAACGTAAGATCCGCTTTCTTTGCTTTAGCGATATCTTTTTCGTAAGCTAGAGCCGCAGTTAATTTGTGCTCGGATGAAAATTCGTAGCTTAATGTGTCAAAAATTTTAAAACGATCTATATTCAAATCCGCGAAACGATACGCGTTTAATATGCTCTGGTTGCCGTTTATACGAAATCTTCGCCCTAGATGCTCGTCGCGCTCGTAGCTGGCTCCGATTTGATTATGCCAAGAGCCCAAATCTGCGTCATATTTAAGATAATAATCCCAAATTTTACGATTCAGCTTGATCTGCATATTTTGTGGGCTATTTCTTAGCTTATAGTTATTCGCTTCGCGCTTTATATTACGATATCGTGCTCCGAATCTTACGGTATTGCTAAGCTCCTCTAATCCTAAGCGTCCGTCAAACCGCACAATGTGCCTATCGGTATCTACGGGATCCATCTGATACTCGGGCTGCTTATCGTCAGCTATATCGTCATGCATATACGTAAGGCGAAATTCTGCATATTCGCTCGGCACAAAACCTAAAATCGCAGCTTGAGCGAAGCGCTCGTAACCAAAATCTACCTCTCGGCCCAATCCGTCCTTGTAGCCGTTTGCCTTTGTGTGGTTGAGATTGAAAATACCGTAAAATTTGCTAGTACGGAAGTTTGTCAAAGCAGAGTTATAAAAATTTCTGCCGTAAAATCCGCTCTTTAGCCGTAGCGATGAGATCGCCTCGTCTATAGCGTCTGCCGCAGAATAATAATTTCGATCTGCGCGATCGAATTGGTTTTCTAACGTCTGCTTTTGTGCCGAAGGCGGAGCGATGAACTTAGGCGGACCGAAGGATTTTAGAGGACCGAACCTATCTGAATCCGCAAGCCTTTCCTCCTCTCCAAAGGCTCCTTGCGCGCTAAAAAGCATAAAAATTAACGAGGAACTAAGCAAAATTTTTCTCATTTCAACTCCCTAATTGATAATTGGTATAAATTATACTACAACTAAGAGTAAATTTATTTGATTTGAGTCAATATCTACTTTCAAATTCAACCCGTATGCTAAGCTACTACGTTGTATTTATAGGCGTGAAAAAGTAAAATTTATTATTAAATGTGATAAAATCCGCAAATTTCAATCCAAGGACATAAAATGAGAAGCGACATCATCAAAAAGGGCTATACGCGCGCGCCGCACAGAAGCTTGCTAAGAGCGACCGGGCTAAAGGACGAGGACTTTGAAAAGCCGTTTATCGGCGTAGCAAACAGCTTCATTGAGATCATCCCGGGGCACTTTTTCCTCAACAAATACTCCGAAATTTTAAAAGACGAGATCCGCAAAAACGGCTGCGTGCCGTTTGAGTTTAACTGCATCGGCGTGGATGACGGCATCGCGATGGGGCATGCTGGGATGCTTTATAGCTTGCCTAGCCGCGAACTGATCGCAAATTCCATAGAAACGGTGATGAACGCGCATGCCCTAGACGCCCTCGTATGTATGCCAAACTGCGATAAAATCGTGCCGGGCATGCTTATGGGCGCGCTTCGCGTAAACGTGCCGACGGTTTTTGTCAGCGGCGGTCCGATGAAAAAGGGCTACACCAAAAAAGGCGAGCCGATCGACCTATCCACGGCGTTTGAGGCGGTGGGTAAATTTGAAACCAAAGAGATCAGCGCCGAGGAGCTAAAAGAGATCGAGTGCGCCGCCTGTCCGAGCGGGGGCAGCTGCAGCGGGATGTTTACGGCAAACTCGATGAATACGCTGTGCGAAGCGATGGGTATCGCGCTAAAAGGCAACGGCACGGTGCCCGCGCTAACTCCCGAGCGCGAGGAGCTCATCAGGCAGGCGGGACGCCGCATCTGCGAGATAGCGCTCGATGAAAAATACAAAATCCGCAACATCGTGAACGAAAAATCGATCCAAAACGCCCTAGTCGTCGATATGGCGATGGGCGGCAGCAGCAACACCGTGCTGCATATCCTGGCTATCGCGCGCGAAGCGGGGGTAAATTTACAAATCGCGGGGCTCAATGAGATCAGCCGAAAGATAGCCCATATCGCCAAAATCAGCCCGAGCCTGCCAAGCGTGCATATGGAGGACATCGACCGCGCGGGCGGACTAAGCGCCGTGATAAATGAAATTTCGCGCCGCGACAACGGGCTACTGGGTCTAG
>NZ_CALIBB010000314.1 GCF_938045595.1 uncultured Campylobacter sp.
CGCGCTATCGCTGCGGCTTTTAAACAATTTGAAATTTAACTATCTGCAGGGAAATTTTATCGCAAAAGCGCTGGATCGCAGGGAGATAGGCGCTTTCATCGCGCGATTTAAAGATACGCCCAAGCTCGCAGCCATCGACAAAGATGAGTTTATCAGCTTTTTAAACGCGCTTGATTATAAGGATTTGGCGCTAAACTTCATCGCGCGTAGTCAAACGGGCGAGCTTAGCCCGGGAGAGTTTGAAGGCTTTAGAGCAAAATTCGGCGAAATTTTAAACAAAACTCAAAGCGCGGGCAGCGAGAAATTTGCGCTAAATACAGAAATACGTAAGCAAATTTTAGATATTCTTTCGCTTGATTATCGCGTTTTAGCAAGCTTCATCTCGGGCTTTAGGGCGCGGCTGGATCAGTTTATAAGCGATTTGGAGGCAGCATGATAGATAGCGTTAGCGCCGATTTCGATCACGAGATACCAAACGGCTCGAGGCTGTATTTCGGAAAGAGCGCGCAGCTTAAGCGCGAGCTGGAAAATAAGGCGAGCGAAATCCTCGTAAAAAACGGCTTTAGCGAAATTTTAACGCCATATTTTTCATATCATCAGCACCTAAGCGTCGCGCCGCATAAGCTTCTTAAGCTCTCCGATCCCACAAACCACGAGCTTGCGCTTCGCGCAGACAGTACCGTGGATGTCGTGCGTATCGTGCGCAAGCGGCTGAAAGACGATAAGCTAAGGCGGCTATTTTACGTGCAGCCGACCTTCAAATACCCAAGCGACGAGTTTTATCAGATCGGCGCGGAGCTGATCGGGGAGAAAAATTTGCCGCTTGCGATTAAAATCGCGCAGGAATTTTTTAAAGAATTTGATCTTGTGCCCGCGCTTCAGCTAAGCAATATCGAAATTCCTAAAAAAATTTGCGAAATTTTAAACCTGCCGCTTGAAATTTTTGAAAAGGGCAAGATTGAGACGCTGCTTGAGCAAAATTTGCCTTGGCTGGATGCTACGGCTCGCGCTACGTCGCTAAAGGACGTGCAGGCTCTGCGCACGCAGGTGCCTGAGGAGCTCGTGCCGTGCCTAGATGAAATTTTAAGCCTAGGTGTGGATTACGAGCGTATCTGCGTTTCGCTGCTGTATTACTCTAAAATGCGCTACTACGACGCGCTATTTTTTAGATTTTTAGACGCGGGCGCGGTGTATTGCAACGGCGGAAATTACGAAATAGACGGGCTAAAATCCAGCGGCTTTGCGCTGCTAGTGGATGCTTTGATAGAAAAAATTATGCAAAAGGATGAGAAATGAGTAAAGTTGACGTAGTCATCGGCGCCCAGTGGGGCGATGAGGGCAAGGGCAAGATTGTAGATATGATAAGCGCGAATTACGATTTCGTATGTCGCAGCAGCGGCGGACACAACGCAGGGCACACCATCGTCATAAACGGCGAGAAATTTGCGCTGCATCTAGTGCCTAGCGGCGTGCTTCATAAAAATATCATCAACATCATCGGAAACGGCGTCGTGATCAACCCCGACGTGCTGATTACCGAGATGGCGCAGTTTGAAAATTTAAAGGGCAGATTTTTTATAAGCGAGAAGGCGTTTTTAAATTTACAGTACCACTCGCTGATCGATCAGGCGCGCGAAAAGAGCAAGGGCGAGCTTGCGATCGGCACTACCGGCAAGGGCATAGGGCCTGCGTATGCCGATAAGATCGCGCGCACGGGGCACCGCGTGGCGGAGCTTTTAGAGCCTGAAAGGCTTGCCGAGGCGCTATCGCGCGATTTTGCCTCGCATGAGAGCGTTTTTGAAAAAGCGGGGGTTAAAATTCCTAGCAAGCTTGAAATTTACGAGGAGCTAAAGCGCTATAAAAGCGCGCTCGAGCCATACATCGCCGATACCACGCATATGCTGTGGAAGGCACTTGATTACGACAAGCGCGTACTCGTAGAGGGCGCGCAAGGAAGCCTGCTTGATATCGATCACGGCACCTATCCTTACGTCACGAGCTCGACGACTATCGCGGGCGGGGCTTGCAGCGGGCTCGGGCTCGCGCCGAAAGATATCGGCACGGTGATGGGAATTTTAAAAGCCTACACCACCCGCGTGGGCAACGGCGCGTTTCCTACCGAGGATAAGGGCCCGCAAGGCGAGGCGATGCGCGAGATCGGCAAAGAGTACGGCACCACGACGGGCAGGGCGCGTCGCTGCGGTTGGTTCGACGGAGTGGCTACTAAATACGCCGTGCGCCTTAGCGGCATCGACAAGCTCGCGCTGATGAAGCTTGACGTCTTAGACGGCTTTGAGAGCATTAAAATTTGCCGCGCGTATCGCTACAAGGGTGAGGAGATCGATTATTTCCCGATCGATTTGGAAGCTGTCGAGCCGGTTTATGAGCAGATGCCGGGCTGGGACAGCGTAAAGGGAATTTCAAAATTTGAAGATCTGCCGCAAAACGCGCAAAATTATATCCGCAAAATAGAGGAGCTAAGCGGCGCGAAGGTGGGCTTCATCTCCACAAGTCCCGAAAGAAGCGACACGATAATTTTATAAAATCGGGCGGAATTTTAAGAATTTTAAAATTCCGCCGTTTGCAAACGCGGGCGGCGCGACCGCTCATAGAACTGAATTTAAAGGAACGATAATGCGAATACGACTACCACACGTGCCATATATCGCGCATAAAATAGCGCTGGATCTGCTAAACTCGGGCTGCGTTACGCTTAGTGCGGGCATAGAGCCCGTCGCCAAGGAAGCGGACGAAATCATAAGGGCCGATCTGCAAAAAGAAAGAGCGATAGACGAGCGCGCAAACGAGCTGATAGATGAGCGCATAAGCGAGCTTGACGAGATGAGCGTGAATAAAAAAGATATGTTTTGGCTCATCAAGCGTCACATCGCAAACGACGAGAATTTCGAGCTAAATTTTGAGGATCGCTACGGCACCATATCGCATAAAATTTTAGAAACCGTTTGGAAGAAAAATTTGATCGATTACAAAGTCTCGGAAAATAGGCTAAAGACGATAATTTATAACGCGATCGACGAATATCTTAAAAATTATCAAAAGATTGAGGATGCGGTATATGAAAAGATCGAGGGCTACAAGCAAAAATTGATCCCAGGTACCGAAGAATACGAGCTTGTGTTTGAAAAGCTCTACGAAGAGGAGCTAAGAAAACGAGGCATGCTATAATGAACGCGTATATCTACATAGAAAACGGCATCTACCTGCAAGCCAAGGCGTTCGGCAAGGGCGGTAGCGCATTCGGCGAGCTCGTGTTTAACACCTCCGCCACGGGCTACGAAGAGATCATCTCCGATCCCAGCTACGCGGGGCAGTTCATCATCTTTACGATGCCCGAGATCGGCATCGTAGGCATCAACGAAAACGACAAGGAAAGCTCCAAAATCCATGCCAGCGGAATTTTCGTAAGAAATTTTAACAACGAGCCTTCAAATTTCCGCTCACAGATGAGCTTGGAGGATTATTTTCTTCAAAACGGGAAATTCGGCGTTTACGACATCGACACTAGATTTTTAACCAAAATGCTGCGCGACGAGGGCAGCCTGCGCGCTTTCGTCTCGACGCAGATCAGCGATAAGGCGGCTCTTAAAAAGGCGCTTAGCGAGTCTGCGCGCATAGAGGAGATCAACTACGTAAGCATCGTAAGCACGAAGGCGCCGTACAAGCACACATCGGGTCGCTGGAACGCTGAGCGCGGAAGCTACGCCCAGCCCGCAAGCTGCGGCAAAAAGATAGCCGTGATCGATTACGGCGTCAAGCGAAATATCCTCAACGAACTTTGCGATCTGGGGCTCGGCGTCGAGGTTTTCCCACACGACATTAAAGCGGAGAGCTTGATCGCTAAATTTAAAGATGGGCAGATTGACGGCGTATTTTTATCAAACGGCCCGGGCGAGCCTCGTATGCTTAAAGAGGAGATCGCGCAGATCAAAAAGATGGTCGAAGCGCGCGTGCCGATTTTCGGAATTTGCCTGGGTCATCAGCTGCTAAGCAACGCGATGGGATATGAGACTTACAAGCTGAAATTCGGCCAGCACGGCGCAAACCACCCCGTGCAAAACCTGCGCACCAAATCGATCGAGATCACCGCGCAAAACCACAATTACAACGTCCCAGAAACGATTGCGCAGATCTGCGAGATCACGCATCGCAATCTTTTCGACGGCACGATCGAGGGGGTTCGCTACAGGGAGTATCCCGTATTTTCGGTGCAGCACCACCCCGAAGCTAGCGCAGGGCCTACTGAGAGCAAATATATCTTTAAAGAATTTCTTGAAATTTTATGATTTTTGAAATTTTGCCTGCATGAAATTTTACCGCGATCGCGCGGTAAAATTTTAAATTTGCGGCAAGCTTTAAATTTTAACGCAGTCTTTGCGTCGTAAATTTAAAACCCGTCGCAGCCTGGATAATTGCAGGCTGGAGCGGTACGCAAAGCGCACTTTTGCAGACTTAGGATTGTCGCGGCGATTTTGAATTAAGCGATTTTTGGATGAAGCGATCTGTGCTAGTCGTGATTTTAAATTTAAACCGGCTGCGCGCCGCATGCTTTTTATTCGTTCGATTATGCGTTCACGTAGCTTCTAAGTGTGCGCGCAGCTAAATTTCATGCGTTTTAAATTTGAAAGTTGGCTTAATGCACTTAGCCCTTTCAAAACAGATCCTGCGGTATATTTAGCATGGCTTCAAGCTCTTTAAATTTGACGAACCGTTTTGTTGCCGTCAAAAGTTGCGCTAGTAAGCTGCCCTGTCGCCCGTAAAATTTTATCTAACGTCGCCCGCTCGTTAAAGCCTTATTGATGCGGTTTTGCCAGCTATGCCTAGTTTTTTGGTAAACTATACCTACCCTTCAAATCTTATCAGCGCTGTTTCATTTCCCTCTAAAAGCCATTTGCCTAAAATAAAATTCCGCTCCGCCGCGTAGTGAAATTTTACCTGCGTTTGCTTTGCAATTTTACTTTCAGCCGCTCTTAAATCTTTTTCGCACCAATAAGATTTAGCTCGCGTCACTTTAAATTTTTGCTCTATTCCTATGCTGCAATTTTTACTCACGCTTGTTTTTTTAATCCCGCCCATATTTGCACCTAAAATAAGAGTTGTGTTACTTTATGAAATTAAATTTTTAACTTAACATTATTTTAAGCTCAATAAAAGAGAAAATTTGAAAGAATTTCGTCTGAAATTTCGCCTTGAGGGGTCTGCTATGAGCTGCGCTTTAAAAGAGCTGGACGTCTTGCTAGTCGAGGATGATACTAAATTACTAGCCTCGCTGCATAAGGCGTTTGAGGGTATTTTTAACAACGTTTACAATGCCCAAAACGGGCTTGAAGGTGTAAAAAAATTCAAAAAATTTAGTCCTAATCTCGTCATTACCGATATTTTAATGCCGATCGAGGATGGGCTTGAGATGATACGCCAGATCAAGCAGATCTTTCCGCATGCTCCTATCGTGGTGCTTAGCGGCTTCAGTAGGGAGGAGCAGCTAAAAGGCGTTATGGAGATTGGCGTCGAGCGGTATTACTTTAAGCCGGTAGATATCGCCGCATTTGTGCTAGAGATAAGTGCGCTGATGAAGTCTAAGCTGGACTCTGTACGAGTCGTAAATATGGGCGCAGGCTACGTATTTGACGGACTTCGTCGTATTTTGCTGAAGGATGGCGAGCAGATCGTGCTTACTAAAAAGGAGCTTTCTTTTGTCTCGCTGCTAGCCAGTCGCGTGGGCGAGCTGGTGCTTTACGAGGAGATCAAGCGTTATGTTTGGACCGAAGGAGCCGTGAGCGATACGGCGCTTCGCACCTTCGTCAAGCGTATCCGCGATAAAGTGGGTGGTGAAATCATAAAAAACGTCCCGAGCCTGGGATACAAGATCGAGCTTGAGCCTGCTTAAATTTGATCGCGTTTTTGCCGCTTTGTAATTTACGGAATCCACTCGTAAAATTTTGCGTTTAAATATGCCGCAATTAATGCGGAGCGAGGTAGAATTCCGCGCTCAAAGCGCCACAGATTAAAATTTTATGCTCGTCCAACTTACTAAATTTGACTTGATAAAATTTAGCCTCTCAAGCTTTTCAAAAACTTCTTTGCTTAAAAGCCCAAACTAAAAATTTCTTGCTAAAATATCGCAAAATTCCGCGTTCTGCGAATCGCTCTAAAGGATTTGTTTTGAAAAATTTGCCCTCTAAAAATCTCTTTGTCTACACTAGCTCGCGTGCGCTACGCGCGGCGCTGCAAAACGAGAGCGGCGGCGTGTTGGCGCCCAGGATTACGTTGGCGGAATTATACGAAAAGGCGCTTTTTGTGCCGGATCTTGTCGCTTGCGGCGAGATAGACCGCGCGCTTTTTATGAAGCAGGCGGTAAACGAGAGCAAGCGCGCAGGCGAGAGGCTTAAATTCCCTAACGAGCTTTACGAGTTTATGCGCAACCGCGAGTATCTTTTCGGCTTTTTCAAGGAGCTTGCGACGGAGCGCGTAAGTATCGATGCGCTCGATCTTAGCGACACCTATGCGTGGTATGCCGAGCATTTTGAAATTCTGCGAGAGCTAGCGGGGGCGTATGCAAGGATTTTGCGTGAGCATGGATTTTACGACGAGATCACGCTGCCCGCGCTTTATGAACTAAACGAATCCTATCTGTGCGGATTTGAGCGGATAGAAATCAACATCGACGGCAATCCCAGCGCATTTGAGTTCGAGATTTTTAAGCGCGCTGCGGAGCTGAGCGAGGTCGTACTGAGCTTTAGAGTCACGACTTTAAATTCCAAGCCCGTGCGCGCGGTGAAGGAGCTTTGCGGCATAAGCCTAGAGCCAGGTTTTGCATACCGCGTAAATCTTGGTACGGGTGAAATTCTAAGCCGAGAGCCGCTAGGCGTGGGCGGAGCGGTTGTGTGTAGAGGCTTTGAGCTGCGAAGCTTGCAGGCGAGCTATGTTTTTGAAAAAATTTCATCCTTTGTGCGCGCGGGCATTGCGCCGGAGCGCATCGCGGTGATTTTGCCCGACGAGAGCTTTGCCGGCACACTGCGGCTTTACGACGAGCGCATCGCAAGGGCTCGTGGCTCGCACCGCATGCTAAATTTCGCGATGGGTGAGAAGCTTAAAGATAGCCTATTTTACGTAACGCTAGAGAAAATTTCGCAGTGCTTAAAAGAAGCGCGCATGCCGAAATTTGGCGTAGATTACCACGCATTCAAAAGTCCGGATGGAGGATTTTTGAATGCGGAGGATTCCGCGGTACAGCAAAATTTAGCGCTAGGGAATTTCGCTTCGGAGAATTCTATTTCGCAAAATTTCGCACAGCAAAATTCCGAGCTGGATTGCGAAATTTTTTCAAATTCTAAAATGGATTTAAATTTTATATCTGCGCGAGAGTTTGAAAATACGGAAAATTTTGAAATTCTGCGCGAAATTTCGGCGGAACGCACGGATGGCTCGCACGGGCAAAGCTTTTCTTTGGATTTTGCGGAGTTGCAAGAGCCTTTGGAGTGTGCGCAGCAGCGCGATTATTCGGTTAGTGCAAAACGGCAGGAGCCTTCAAGGAAGCAGCAAGGGAGCCTACGAGACTCTATGCAGCGGGAGCATATAGAGCTTGAGGAAGAAGATGGGTATTCAAAAAGCCCTGAGCAGCGCGATCGTTTTAGGCACTCTAAAATGCGCGAGGACGCAGATGAGTATCCGCAGCGCCCAAACCCACAGGAGCTTGATCTGTTTTTTGCGAGTGTGGGAGTGGATGAGGCGCTTTTTGGCGAGTTCGCGCGCGATTTTGCAAAGCAAGTAAGCTTCGAACATTTCGAGGCGCTAATTGTAAAGCTTGCCTGTTTACCTAAAATTAGCGACGCGCTGCTGCAAGAAAAGCTAAAAGAGCCGCTATATCTAATTAAAATTTTACTTCGAAAATTTAAGGACGAAAACTTAAGCTTGGGCAATCTGATCGATCTTTTTTTGTTAGAAATTTCGCGCATTAAGCTCGATGATGTTCGTGGCGGAAAGGTCACGGTAATGGGGCTTTTAGAGAGCCGCGGGCTACAATTTGACGGCGTGATAATCCCAGATTTTAACGATGATCTGGTGCCAAGGCGCAGTAGCGGAGAGATGTTTTTAAACTCCGCTTTGCGCGCTAGAGCAGGGCTCATCAGCCACGCAGACCGCGAAAATTTACAAAGATTTTACTACGACGGCTTGCTAAGAGGCGCTAAAAAAAGCGCGATTTGCTATTTGCAAAGCGTCGAGAAATTGCCTTCGCGGTTTTTGAAAAGCTTTGAAGTGCAACAAGACGCGGAATTTTCGCAGGAGGATTATTTGCGGCTTTTTGGGAGAGAGGAATTTAAGCCCGCCTTATGCGGACAAGAAGATCCCGTGGCTCGCCATGATTTTTTTGCCGAGGAGCTGTCGTTTTCGCGGCTGGATACGTTTTTGGAATGCAAGAGGAAGTATTATTACCGCTACGTTTTCGGGCTGAGGGAGGGGCTAAAATTTGGCGAGGACAATGCGCTTTTAGGCAAAATTTTACATACGAGTTTTCAGCGTTTATACGAGCGAGCGGGGATGAAATTTAGTATGGAAAAATTTCGCTCTATTTATTCGCAGCTTGCGCGAGAAGCGGGCATCGCGCGCTTTGATGCGGAGCTTGAGCTAAAATCGGTAGAAAAGCTAGCTAGGCTTTTAGAAGAGCATGAGCAAATTTGGAGCTTTAGCGGTAGTGAAGTATCGCTAAAAGGCGAGCTTGACGGGGTGCGGCTGAGCGGGCGGATCGACCGCATCGACGAAGATAAGGCAGGGCGGAAGTTTATCATCGATTACAAACGTGGTTCAGCTAAAAAACATATGGAAAAATTCCAGCTTACGTTTTATCGCGCGCTTTTGGCTCAGGAGTGCGAATGCGCCTATCTATCGCTAAAAGATTGCGCGTTTGCGGCTCCTGGCGACAAAACGCCTAGCTTAGAAAATCTACGCGAGACGCTAAGCTCTATCGGCAAGGAATTTGCAAGCGAGGTCGCTTTTACGCGCACGGAGGCGGTGCAAAGCTGTGAATATTGCGATTATAAAATCATTTGCAAGGGGCAGATCGATGGCAAAATTTGAAAATTATCTGGCGCTTGAAGCAAGCGCGGGCAGCGGCAAGACCTTCAATCTTGCGGTCAGGTTCATCGAGCTGGTGCTAAAGGGCGAGCCGATCAACGAAATTTTAGCGCTTACCTTTACTAAAAAAGCGGCCGCCGAGATGAAAACGCGTATCGTGGAGAAATTTCAAAATTTGCTGCTTTTGCAGGATGGTTCGTTAAAGCCTAGCGCCGAGCTGGAGCAAATTTGCGCTGATTTGGGACTAAGCGTGGATGAGGTTTTGGCAGCTCAAGAGCGGCTGAGCCCAAAATTTTTAAGCGAAAGTTTAAATATTTTTACCTTCGATGCGTTTTTTGCAAAAGCTCTGCGCTCGTTTGCGCTAAACAGCGGCATCGATCCGAGCTTTGAAAACGACGAAAGCATACTAGGCGTGCAGCAGGCGGCGTTTTTAGGCGCGATTTGTAAAAACGAAGCGCTACTAAGAGAGGTCGTGGATTATGTAAGCGACTCAGGAATGACAAAGAGTGAGTTTTTAAATAGCTTACAAAGCATTTGGAGAGGCGATATAAGCATAAATCCGCCCACGCTTCCCGCAAGCTCCGCGCTAGCAGAGATAAATGAAATTTTATCTCACTTGCAAAAAGCGGCGAGAGATGCGGGCGTAAGCGCTGGAGCCGTAAATGGGCTAAGCCCCGTTAGCGATTTGTCAAAATTATCTTCGGGCTTCATTCTTTCGGCTCTTGCCAACGGCAGTTTCGATTATCCGCGCTCGCAGCTTAAAAAAATTTCGCATCTTGACGGCGAGCTAGCAAGGCTAAAAGACGCCATAGCTCGCGAAATAGCGTGGATGGATGCGACATATGCGGCTAAGCTGGCAGGACTAATTAAAATTTATGCCGAAGCGCTTAAATCGGTGCAGCGCAAAAGCGGCAAGCTCACGTTCGGCGATGTCACCGCAGCCGTGCACTCGCTGCTAAATCCAAGCGCAGAGGCGTTGCAGGGCAATCGCGAGCTTTTGTATTTCAGGCTCGATTCTAAAATCACGCATATTTTAATTGACGAATTCCAAGATACCGACATTTGCCAGTATGAAATTATGCTGCCGCTAATCTCTGAGGCGCTTGCTGGCAAAGGGGCGGAAGAGCGCTGCGGCAGCTTTTTTTACGTAGGCGATAAAAAACAGAGCATCTATAAATTTCGCGGCGCAGAGAGAAAAATTTTTGATATTTTACGCGAGCAGTTTAGCCAAATCAAAACGCAGAGTCTGCCGCGCAATTATCGCAGCTTAAAACTCATCGTAAAATTTGTAAATGAGATCTTGCGCGATAAATTTGCGTCTTATGAAGATCAAATCGCAGCAAATAAGCTAGATAGCGATCTGCCCGCTTCGGTGCTGCAAAAAATCAAGGACTATCCTCTTTCTCATCCGCAAATGCCGCTATTTGAGGTGCAAAGCGACGATTACGGCTACGTAGCAGCGTTTTCATACGACGACGTGCTAAAGGGGGCTACGGAGCAAGCGCGCAGACTTGTTGAGGAGTGCGGCGTAAGAGCTGATGATATCGCGATTTTATGCTGGAAAAACGAGCATGTAAGCGCGCTAAAAGAGATGCTATCAGAATTCTGCGAGGTTTGCAGCGGCTCAAATAAGGCTCTGCGTTGCAGCGAGCAGGTAAATGCCGTAATTCAATATGCGAAATTTTGCGTAGGTGGCGATGAAATTTATCTGCGAAACGCCGAAGCGATTTTGGGTAGGCGGCTTAAAAAGATAGCGGTCGATCTGCATAAAAACGCGCAAAAAACGGCAGAATTTATCGCTAGCGCGCTGAAATTAAATTTTGTCGATCCAGATCTACTGCTGTTTTTTGAGACGCTGGCAAAATTTAATAGTTTTAGCGAGTATCTGTTTGCAAACGACGAAACGGAGGTATTTGCCAAGGAACAAAGCGGCATTAAAATTATGACCGTGCATAAGTCCAAGGGGCTTCAGTTCCCACACGTAATCGTATGCGACCGCATCGGAGGAAAAGACCGGGGCGAGAGCTCAAAGCTCGCGACGGACTATGATTTCGCCACGCATAAGTGGAGAATTTTTTATAAATTTGCGAGCAGAAAGAGCTTGGATGCGGAATTTGCGGTGCTAATGGATGAAAACGATCGCTCTGCACACGAAGAGGATATAAATAAGCTCTATGTGGCATTTACCCGCGCCGAACGCTCGCTCATCATCGTAAAACGCTCCGAGGCAAAAATAGATCAATACAATTATAGCTTTTTTTCGCCTTACGCTAAAAAGACCAAGGGTGCGGGCGTCGTGGAGTGGCTGGATATCCCGGATTTTCAATACGGCTACGTAATCCCAAGCTCCGTAAAATCAGAAGAGCAGCCGCCGCGCAAAAAGATCGCGCTTGTAGCGGGCGAGCCTCAAAGTGCGCAAGAAAAAGTGGGCGGCGGCGAAGCGGAGGCGCTAAGCGCGATATATTTCGGCGAGGCGCTGCACTATGCTCTGGAGATGAGCGAAGGATTTGCGGCGGATGAAATTTTGCGAGGAGTAAGCCTGGCAAGAGGTCGCTACGCTAAATTTTTAAATGACGCGGATTTTGAAAATATCGCGGCGCGGGCGCTAGGACTAAGTAAAAACGAGGAATTTTTAGCTCTGATAAAGGGCGCTTGGGCTTATAAAGAGATGCCGATCAAAAGCGCGGAGGGTGATCTTTTGCGCGTGGATCTGGCGTGCTTTGGGCAGGATGAAATTTTGCTTTTTGACTACAAAAGCTCCGAAAAATACCTCGCGCAAAACAAAGCTCAAGTGGCGCGGTATAAAAGCGTGATCCGCGGGTTTTATCCGAATGCGCGGGTGCGTGCCTTCGTGCTGGTGCTGGAAGCTGCGGGCGCTAGGCTGATCGAAGTGAATGGGGAGGGATAAAATTTTAAAGCTTAGATGAAATTTGAGCGCAGATAGATTAAAGATAGCTTAAATTAAGCTATACGTAAGGATATTTCTATATAATCACAGCTCAAATTTTAATAAGGCGGAAACCATGACAGAAATTACAAAGCCTAGCGAAGTTAAGCGCGACTGGGTCGTTATCGACGCGACCGACAAAAGATTCGGTAGAATGCTTACCGAAGTTGCGGTATTGCTACGCGGCAAACACAAACCAAGCTATACTCCAAACGTGGATTGCGGAGACTACGTCGTTATCATCAACGCTTCAAAAGCCGTATTTACCGGCAATAACAAAGGCGACGACAAACTTTATCACAGCTACTCGGGCTATTTCGGAAGCGTAAAGAGCGTGAAATTCCAAGACCTGCTTAAAAACAATCCCGCAAAGCTCTACAGACTTGCGGTTCGCGGTATGCTTCCTAAGACGAAGCTCGGCAAGGCGATGATCAAAAAGCTATTCGTATATGAAGGCGGCGAGCACCCTCATACTGCGCAAACAACTAAAAAAGGAAAATAATCATGGCGACAATTTATGCAACCGGAAAGAGAAAAACTGCCGTAGCTAAGGTTTGGGTAAAACCTGGAAGCGGCAAGATCGTAGTAAACGGTATGGATCTAAACACTTGGCTAGGCGGTCACGAAGCGATCAAACTAAGGGTTGTTCAGCCGCTTTTGGCGACTAAGCAAGAGACTTCGATGGATATCACCGCGCAGACTTTAGGCGGCGGATATTCGGCTCAAGCAGATGCGCTAAAGCACGGAATTTCAAAAGCGCTTGCCGCGATGGACAAAGATTTTAGAGCGGCTCTTAAGCCGAAAGGTCTGCTAACTCGCGATAGTCGCGTGGTCGAGCGAAAGAAATTCGGTCGCCGCAAAGCGCGCAGAAGCCCGCAGTTCTCTAAGAGATAATGTTTTTTACAAATTTGTGGCGAAATTGTCGCAAATTTGTAAATTCTTTAAAAATTTTATGGTAATATCGAATTATAACTTTATTTGAAAGGATGTTTAATGAAGAAAGTTCTACTTGCATTAAGCTTGTGTGCATCCGGCGCATTGTTCGCTAGCGATGCTGATTATCACTGGGAGATCACCCCTACTATTGGCGGAATGACTCATGAGGGCAATATGGATTTGGATTCGAATTTTATGTTCGGTCTACGTCTTGCCAAAAATCTACAAGATTCGTTTATCGATCAAGTAGAGGTTGGTTTTGATTACTCTCGCAATATTGGCGTAGAGGATTTAGCTCACAGAGTAGGCAACGACAAGCCTGATGCTAAATACTATCACATCAATGCTGTAAAAGATTTGGTAAATTTCACCGATAATTTCAAATTATACGGCTTGCTAGGTCTTGGATATATGGATTACACTAAAGACGTTTACAACGATGGCGATCAAGATAGCGGCTTCGGTCAATACGGCTTGGGTCTAAAATACTACATTACCGACAATTTCGCTACAAAACTTGAAGCACGTGATGCTATCAGATTTGACGACGGCAACCACGTATTGTTCTATACTCTAGGCTTTGCAGTTGATTTTGGCAAGAGATATGCTGATGCAGCTCCAGTTGCTCCGGCTCCTGCAGGTTGCAAAGACGCAGATAACGACGGCGTATGCGATAATGTTGATAGATGCCCAGGCACACCTGCTGACGTAGTTGTTGATGAATATGGCTGCGAGAAAGTTATTAGATTAAATTTGGCCGTAAATTTCGCTACAGATAGCTCAAAAATTTCTCCTGAGTTTATGAACCAGATCAAAAACGTAAGCGACGTGCTAGTGGCTCACCCTGATTACAAAGTAATTCTAGAGGGTCACACCGATAGCACCGGTTCGAATGCATATAATCAAAAGCTTTCTGAGCGCAGAGCTGCTGCAGTTGGAGGTGCGCTTAAGAGCTTCGGCGTAGATGCTAGCAGAATCACCACTGTAGGATACGGTGAGACTAAGCCTATCGCTACAAACGCTACTAAAGCAGGCCGCGCTCAAAATAGACGCGTTGATGCTAAATTTAGAAAATAATCTTTTCTAGATCCATATGAGCGGAGCTTCGGCTCCGCTTTTTTTATATCCAAATTAAATTTTAAAATGCCAAAATTCCAAACCACTCTGCTTTTTGATCTCGATGGTACACTCATATACTCCACGTCCGCTATACTGGAGGGCTTTCACTACGCGTTTGCGCATTTGGGCGCTGCAGAGCCTAGCGACGGAGCGATTAAAAAGCTTATCGGACATCCGTTAGAGGTAATGTTTGAGCGTCTAGGTGTGACGCGCGATGTGCAGAATTTCGTGCTCGCTTACAAACAGCGATACGCGCAGACTTTTTTGGATCAGACCGTTCTGCTAAGCGGTGCGTTCGAGGCGGTTCGCACGGCGAGCGAGTTTGCAAATTTAGGCGTCGTGACGACCAAGACGTCGAAATTTTCTAAAATTTTATTGCAGCATCTGGGTATCGCGGAATTTTTCGGCACCATCGTCGGACGAGAGGATGTGAAAAATCCCAAACCAAGCGCCGAACCGATCTTAAAGGCGCTCGAAAATTTAGGAATTTGCGGCGCGACCGCTAGCAAAAGCCCGCATGTGACTCGCGGTAAAACTTACGACGCGACTGCCAATGAAAACACAAGCGCTGCTGGCAGGAACACGATTTTGAGTGAAATTTCGGCGCCTGATTTAAAGAGCCTTCCTGCGCTTGATCCTGATCCTAGCAAAGTTTACGAGCAAAATTTAAGCAGCATCGCGAGTCAAAATTCTGATAGAATTTCGTTTAAAAATTTAAGCGAAGTAAAGAGCGATAGACATGAGGCTGGCGATAAGAGCCAAAAGAGCGGTATCGGCATCGAGGGCGAGAGCTATAAAAGCGGTGCGCGCGGCAGTAAAATTTATGATGCGCATGAGCTAAATTCCACTCCTTGCTATGACAAAATTTGCAGCAACGAAATCCTGTCTTCTGTTAGCCAAAATATCTTTATGATCGGTGATACGTCGCTTGACGCCATCTCGGCAAAGTCGGCAGCGGTGCGAAGCGTGGGCGTAAGCTGCGGTTACGGCAGTGCCTCGGAGCTACGGGCGCATTTCGAGTTCGTATGCGCGGACGCAAAAGAGGCGGTTGAGCTGATACGCGGAATTTCATCGAAATTTTAGGCGCGACGGAGCGAAATTTTTCTAGCTTCGATGCGCTATTTTTGCAAATACTTATAAGCGAACCCGTGCCCGAAATTTAAAATTTGAAATTCCAATGAATTTTGCGTTTTAAACAGCGCGTGATATGAATTTGCTCGTGCTATTTAGCTGGGGAGCAAGACGCTTTCTAGGTGTTCAAACGATACGCGAAGTTAGATTTCGCATATTTCTGCTCTGGTCTAGCAAATAGCCTGTGCTGAACTAACAATGTACGGGAATATTTCACTTTGTCCATAGTACCTGATCTGATTCGTTTAATGTTCGGTATTAACAGCGTATGGGAAAATTTTGCTACTTCGAGTAATTGTGTTCTATTCACTTTCGGTTTGTATTAACACAATGTACTGGAAAATCTTGCCGTAGCCAAATTTTACGCAATTTTGCAATGTCTTTTGAGCTTGTGAACGGCTTTTGCAAGAAATTTTATGCAAGTTTCGCGCTCAAATTTTGGCTTTGATTTTAGTTAAACCCAACTTAATCGCGATAAATTCTATGTTCCGCTTGCGGCGAGTATTTGGCGGGCCTTAATTGCGCAACCTTGCCGCAAGTCTATTTGACACTTATTTTAAAGCTTCGTTCACTTGGCAAGTATTAAATAGTATATGTTTTGTGGTAGGCTTATTTGTCAAAATTTCATCCCGGAATAAATAAGCTCGCAAAGGCGTAAATATAGGATAAACTAGCCAAATTTTAAAATTTAGCTCCGCGGCGAGTAGCCATATTCTTTTATCGGAGCCGATTAAAGCAGCGTTAGCTTTTGCGTTTGAATTTTATCGTTTCGGCGCAGCAGGGCTTTAAATTTGATCTAAAATTTTACGAAATTTTAAAATTCCGCCCGCTCTTATGCTTTTTTAAAGCAAAATTCTATAAAATACCGCTTCCGCAATGGGCTATCGTCTAATGGCAGGACAACAAACTCTGGATTTGTGAATATAGGTTCGACCCCTATTAGCCCATCCATCCGAATTTTAATTTCCTTTATCATGCTAGTTTTTGAAATTAATTTGCGTGTCATTTTTGCATATAGTGGCAGCATTCGCCGGCTAAAATAAATTGCGTCGAGCCATAAAATAGGCAAATTTTAGCGAGCTAATAAGTAAGTTTGCCGCTTTAAAGCGGCGGATTATTTGATTTTTTCTTTGCCTTTGTAAGTGGCAATGCTTTGATATGAGCCGTCTTTTTTAAACGCTACCACATCATAGACCTCGGGCTGAGAGCCTTGCTCCATACCTGGCGCTTCTAGCGGCATGCCAGGTACTGCTATGCCGATGACGTCTTTAGGTTTATTTTTTAGTAGCGTGCGGATCTCGCTTGCTGGCATATGCCCTTCGACTACATATCCGTCTATGATCGCGGTGTGGCAGCTAGCGAGCTCCAGCGGAAGTTTGAGCTCATTCTTCTTCTGGATAAGCGGCTCGTCAGCCAGCGAAATCATCTCGACTTCAAAGCCATTTTGCTCCATATATTTTGCCCAGTTGTGACAACAGCCGCAGCTCTCGCCGTGATAGACCTTGATGTGTTCGCCCGCCGCCGCATAGCTACCTAATGCCGCTAAAAGCGCACCTGCAAATAAAATTTTCTTCATATTTTACTCCAGTGATTAAAAGTCCTCGATTATACAATACGAATAGTAAATTTTTAAGAGTGAACCGTAGGATTTTAAGATTAGATTTGGTGAAGCAGTACCCGCTCGTAAGCCGAAATTTTACGAAATTTTAAAATTTCGGCGTCGCGGATAAATTGGTTATAGGCACTGAGAGAGTGCTGATTTGATAGCGGATTTTGATACGTAGCCTTCCGAGTCGCTGGTAAGTGATACGTCGCAGCCTGGCTTATAGTTTTTCCAGGTGTAGATGTTGCCATTGTCTTCGGTTGTTTTGATGGAGTCTGGCTGTTTATTCCATGCAGAAATTACTTGATTGATATGAAATGCATCGCTGCGGTCTTTCGGCGCATTAGTCATACCTGTGCTGTCGGGAAAGGTCGTTTCGACCATATCGGTGGTGCCTGCGGTGGAAACCTCTTGGACTTTATCATTTACGCCGCCGATATTTGTTTTGCTGCTTTGGGATTTTGTTTGATTGCGTACTCCGCTTGGTTCGTTGGATATATTCCAGTTGGAACAACCGATAAAAAATACCGCTGCTACGAGCGCAGCTATTAAATTTCTCATAAAATTCTCCTTCAAAAATTTCGTTGCGATAGTAGCACATTTATCTTTAGTTTAAAATAAATCCGAGCCCTTTAAATTTGAAATTTCGTAGGAATTTTGCGAGGCGTTTCAGTAGGAATTTATAAAATTTCGGATAATATTCAAAGTTTCATACCAAACGGGCTTTTAAATTTTGCACGGCAAATGCCTTTTTGGCTACCAAATTTTAAAGGATTTTTGATGTATGCTATCATCAAACACGGCGGCAAGCAGTATAAGGTCGAAGAGGGCAACTACCTAAATTTAGACCATTTTAATGCTGAGCCGAAAGCAAAGCTCGAACTTAGCGAAGTTTTAGCGCTAAACGACGGCGAGTTAAAGGTAGGAGCACCGTTTGTAAAGGGTGCCAAGGTGGTTTTGGAAGTCGTTTGCGAAGGCAAGGATAAAAAAGTCGTTATCTTCAAAAAACGCAGACGTAAAGATTCAAAAGTAAAACGCGGCTTCAGACGCCAATACACCCGCGTCAAAGTCGTTTCGATTAACGCATAAAGGATAGGAAATGGCACACAAAAAAGGTCAAGGCTCAACCCAAAATAATAGAGATAGTATCGGGCGTCGCTTGGGCGTCAAAAAATTCGGCGGCGAGTTCGTTCGCGCGGGCAACATCATCATCCGCCAGCGCGGCACTGCGACGCATCCGGGCAGCAACGTAGGCATGGGTAGCGATCACACGATTTTCGCGCTGATCGACGGCGTCGTAAAATTTGAGCGAAAAGACAAAAACCGCAAAAAAGTATCGGTTTATCCAGCCGCGTAAACATCGCTAAAATCTTCGGGGGCGCAAGCCCCTCTTTTAAATTTCATCCGTTTAAAAATTATCTTCAACTCATTTGGCTATAATTGCCGTTTTAAATTTAAGGATAGCTATGTTCATAGACAGCGTAAAGCTTAGCGTCAAATCAGGCGACGGCGGCGCGGGCTGCGTCAGCTTCCGCCGCGAAAAATTCGTCATCTCAGGCGGTCCCGACGGCGGCGACGGCGGCGACGGCGGCGACGTGTATTTTAGGGTCGATAAAAACTCCCACACTCTCTCATCCTACAAGGGCAAGCGGGAGTTTAAAGCGCAAAACGGCGCGCCCGGCGAGGGTCGCAAAAAGACTGGCAAAAGCGGCGAGGATCTCTATCTCATCGTGCCTCCGGGCACCAGCATTTACAACGAGGATAGCGGCGAGCTGGTGCTTGATATGCTAAACGACGGCGAAACCAAACTGTTTTTAAAAGGCGGCAAAGGTGGGCTTGGCAACGTGCATTTTAAAAGCTCGATCAATCAAGCCCCCGAATACGCGCAAAAAGGCTTAGAGGGGCAGATGCGCGAGGTAAGACTAGAGCTAAAACTCATCGCCGACGTGGGGCTCGTGGGCTTTCCAAACGTCGGTAAAAGCACGCTAATCTCGACTGTCTCAAACGCCAAACCCCAGATCGCAAACTACGAGTTTACCACGCTTACGCCAAAGCTAGGGCTTGTGGAGGTTGACGAATACAGCGGCTTTGTCATGGCCGATATCCCGGGCATCATCGAGGGCGCAAGCGAAGGGCGCGGGCTTGGCGTGCAGTTTTTAAAACACGTCGAGCGCACTAAAATTTTGCTTTTTATGCTCGATCTTGCGAACTACCGCAGCCTTGAGGAGCAGTTTGACACGCTGAGGACCGAGACGGCGAAGTTTTCCGGCGAGCTTGCAAAAAGAGATTACGCGATCGCTCTAACTCGCGCGGACGCAGCTGAAAATTTGCAGGAAAAATTTGACGCGTTTTTGTCGCATTTGGGACTCGCGGGCACGGCGGAGGAGATGAAATTTAAGCAAGGCATTTATGAGTTTGACGCTGCCAAGCCGTTTTTTGTGATGCCGATTTCCTCGGCGACGGGACAAAATATAAACGAGCTAAAATTTAACCTGCTTGAGCTACTTAAAAAGGAGCTGTAGATTGTGCTAAAGCCGCGCCGCAAGGGGCTTTGCCAAACGCGAGCTTCAAGCGTGCCCGTATATGCGGGTAAATTTTATATTTATCGCTCACAAACGTCGCAAAAAGATAAAATTTAAGAAGGCGAAATGAATAAAATTTTTATTCTAGTATTTTTATGCTTCGGCGTATACGGTTGCGATCCCGCCGATCCGGTGCCGAATTTTATGGACTTTAACGACAAGGATCGTGGCGGCGCGCTGAGCTTGCAGGACTGGACGGTGAGCGAGGTGCCGTCCGGGCTTGAGAGTAGAGCTAAATCTGCGCTCAGGCTCGGAATTTAAGAGGTTGGACGCTAATCATGACGGCAAGATTAGCCTAGATGAGCTGGGGGCGAAACCGTCTGCAAAGATTTATTGGTCCGAAGATCCGTGCGCTTTTTGGCCTTGGACAGACGGATCCGAGGATAAAAATAAATCCGCCGTCAAATAAGCGCGAAAAACGGCAATAATGCGGCCTTTTGCGCGGGGTTTGGTTTGCGTGATGCGTATAAATTTTACTTCGCGCGGGCGAGCGCGGACTGGTTTTGCTCCGCGGTTTGCGTAAAATTTTATTTTGCGCGTCGTCTGCATGACCGCTCGCGCCGTGATTTGGCTAAATTTAAAGGAAAAGAATGAATATAGTTTTTATGGGTACGCCCGAGTATGCGGCTAAAATTTTGCGCGCGCTTGCGGAGGCGAAATTTGAGATCGCGGCCGTCTTTACGCAGCCCGATAAGCCCGTC
>NZ_CALIBB010000315.1 GCF_938045595.1 uncultured Campylobacter sp.
CTGCTGCAGCAATGTAAAAGGCAAAAACGAATGATAGTGACCGACTGCTATATGGATTTAACTAAAAGAACGAAAATCATAGGTCTAACAACTACGAGTCTATTTACGATTATAATCGCCGGATTTATTTCGTGGTTTATCTTGATTTTATATTCGCTAGCAGTCGTTGCTATTTTATACTGCTTCTTCTTCGTTTTGGAGTTTTTTGATGAGGATATATATGACATCATCGGCTCAAAAATGAAAATATCGCAAAATAAATTTTATGCATAGGTTATAAAAATGGCTCACGGAATAATAGGAGTAATCAAAGAGTGGAATCAAAACAAAAAGAAAGAAAAATTAAAAAAAGAGCTTAGCATTGAAGTAAGCCAAGAAAAATCAAGCGTTAAAAATAAAACAGGAAACGATGTTTTATCAAAAATCAATAAGATCAATAAAAAAGCGGATGAAATTTTAATGATAGCAGAGCCGCAAATTTATACGCTAGCGAAAGAAAATAATATTGCTTGCAAATATGGCGAAAATATAATAATTACCAAAGATGGCAACGCGAGTATAGCAGTAGAGTTAAAAGGGGCGAGCTATGCCGGAATTAGCTTGGACGATGAGACGGACTACCTCTTAAATCGCGTTATGTTTTTTACCACGCTAAAAGACGACGTCGAGATAAATTTAATCATCAAAAAAACTAAGCAAAATGGTAAAGACTATGCCGATAAAAATATAAATCCATACGCAAATGAGATCATAAAGAAATGGGAAACTAATCAAGATATATATGCCATAAGATACTTTTTAATAATCTCTACGATGACGAAAAATATCACCGGACTGCTAGAAAGCTTTAAAACCAAGATGACTAGTGAGAAAGATGAGGAAAGTGAGGAAAGTGAGAGATTGAAGCAAAAAATCGAGCTTTTAAATGATACGTACTCAAATATCAAAAACTACTTCTCGATTTATCAGCCAAGGCAGCTAAGCGGCGATGAGATCATAAATTTTTATGCTACATATTCAAACGCGAAAGAGACGAACCTTGCGTATACGAACGAGTTGATCACCGATAGCTACATAAGCTCATACGTCGAATTTAAAAAAGACTACATAGAGTTTTACCGCAACGACGGCACGACCAAATACGCTAGATTTATCAGCGTAAAAGCCTACGAAACTGAGCAAATCAAGTCGATCATCACCTCAAATTTAATAAAAAGCAACAACGAATTTATGGCCATGATTTATCTAAAAGCCTACGAAAAACGCAAGGCGATCAAGAAGATAAAAGACACCAAAGCGTTTGCCGTAGAGTTAGTCCGCCAAGAGCTAGATCAGTTAATGGAACTGATCCAAGCCGACAGGGAAAATTTGGTAGAGACGAGTTTTTCGGTATATTGCTTAGCCGACAGCTTAAAAGAGCTGGAAAATCGCTCGAACGAGCTAAAAAATATCTTAGAAAATCAAGGATTAAATGTCGTACGAGAGACGATAAACCAAAAGCCTCTTTATTTTAGCTTCTTCCCTAGTCGTGGAAATTTAAATGCTAGGAAGAAAACGCTAAATATCAGTAACCTAGCCACGATCGCAAATTTTGAAAACGAAGTAACCGGGTTTAATAAAAATGACTGGGGTGGCGAAGCGGTAACTACGTTTAAGCACTTAAACGGCACGCCGTATTTATTCAATTTTCACTGGCAGCCCGACGGCGATCGCCCAGCCGGACATACGATGATAGTGGGCGGAACCGGAAGCGGAAAGACGACGCTAGCGCAGTTTTTAATGACGAATTTATTTAAATATCCGATAGATATATTCGCAATGGATAAGCTGCGCGGTATGTATATTTTTACGAACTACATGGACGGCGAGTACCACGATAGCGAGAGCGACGGCTTTAAATTAAATCCGTTCAGCCTAGCCGACACGAAAGAGAATAGAGACTTTTTAAAAACATGGCTGCGTTTCATGGCAGAGGTTAAAAACGACGAGCACGAAGCCATAAATGATATTAACAACACAATAGATCGCGTATATGACATGAAGCAAAATGGTCAAACGCTAACGCTTAGTGACTTTATCATATCGCTTCCAAGCGACAATAACGAAAAGTCAAGGCTGAAAATCAGATTTGACAATTACAAAGGCTCAATATTTGACAACAAAGAGGACGCCCTAAATTTCACCAAGCAGCTGTCGGTGCTAAATATGGACGGCATACTGCAAAACAAAAAGACAGCCGCGCTTACGGCTATATATGTTTTTCATAAGTTAAAAAATAAAGCTAAAAATAGCGTAGATAAGCGCGGCTTCTTTTGTTTTATAGACGAGCTAAAGGATTATTTGCAAGACGAGACGATGCAAGAAAAAATTCTTGAGGCGATCCTAGAATGGCGCAAGATAGGCGGGGTAGCTTGCATGGGATTTCAAAGCATGAGTCTATTTAATAATATTGAGCGCGGTTCGTCGTTTTTAGACAATATTGCAAATTTCGTCATATTTCCGACAAATAGCGAAGAGACGTTAGCGGAGTTAAACGCAATGATAGGGCTAACGCCGACGGAGGCTAAATTTTTAAAAGAGACGAACTCGAATGCGAGGCAGATACTGCTAAATATGAAATTAAGAAGCGAGAGTGCAAAATTGGATATAGACCTATCGAGGCTCGGAAGCTACCTACGGGCATTTTCTTCAAGCTCGGACAACGTAATGCTTTTAAAGCAGCTTAAAGACGATAGCCCGATCCACTGGCGAAAACACTACATAGAATTTAAAGAAAATAGGAGTTAAAGATGAAAAAAGTAGCGATTATTACAGTAATGGCGATATTAACGGCATTTTTAAGCGGATGCGCAGACAAACCTAGCAAAATAGAAAGAATTAGTCCTTGCGCTTGCTATGATTTTATAAAGGTGGGATAAATGGCATTCGAAGAGAAGAAAATCGACCCAAATTTTATTTTTAGAGCCGAAAGAAGCATTAAAGCGTACATGTTTTATACGATCATAGCTCTTGCGGTCGTAAGCGTAAGCCTAGCGGTAGCAATAGCTCTTTTAACGCCGCTAAAAGAGACGAAGCCAGTTTTGCTTAAATTTTCAGACGGTGACTCCCGCTTCGTAACCATAGACGATACGAATCTAAACGTCCGTAGCAACGAAGAGTTGCTAAAAAGCATTTTAGCCGGATACGTTAAAAACAGAGAGATGATAAACCGCATAGACGATGTCGAGCGCTATAACGAGATACGCACGCAAAGCAGCAGGCAGGTATGGGAAGCATTTCAAGGTTTAGTAAGCGATCCCAACTCAATTTATACGACTAAAAATTACTTCCGCAACATTCAAATTTTAAACGTAGCCGTTTTAAGCCAGAACGTAGCAACAGTCGATTTTCAAGCCGAGATCACAAACCCTACGCGCACTGAAGTAAGTTATAAAAAATATAGAAGCGCGATAGAGTACGACTTTCACAACCAAAGCAGCACGTACGCCGATACGATGAAAAACCCTACCGGTTTTATTGTAAGCAAATACCAAGTAACGCAAATCTTGGATGAAAAGGGCTCAAAATGAGAAATTTAATAAAACTTTCAATCGTCTCGATACTTGTATTAAATTTAAGCGCAACCGAGCCGCAGGAGGGGCTAAGCGAAGAGCAGATGAATCAAATCCGTGCTATTATGCGCCAAACACAAGAGCTAGTAAACGAGCAACAGCAAAACGGCTCTATGGGCGAAGATATATTTAACGATAAAAACAAAGACGTAAACAACAACATACAATCAAATTTTAAAATAAATCCGCTCGGATTATATAGACAAAGGCAGCAGCCTCAAGGAGCAAAATTTAACGATCCCAATGCCGGACAAATTCCCGAACAAGACGTAATAGACTTCGGAAGCGCACCCGATGCCTCGGATAGACAGATGGGCAAAGACGAGCTAGAGCTTATGAAAAACGCTATCCGCAATCAAGACTTGAAAGCATTGCAGCAAAAATTTCACTCAAAGAAATATAGCGGATACGAAAATACGCAAGTAGTCAAATATCAGCCCGATAAAACCATCAAAATTCGTACGCGCCACGCAATGGCGACGACGCTGATATTTGATAGCGAGATAGACAATTTCGTGCTAGGCGACCAAACCGGCTTTAAAATAGAGCAAATCCCGAGCCAGCCTAACGCCATTGCGATAATTCCGCAGTTAATCGGCATCGATACGAGCCTAACGATTTTTACGAGCGACGGAAAAATCCACACCTTTTATATTTTTTCAACGGATTATAAAAATTCAAGCGATCCAAGCTTCATAGTTCGCATACAAGACGGCGAAACACAAAAAGCCAAGCTCGCTAAACTTGAAGAGGACAGCAAAGAGTATCTAACCATAAAAGACGGCATAGCCGAGCTGAAAGTCAAAAAAAGCGATATTTACAGCGGATATACACAAAAAGCCAAAAAAGAAAACGAGTGGCTGCTATCGGCTGAAATTTTTAGCGATAAGAAATTTACGTATTTTAAGTATTCAAAAGACGAAATGCCGCAAATTCCTACTATTTACGCAGTCATCGATAAACAAGATAGTCCGGTAGAAACGAGGGTAATAGGCGATTACATAATCGCGGAGACTATAAATCCGAAATTTACGATTAAAAGCGGTGATAGCTACGTATGCGTAGATCGTAAAGAAACGCAGGCTGAAAAACTAAGAAAAGAGATAAGAAAGAATTTAAATACCGATGAAGAAGCCGTGAAACAAAGACAAAAAGAACATAGCAAAACAATAACAAAAAATCAAGAAAAATATAATGAATCCGTAAAGAAAGCAAGGGGATTTTAGAATGAAAAAGGGGAAGAAAACGCTGCTTTTAAGCCTTACGACGCTTAGTATAATTTCTTCTCCCCTTTTGGCGGAGGAGATTTTTAACGAAGCGGCCGGGCAAGAGCAGCAAGACGAGCAAATAAGAAATTTGCAAAATCAAAAGGATTTAAACCATCTTTTTGAAAATTCAAAATTTCCGGTCGATGACTACATTTATAAAGCTGGGAAAAAAGCACCAAGCCAAGACGGGCAAAATTTAGGCGAAATTTTGAAGAAAATCGAAGAGCTTGAAGCCAAAAAGCAATCCGGACAGACCGTACCCGGTGCACCGACTGCTACGCCGGAAGACATGACAAGAGAGCAAGAGCAAATGGCGCAACGCGCTAGAGACAAGCAAGAAGAGCTAAAAGCCAAGCAAGAGAGTCTGAAACAAGAAATAAGAAAAGACAACCAGGCTGCCTATGAAAACAAAATGCGCGAGCTAATAAGAGCTCAAATTTTAGCTAATCGCAACAACGAAATAAAAAACGTAAATCAAAACTCCCAAAAATACGGCGCCGACGGCTTCTCAAATCAAAAGAGCATAGATATCAGCACAAACGAGCACAGGCTATACCGCACCATTAGAGCGGGACGGCTAATCCCAGCAATTTTAACGAGCGCGATAAGCTCGGATTTAAGCGGAATAGTAACGGCTCAAATAGAGCAAGACATATATGCCGCAATGGGGCGAGCAGTGCTAATTCCTCGCGGAAGCAAAGTGATAGGTTTTTATACTAACGATACTAAAATCGGGCATGAGAGGTTAGAAATCAGGTGGCGCGAAATAATCACGCCGCAAGGCATAAATATATTACTCACCGATGCAATGGCAGCCGATAATATGGGAATGAACGGAGTTGTAGGAGCGATAAATAATAAATATTGGGAACGCTACGGCATAGCCTACTCAATCTCAACGATTACGAATGCCTTACTTTTAGGTATAGCCTCAAAAATGGGAAATTCAAACAACTCTTATGCTACCGAAATTTACTCGAACGCTAGAAGCGACGTAAGCAGCGTGGTACAAGACATAATTCAGCAGCAAAGCCAAATTAAGCCGACCATCGAAATCAAAAGCGGAAGCCGTATATTTTTAGTGCCTACAAATCACATGTGGTTTGCGAAGCCGAAAAACGGCGAAGTGATGATGCAATATTTTAACGATTAAAGGGGAAAACCGATGCAATACGAGCAAATCAAAAGCCAAGTTAAGACTGAGCTACAAAATAAAAAAGCAAACGATAGACTACTAAAACGCATAGCAAATCAGCTAAAAATTACCGAAAAGGCTGAAGCAAGCGCCGCAAAAGAGAGGCAGAAGCTAGAAAAGCTAGTGCAAGAGAAGAACGATTTAGCAGGCGCGAGCGCAACGGAAGCAAGCCAAGAAGAGTAAAATGAGCGAAAGCATAATTTTAAATAATATTTTAGGTGTTTTAAAGCCGTATTTGACCCTACGGGCAAATGAGCTGATATTTAATCGGCCGTGCGAAATCAACATAGACTACGGCGACCACTGGGAAATAGTACAAGACCCAAAGCTAGATATTAAATTTCTAAATAATTTTTTGATCGAGCTGGCCACTAGGAGAAATCAGCGCTTCGATGAAACGCATTGCCATCTTTCGTGCGAGCTGCCAGATCCGTTTTTGCGTTACCGCGTTCAAGCGCAGCATAAATCGAGCCTATTTAATAGCGATATCGCAATTTGCATAAGAATACCGAGCAAAGAGGCCTTTAAACTAGAAAGCTTTACATTAAGTCAAAACGTGATAAACGAGGGCTGGACTTATGAAAAAATCAAAGAGCTGATCCGGGATAAGAAAAACGTACTTTTAAGCGGCGGAACTGGAAGCGGGAAGACCAGTTTTTTAAACTCGTTAATGGGAGAAATAGACCCGGGCGAGCGAGTAGTCACCATAGAGGACAGCCAAGAGCTGAGGGTAGAAAACGTAAATAAAACGCAGCTGGCCGTACCGAAAATCGCCACCGAAATTTACAGCTATCAGGTAGCGATCGATAATGCGATGCGTTTGCGACCAGATAGGCTATTTTTGGGCGAGATAGACATCCGTAATACCTTTTCGTTTTTAAGAGTAAACAACACTGGGCATGCTGGAAATTTAAGTACCTTGCACGCAAATAATCCCAAAGACGCCATAAAGGCCATTAAAACCAATATTATTTTAGGAGGTGGCCTATCAAGCGTGGATGATCGCATGCTAGATAGCCTTATCGTCACGGCGATTGACTACATTATCCAAATAGCTAGAGTAAAAAACCAAAGAGTCGTGACCGATATTTTAAATTTAAAAGAACTAGACATTGCAAAGATCGTAGCATGAGAAAAGTAGCCGCGCATTTTATATACTTTACCGAAGCTGACGCAAGAGTACTAAAACGCCTATCTCAAAGGCGCAACGAAAGCAAATCGGCGGTAGTTCGGAAGCTGGTGCATATAGAAAAATATGCCGACGTGCTAGAACAGATAGAAACGAATAACGAAATAATAAGCGAATTCTTACGAGAATTCGGTCGCTTGGGGGCAAATTTAAATCAAATCGCTTATCATCTAAATGCAAACATTGCCGGTCCCGAAGAAGCTAAAAACGACCTAGAAAAGAATATGCGAGACTTTGCGGCAGCCATAAAAGAACTAAGCGCAAAAATTGAAGATTTAAAAATAAAAATAGAAGTGGAGCGTGTAAAAACGCCGAGCAATGAGGGGGCAAAAGGGGAGGAAAATGGATAGTTCAAAAGGTTTTACCGCCAAAAGATGGGCTTGGGCTTTTTTCGTTTCGCTTATAATGGGCGTAGTGCTATATTTGGCGGTAGTCAAGGTTATTTTTAATCCGGATTTGATAAAAGTACCCGCAGTGGCGTATAAAATTTTAATAAATATAGGCGCGCCGACGCTAAAATTAAAGGCTTACGTCGCATTATTTACGCTGATCGCCCCGTTTTTGGTAGTCTTTACGTGGTGGCTATTGCCGTATTTTAGAGACGGCGAAGATTACGGATCGGCAAGGTTCGCAACGCCAGAAGACTTCCCTAAAATGAACATAAACTATAAAAATGGCTTAGTGCTAGGATGTCACAATATAGATAGCGATAATCCACAGTTTTTAAGGGCTACGCAGCCGCTCTCGACGCTAGTTGTAGCGCCTCCGGGAAGCGGTAAAACGGCAGGCATGATTATCCCGAATTTATTAAGCGTGCCTAATTCTTGCGTAACGCTGGATATCAAAGGCGAGTTATACAAAAAGACGGCCGGGTATAGGCAAAAATACTTCAATAACGAAATTCAGCTATTCTCCCCTTTTAGCTGGGATAATACGCTATTTTTTAACCCGTTCGACCGCTCGATCGTTAAAGACATGGAGTATATACACATAAAGAAATTGGCCGAGCAGATAGCTTCTACCATTTTCGTAGGCGAAAAAGGCAGCGAAAACGACCACTGGATAAAATCGGCAAGAACGATGTTTGTATTTTTCGCCGAATACTTTATGCAAAAAGACAAACATGCTACGCTAGCCCAACTTGCACAAGCTCCAAAAGCCGATTATTTCGAGTATTTGGACGAAAAATTCGGCGAAGAGGCAATGAAAGAGATAGACGAAGATGATCCCGAGCAAGAAAGAGAGAGAGAGACTATGACGTAGATACTTTTAAAATTTGGCTAAAACAGACAAGCTTTGACGAAAGTATCGACGAAAGCACGAGAAATCAGGCTAGAGCGTATGCAAGGGCCGCAGATAATGAATTTGCAAGTATAAAATCGACATACGACACGTTTATGACGGTTTTTAGCAATCCGCAAGTAGCCAACGCAACCAGCAAGATGAGCTTTACGTTCGAGGATTTAAGAGCGAAAAGAATATCGATGTACGTAGTCGTTCAGACCGAAGATATCGAAATTTTAGCTCCTTTAATTCGTATTTTCATAGAAACATTATTTAAGAAATTAATGAGCGGAGAAGAGTGCAGCGATCCCGAGAGATTTATATACTTTTTCGGGGATGAGTTCGTGCGCTTCGGCAAGATGCCATTTTTATTAGAAGCCCCCGCACTTTGCAGAAGCTACGGGCTTT
>NZ_CALIBB010000316.1 GCF_938045595.1 uncultured Campylobacter sp.
TGACGGAAAAGAGATATTTAAAAAGGGCGATCTTATGTTCCATTTAACTCGAATGGCTTCTTTGGAACATCAAGATAAATATCTAGTGCATGCCACAGCTAAATCTTACGAAGACCCATCAGAAATGGCGGAACTACTATGCGATGAATGCTGGCGTGCCCTTGACGAAAAATTTAGATTCTGCTTCTTGCCCTATGAAAGAGAGATCTTAAAAGAGCTTGCAGAACTTATTTATAAATACTTTAAAGATCAAAGCTTGTTAGAGGGAGATACTTATGACTATCTAGTCTATCAGAACAAATCCTGGGTAGAAGTCAGAGAGCTAGCCTTAAAGACTTTGTATACCTTCGGGTATGATTTGGAAGACTTCGACTATGATTAAACCCATATTAGACTTAGCAGAATGAAATTTATCCTATATATCTTTACTCTGCTGCTATGTCTAAGCACCCGGGCTTCTATAGATATTAATGGTATAAGCGATAGCAAATCAAGCTTCATAGGGGCAGGTATAGGCATAAGCGGTAGTAAAACACAAAAATCAAGGGTTTTTATTCGTAAAATTTAAAAATTCCTAATAAGGAAATAAGATGAAATTTTTAAAACGATACAAAAATATTATTCTATTGCCGTTTATGCTAATTATTTCGTTTTTTGTTTTTCGTATGATTTATACGGAAATAATTAGCGAGTGCGCTCCAATGAGGCTTTTTTCAAAAAATTCTCTAAGTAATAGCGGTTATGTTAAGTTAAAAGCAAAATGTATAAGAAAAGCTTTGGAAAATAACGATACTCACCTTATTATGCAGTATTTTAAAAGAGAAACGAGCGAGTGCCTTGAGATCATTGATGGATCGTCAAAGATCCCACATAATTTAATTAGAGTTAATAGCTTTGAAGAGTGGAAAAAATTAAGGCTTACAGATACTGACAATATCATTTGTCCTATCGGTAATTATAAAAAGAGCGATATTAGCAATGAAGGCAAATAAATTTATAAATTATTCAAATTTACGGCGCCCAAGGCCTATTCATCAAGCGAAGCATTAGCCACAATTTGAAGTGTAAATTTTAAAATTTACTATCTTGCGCCGCGCGTTTTTGCGGCTGTACATCTGATAAATTTAGAAGAGCGCCGCAAAAGGCGCCGTCAAAAAAGCGAAATTTAACGCGAAATTTTATATAATCTCACGATTTAATGCGAGGAGATAGGATGAATAAAAAGGCGTATTTCGGGAGTTTCGGCGGGCAGTTCGTGCCTGAAACGGCAATGTTCGCGCTTGAAGAGCTAGAGGATGCGTACAACACCATAGCGCAGACGAAGGAATTTCGCGAGGAGCTGGACTACTTGCTGCGCGAATACGCTGGGCGTCCGACGCCGTTATATCACGCCGCGCGCCTTAGCGAGCACTACGGGCATGAAATTTATCTAAAGCGCGAGGATCTCAACCATACGGGCGCTCATAAGATCAATAACGCCTTAGCGCAGGCGCTACTCGCCAAAAAAATGGGCAAAAAAAAGATCATCGCAGAAACCGGCGCGGGCCAGCACGGCGTAGCGACGGCGACAGCAGCGGCGCTATTTGGGCTTGAATGCGACGTGTATATGGGCGAGACCGACGCTGCGCGCCAGCAGCTCAACGCCTTTAGGATGCAGCTTTTGGGTGCAAATTTAATCAAAATCGGCACCGGTTTAAAAACGCTCAAAGAGGCGACCACTGCGGCGATTCAGGCGTGGGTGAACGAGATCGAGAGCGTATTTTACGTCATCGGCTCGGCGGTCGGGCCGCATCCGTATCCTAAGATGGTTAGGGAATTTCAGAGCGTCATCGGCACTGAGACCAAATCTCAGCTCGCAAGTAAAGGGATCAAAGCCGACTACGTCCTAGCCTGCGTAGGAGGCGGAAGCAATGCGATAGGAATTTTTAGCGCGTTCGTGGATGATCCTAGCGTGCAACTCATCGGCGTCGAAGCGGGCGGCTTGGGCGCGCATACCCCTTATCATGCAGCGACCATCACTAACGGACGCGCGGGCATCATCCACGGCATGAAAACGATCGTACTGCAGGATAAATTCGGCATGATCGAGCCTGTTCACAGCATCTCGGCGGGGCTTGATTACCCGGGCGTAGGCCCGGAGCACGCGCATCTGCACGAGATAAGTCGCGCAAAATACGAAGCGGTAACCGATGATGAGTGCATCACGGCGCTTAAACTGCTCTGTAGGCTTGAGGGCATCATCCCTGCGATCGAAAGCGCGCACGCATTAGCGTATTTGCAAAAGCTCTGCCCGCAGCTAAAGGGCAAAAAAACGATCGTCGTAAACATAAGTGGCAGGGGCGATAAGGATATGGATACTGTGATGAACTACAAAAAAGGAACGATTTATGGATAAGATCAAGGAGGCCTTCGCCGGCAAAAAGGCGAACATCGGCTACATCGTGGCGGGCTACCCGAGCCCCGCGCACACGAAGGAGTTTTTGTCAAATTTAGACGAAAGCGCGATCGATCTGCTTGAGATCGGTATCCCGTATTCCGACCCGCTCGCAGACGGCCCCGAAATTTTTAAGGCGAGCTTTTCCGCGGTTCAAAATGGCGTAAACGCGGAGAAGGTATTTGAAATTTTAAAAGAGGTGCAAACGCGCAAGCCGCTCGTGTTTTTGGTCTATTACAACGTGATCTTTGCCTACGGCGCGCGCGAGTTTGTAGCGCAGGCGGCGCGCTACGGCATCAGCGGACTAATAATCCCCGATCTGCCGTATGAGGAGAATGAGGAAATTTTCGCGCTTTGCGAGGAGTTTGGTATCGCGCTCATCCCGCTTATCAGTGTTACGAGCGAGCACCGCGCCGCGCGAGTTTTGAGCCGCGCGCGAGGCTTCATCTACGGCGTGGGCGCTATCGGCGTGACCGGAAGCAAGCAAACTCCGATCTCGCGCCTTAAAAATATGGTCGCAGATCTTAAAAAAATGAGCGATCTGCCCGTAGCGATCGGCTTTGGTATCCGCACTGCCGGCGACGTTCGCGCTACGAAAGAATACGCAGACGGCGCTATCATCGGCACCGCGATCGTAAATTTATGCGCGAACTACGGCGGGCGCGAGCTGCAAGGCAAGATCGCCGAACTTTTTAATTAACGGAAAGAGTATGAAAAAGATATTTTTGATTTTAATCGCAAATTTTTGCCTCGGCGCCAATCTGATGCAATACGATCTTTTCAACCACGACGACAGCGTCGACATTGCCTTGGCGTTTGACTCCGCATACAAGCCCGACATCGTGCGCCGCGTCGATGGGCAGTCGATGAGTCTTATTTTAAAAGGGCTTGGCGGCGATGAGAAATTTAACGAAATGCGCACCAACCAAAAGGTGCTTAAAAGCTTTACGATCGCGCCTAAGGGCAAGGATATCGAGATCAATTTCCCCACCGGAGCCGAT
>NZ_CALIBB010000317.1 GCF_938045595.1 uncultured Campylobacter sp.
CGAAAAACAAGATCCCCGCAAAATCGAAAATATGCCTGCTTAGATCGTGATAGATCGCGTAAATTTTATGATTTTTGACGGCGTTTATGTTTTGCCAGCCGCTTCTTTGGGCGTAATCATTAAAATTTGCCGCGGCCTCCTGCTTGCTCACGCCGTAGCCTAGCGGGATGTTCTTGCTGCCGTTTGGAAAATAATTCCCCGCAAATATGATAATATCGGGATTTTTATTGACTATAAATTCCGGATTGAGCGGCGAGGAGGCGCCTTTTATCAGCCCTTTTGCGATATTTTCTCCGCCGGCGGCGCTGACGAAAGCCCCCCACATCTTATCGTCATACGATACGCCAAAGACGCTAGCGCCCGCCTTTTCGCTAAATTCTACGTAAACTTTGGGCTTGGTCGTATTTTTGGCTTTGGCGAGCCTTTGTTCTACGAGCTCGAATTTTGATTTATAAAATTTATTCACTTCGGCTATTCTGTCTTGCTTGCCGAAAATTTCGCCTAGAATTTCCATGCTTTTCATATGATTTTGTAAATTTTCATCATGAAAATCTACGAATACCGCAGCAATGCCCGAGCTATCTAAATTTTTTAAATTTTGCTTAACTTTTTCGTAGTCGTTTTTTGCAAACAAAACCACATCAGGCTTTAGCGAGACGATGCGCTCGAACGACAGAGTGTTTTTGCCGATGTATCCGACATCGGGGATCTGATCTATGCTCGGAAATTTTTTCAAAAAAGCCTGCCACGTCGCTTCTCTACGACCCTTCCAGTACCCTTTGGACCATCCGGCGATTTTAGAAACGCCCTCTTCGCCCGTGGTTACGAAGTACTCTTCGAAATAAAACGTCAAAACGACCTTTTCTACCCTGTCCTTTACCTCGACCTTCCTGTCTAAAACGTCGGTGAGCGTAGCGGCATTTGAAAAAACAAGCAGCAGCGATATAAATAAAATTTTTCTAACCATAATGAGGCCTCCTTAAAACGGTTAAATTTTAGCGCTATTATATCATAAATAATATTTTTTATAAAATAGTATTATAAAATATCTT
>NZ_CALIBB010000318.1 GCF_938045595.1 uncultured Campylobacter sp.
ATGAGAAAGTTTGAGGCACTAAAAACATATGCAGAGCTAGCATGGGCGGGGTATAAAGGGTTTATAAAACTTGGTAAAAGTGGTCGGTTTGATACAACAAGTGCCCAAAGAGATAATTTCTCTAAGGACTTTGTAGAGATAAAATCTTCAGAAGAGGATAACTTAAGTGGTTTTCAGGCGGTCTTATACAAGAATATAAAAACTGGTGAATACATATTGTCCGTAAGGGGAACGGAAATAAACCAGGGATTCGGTCAAGCGATAAAAGATCTTTTGGCTGACATAGAATTGGCATTTAATGGCACACCTCACTCTCAGATTGGAGACATGGTGAAGTTTATTAATGAACTAAAGAAAGGAACTAAAGGCAATGATGGAAAAACTGCCGTGCAAATAAATAATTTTGATAATATCACTATAGTTGGTCACTCTCTAGGTGGTACACTAGCCCAAATAGCTTCAAAAATCTATCCTGGCTTATTTGATAACTGCTATACTTTTAACTCTCCTAGCGGAAAAAACTTATATCTATATAGTAAAGAAGTGCTTAAAGATGCTGAAGGAAAATACTTCTGGATAGTAGATGCACAAACGAATTACAAGTACTATCTTGATGATGCTATTGGCGAAGCTTTGTATAATTATCAAAAATCTCCTATGACCACATCAGTAACCGATATAAGAGCCAAAGATTTTTTTAATTTGATAGCGGATTTACATGAAAATGATAGATTTGGAGAACTTATTGAAGTTTCTGGAGAAACTCATTTTA
Organism: uncultured Campylobacter sp.; assembly: GCF_938045595.1. GTDB lineage: Bacteria > Campylobacterota > Campylobacteria > Campylobacterales > Campylobacteraceae > Campylobacter_B. Next base: position 773 of record NZ_CALIBB010000318.1, read on the forward strand.
TAGCCCCTATGACTAAAATTCTCTATTTTTATGACTTTGCCATATCTCATGGAATATCGGAGGAGTTTGTAACAAATTATCTAAGTAGTTATTATAAAAATATTGTTAGCTCTATGACGGGCGAAGGCATTGCCAATATCGCAGAAAAAATAATCCAAGACATAGATAAAACTATAGGCAAGGCTCAAGGCAAATCTGATATAATAGACATATGCCAAATTTACGATAGCGATAAAACTAATTTCACTTTAGAATTGATCCCGTTCAATGCACCGATTAACCAAATTTTCCCAGATTCTAATATTCCTATTGAAAAATTATATGCGTTGGTAAATCTTAATAACTTTATAATATCAGATATAGATCTGCCAGCCTATAAAGAACTTGAAAAGTATAAAGACGAGTATTCCGATAACTATGTAAAAGATAAATCAAAAATGCTTCAAAAAGTATTGATATCTAAAGCTGTATCTGGAGAATATTATAAAGATTACCAAAGCAATATAGAACTAAAACCCCTATTTGATGAGTCTGGGCAGATAACAGATAGCCCTAATAACCAATTTATATTTGGCACAAATAAGAATGATGATATAGAAAATATTAAATCAAAGCTTAATCCGGATACACATACTAAAATTTATGCCCTAGCTGGAGACGATAACATAAAGATAGTAGGGGGTAGCGCCTACATCGAAGCAGGCTCCGGTAACGATACCATAGACCTAAGAGGTTCCAAAGGAGAAAATACCGTATATGGCGGAGTAAACAACGATAAAGAAGACAAGAACTATGACGATGGAGACGATACCATCTATGGAGGAGAAGGAAAAGATACCATCTACGGAGGAAGCGGTAAGGATACCATATATACGGACAATGACGACAAAGAAGACCTACTATATGGCGGAGATGGCTTCGACACCTACTACGCAGGAGATAAAGATATCATAGAAGATACTGATGGCCAAGGTAGAGTATTCTTCAATAACTCGATCTTGACGGGCGGAACATACGATAAAGAAAAAGGAGTATATCTAAGCGAAGATAGGAAGACGGAGTATAAATTATTAGAAGATGAAAAACTGATCGTCAAGAAAGATGGCGGTACAGTCACAATCAATGGATATAAAAAGGATTTTAAAGATGAAAATGGAAATGCATATCTAAGCATAACCCTCCTCGATGCAGATGAGATAGGTATAAGTATAAGCGATAACCAAACAAACGAAGGAGATAGCGGCAAAAAGTCGTTAGATTTTAATATCTCGATACAAGGCTCTATCGAAAAAGGTGAATTTCTTATACTGGGAATAGGAGATAAAAAATATCTTTTCGGTGATCCAAGCGAAGAATATATCAAAAAATACAATCTAAATTTATCTCAATACGAGCGGGGAAATACCTATACCTATACATGGGAAGGCAATACGATCAAGCAAGAGGATAGGGAATTTGATGTAACTCCTAGAATCATCCAAACCTCAGATAAACTAAAAGCCAAGATATTAAAATCCGGTATCGGCAAAATCATAGATGACGACCGCGATCCTAACGAGGATCTACCCGAGACATACGATCCTATCGTAATAGATTTTAATAAAAACGGCGTAACTTCCACTAGGCTTGATAATACGGTGTATTTCGATCACGACAATAATGGCTTTGCGGAAGCTACCGCTTGGATAGAAAAAGACGATGGACTACTAGCGCTAGATAAAAATAATAACGGTAAAATAGATAATGGAAATGAACTATTCGGAAATCATACTATTTCAAATACCGCTTACGGATACACAGATAAAAAAGCGACCAACGGCTATGAAGCTTTAAAGGCTTATGATCTAAATGGCGACAACGCAATAGATGAAAAGGATGAGATATTTAATAAGCTTAAAATTTGGAAGGATAAGAATTCTAACGGCATTACCGATGAAGGAGAGCTAAGCTCGCTTGTGGATAATAATATCAAAAGCATCGATCTAAACTATAAAGAGATAGCGATAAATGAGAATTCTAACACCGTAAAACAAAGCTCTAAAGTTACTCTTAAAGACGGCTCCACCTTAGATGCTAACGACGTATGGATGAAAGTAAATTTAAACAAAACCGAAGAGATAATAGATCAAAATAAACTCTCGCCAGAAGTCCAGGCCCTACCTCAAGTAATAGCTAGCGGAAATTTAAGCTCTTTAAGAGTAGCGGCAGGCAAGAATGAAAGGCTGGCTACAATAATAAATCTATATCTGATGCTAAAGCCAGAGGATAGAAAGAAGCATATTGATGAGCTGATCTATGAATGGGCAGGAGTTAGCGATATGCATCCAAACTCTAGAACTACCTCTATCGATAGCAGGATCGTAAATGTTTATGAAAAGCTTACGGGCAAGCCTTTTACTTGGCATGGAAGCTCCAATGATGCAAATATTAGAATATCCGCTAATATCATTAAAGAAAGATTTGATACTTTCAAACGCTACGTCTATGCGACTATAGAGCTTCAAACGACATATTCCGATTTAAATTTAGATATGGAAAAGATGAGCTTAGAAAAAGGTGAAAAGCTAAGCTATAAATTTGATGCTTTAAATTCTAAGCTTATGCAATTATATAAAGATGAAAAATACGATGAATTTATTAAATTAATGAGTGTTGTTCGAAATGCTAGTTCATATAAACCTATATTTCAAGAGAATTTGAAAAAGAACCTAATAAGCTTTAGCGGTAATGATGTTGAATTATTGGCCCTATGCTTTGATACATATATTAATGGAACAAATAGCGATGATGTTATCAATGGAAATTCTGAAGGTAATTTTATAAATGGAGGTAAGGGCAACGATACGCTCTATGGTGGATATGGTGATGATATCTATATATTTAATAAAGGCGACGGAGCAGATACTATCTACGATACGGCAGGTAACGATAAAATAAAATTCAAAGAAGGTATAGCCCCTAGTGATGTTAGTTTCAAAAGAGAGCTGGATAAACTTATAATCTCCATTAAAAATAACAATGGAGTAAATAGTGATAGCATAGCTATCCAAAATTTCTTTTCCGTTAATCCTGAAATAGGAAACAATACTGTAAGAACTATAACTTTTGCCGATGGAAGCGTTTATGATTTCAATAAAATCCTTGAGCTGACCCCTTTGGTTTCTACTGATAAAGGCGACAAGCTATATCTCACCGATGGCAACGATACCTTCGATGCAGGTTTAGGTAACGATGAAATTTGGGGCGGCAATGGAGATGATGTGATTAATGGCAACGAAGGAAATGATATCCTCTATGGCAATGACGGTAACGATACTCTAAATGGAGGGGACGGAAATGATACCCTTTATGGCGAAAATGGAAATAATATTCTAATTGGAGAAACGGGTAACGATACTCTCAATGGCGGTTACGGCGATGATACCTATATATTTAATAAAGGTGACGGCAACGACATTATAACGGATTGCGGCGGAATCAATACCTTGCAATTCGGAGAAGGAATTTCTAGAAGTGATCTAGAATTTAATGTGATCAATTCTGGCTCAGCTTTAAAAATTTCATTTAAAAATAGCCCTAACGATAGCATTGTGATCAATCAAGCTAATGTTGAAAATATAAAATTCGCAAGTGGAGAGATTTTAAAACTTAGCGACATTTTTGATAGCATAAAAATTATAGGAACCGAAGGAAACGATCTCATTCGTGCAGGTATAAATACTCCTCATATTATAGAAGGGGGCAACGGCAACGATAATATTAAAGGCAATAATTACACCAAATCAATTAATGGTGGTAAGGGTAATGATTGGCTTAATGGAGGAGAAGGCAATGACACCTATATATTTAATGAGGGTGACGGTAGCGATGTTATTTATGATACAAGCGGAATTGATACTTTAAAATTTGGGATCAATATAAGAAAAGAAGATCTAAAATTCAAAAGAGATCCCAATAAGCTTGTAATTTCAGTAAAAGAAGATTCAGGAATGTTATGGGACAGTATTACCCTTGAGAATTTCTACTCTATAAATTCCGGAATAACTCATAATAATACCGTAAGAACCATATCGTTTGCAGACGGTAGCGTTTATAATCTAGACGACATGTTAAAGTCTGCATTACCAAGTCCTACAGATAGAGCCGACATACTTTATCTTTCGGATGGAGATGATACCTTTGATGCGGGTCTTGGAAACGATATAATATGGGGCGGGGACGGCGATGATGTTATTTACGGTAACGAAGGGAATGATACTATTTATGGAGATAACGGCAATGATACGCTAATCGGAGGTAAAGGAGACGATAAACTCGAAGGAAGACGTGGGGACGACACCTATATATTCAATAAGGGAGATGGCAATGACGTTATTTACGATATTGAAGGATCTAATACTATAAAATTTAATGATTTTAGCGCGGATGATATAAATATCAAAAGAATATTTAATGATGTGGTCATCAATTCTAAAATTTCAAATGATACCGTTACCTTGCAACGTTTTTACAATAATAATGGTGAAAGTACTATAAATACTATAAAATTTAAAGATGGCACGTCTTGGGACTATCAAACTATTCTAAATAGCTCTTCCATAAAAGCAACTGAAGAGGACGATAAATTTTTTCTTGACGACCAAGACAATGAATTTAATGCCCTTGGCGGAGATGATAAAATTTACGGGAACTGGAAGAGCAATATTATAGATGGGGGAGAAGGCAATGATATACTTATAGGCGGTCAAGGCAACGATACTCTCATCGGAGGAAGCGGTAATGACGAGCTTTATGGCGGTGAAGACAATGATATTTTAATAGGAGGAACTGGAAATGATATGCTTATCGGTGGAGCAGGCAACGATACCTACATCTTCAACAAAGGAGATGGAAATGACACCGTAGAGGATTATACCGGCAATAATACTATAAAATTTAACGATTTTGCTTTGAATGATATAGACATAAAAAAAGTTTTGGATGACATAGTTATAAGCTCAAAAATTTCAAACGATACTATAACTATCAAAAATAAGCTCTTCAGACATGCTATAGAAAATATAGTCTTTAAAGATGGTTCTGTTTTAAGCTATCAAGATATCCTTAATCGCTCCCATATAAAAGCAACCGAAGGAAGCGACAAATTTTATCTCAGCGATAAGGATGATGAATTTGATGCTTTGGGTGGAGACGATGAAATTTACGGACAAGATGGTAACGACGTCATAAATGGCAACAAAGGAAACGACAAACTTTACGGCGACAGGGGTGACGATACCCTAAACGGCGGATCAGGCTACGATCTTCTTGATGGCGGCGAAGGTAATGATACTTTAATTGGCGGTAAAGACGGCGATATCCTAAACGGCGGATATGGAGATGATACCTATATCTTCAATAAAGGCGACGGTAACGATACTATAACTGACAATCAAGGAACCGATACTATTAAATTCGGCGAAGGAATAAACAGAGAGGATCTTATCGTCAAAAGAGTTGCGCGAATGAATGATCGTACTGGACGAAAGGAATATTCTGATATAGTCATATTCTTTAAAAATTCCTCAAATGATTCCATTACTATGCAAAACGTTATCGATAGCAACAAAAATAGAGATAACAACATAATAGAGAATTTTGAATTTGCTAATGGCGAAAAATTAAGCTTTGAAGATATAAAACAATTGCCCCTTATGGGTACTGATGAAGGAGAGGGCATAAAGGGTTTTAGTGATTCAAACAATACGCTTGTAGGTAATGGCGGAAATGATTGGCTTTACGGAGATAAGAAGAATGATATTTTAATCGGCGGA
>NZ_CALIBB010000319.1 GCF_938045595.1 uncultured Campylobacter sp.
TATTATTTTGTATTTTATTATTTATTAAGTTAAAGAGTGGTATAATCGATTTATAAATTAAGAAGAAGGAGAACTAAAATGAAAGAGTTATTTATAAATTTCGGCGAGCTTAAAATGCCAAACGTACTAAGAAGCACGAAAGGATTTAAGCCTTATAGGACTTTAATGGAAAAAGAGACGATAAGCGCGCTACTAAATGAGCGCGAAACTTACGGGGTGCTGGACGTATTTAAGAAAATGGATTGCTTTGTATTAAAGCTTGATAGGCATGAGGGCGAGACTAGAATCATATTACACCCCAAGCATTTTCAGGAGCTATACCAAGTTTCGCGCGCGACCACGACGAAGAAAAGACGAAAAAAGGCGGCATAAGCCAATGAATAAAAACTATAACAAATTTGAAAGAGCACACGACATAATGGCGGAGCTAAGCAAAGCTCCGCTCCCTCTCGAGCCGGCGGAACTCGGCAATATTAGCGACAGGGAGCTTGGATTTTTTAAGAGCAGCGTAGAGATGATGGTGGACTACTTGGACTCGCTAGGCTTTGATTTCAGAGGCTACAAAGAAGAGGTCCTGATGCCGATTTACGAAGAGCTCGAGAGGCGCAAAAGTAAATAGCAAAATATGCTATAATTTATAAAATAAGGATGGAACAATGAAGAGAATCAAACTATTGACGGCGTTCGTTATAGCCGGGCTTATGTTGGCAGGATGTGGCGAGGATGACGGGCTTGTGAAGCTAGAGAATGCGAATCCGGCGATAAAACAAGCAAATTACGATGCAATGGTTAATAAGTTAAAAGAGAGAGTTAAAAATGCAGATTTTGAATTTTATCATGCACAGACCTTATTCAACGGCGAAAATTGGAAAAATTACACATCAGAACAGGGCTTTGCTAAATTTACAAGATGGAAAGCCCAAAATGATCTCATAAACGATGAGAAACTCGTAGTAGTAGTCGTAGATAAAAATAATAAAAAGGTGGGCTCAACATACGAGATTGAATGTACAAAATGGGGCAAATTTGAATGCGATCCAGAACATATAACAGTTCTTGAAAATGGAAAAAGATAAAATAAAGGAGCATATCTCAATGAAGACGACATTACCTGCTTTAACCAAAGAAGCGATACTTGCGTATCTATCCGAGATCAAGCCGCACCTTGAAAAAGACGGCATCCAAAAGATAGGGCTTTTCGGAAGCTATGCCAAAGGCTATGCAGGTGAGGACTCGGATATCGATATAGTCGTATTGGCCAATAAAAGAGACTTTTTGGATAGGTTGCATGCCTTTAAAGCGCTTGCATATTTGAATGATTTAAAAGAGCGAATCGCAAGTAAATTTCATAAACCTGTTGATATTTGCGATTTTTACTCCGAGCAAAAAATGCAAGACAACAAAATAGTAAAAGGAGCAATTTATGTCTGATAAAAAAATTTTATATCGCCTAGAGCTAGCGGTAGAAAAAATAGATCAGGTATTTGAAGTTTGTAAGCCAAAAGGCATTACGGCGGCACTAGAAGACGAGCTACTTACAAAGCCGGCGATAATGAAACATATCGACGTCGTATACCAGCAATTCAAGAAACTTGAAGAGGCACAGGAATACCACGTCTTAGATAAATTTAAAAAGGAAGACCTAAAAGGGATAAGAGATATTAGAAATTGGTCTTCCCACGATTACGACAATATACAAAACGAGATCATAGAAGACGTGATCCGCGCGGATCTTCCCAATCTCAAAGAAAATCTACAAAAAGTCATAAAAGAAACGAAGCAGGAGTTATATGGAGATTTACAAAAAAAGATTGATCGTTTCGTTAAGAAGCAGGATATTTTAATCCCGCAAGCCAAAAGCGATCTTAGAGCAGATATCCAAAAAGACTACGACAAATTACGAAAAAACGGACTCGAGCTTGATAAATCATATGCAGACAAGCTAAAGGGCATCATCAAAAGCAACTCAAACGAGAACGTAAAATGATTTACGTTCGAATTTTTAAAAAAGGAGGAAAATATTTCTCTCCTTTTTTCTAAATTTTAGACTTTTTTTATGCTTCTTTTTACATAATTTTAAAAAATTTGATATTTTTGATTTTGCTATATTTTAATAAAACGTTATTTATCTTTTAAATATTTTATTATTTCTTAAATGTAATCTACTCTCTACCACCACGTTCGTTTTTAAATTTATCTTTGTCCGCCAAGCGACTAGGCGTATAAGATTTTGAAATTTCAACGCCGTTTTTAGCCAAGACGTCCTTATAAAGCCCCTTTTCGTTTTTGATTTTTACTAGACGATCGTCAGGCTTAATGCCCAGCACCGATACGCCTTTAAAATATTCTTTGAACAAAAAGCCGTCCTTATCGATTTTATCGCTATTTAAAAGCTTTTTGCCGACGTAATCGAAGCGTTTTTTGCAAATATCCGCGATAAATTCTTTATTGCTTTTTAGCCTTTTTTCAAAGGAGGTAGCCTCTTCGCCGATTATGCCCGAGTGTTGCAAAACGTAAAGATTTTTATCCAAAATTTCAAGCTTCGCGCTTAGTTTAAAAAGGCTTTCGTTGCGCCCGAGCATACGAGTAACTAGCAGACTATCTTCGAAATATTTTCTAGCCGCATCGTCCTCGCGGCCGCGATGAATAGCGATAGCGCGTCGCACTTTTTTATAATTTTCGATATCGGCCTTGCTAGCGCCTCTATTTTTCGGATAAATTTTATTGTAGTTGTAGCTAAAATTTTCAAGTAAATTTAAACCTGCGGAGCGGTCTTTATAGTGAGCTAGCCGCATCTCGTTAAGCTGCGTAGCTTGACTGGAAATTTTATTTATTTTGTCGATTTCAGATAGCACGGCCTTGCTCTTTTCTTTGATTGAGCGGTTACTTTCTTTTAACTCATGAGCGAGCTTATATGCCCGTTTATTTCGCTTTTTGGTATAAAGCAAAAAGAGCCGTAAGAGCTCCTCATTATCCTTTTTAAGCGCGGCAAGCTCGTTATTCATAGCTTCAATTCGCCCTGCCGTAGCGTCATAGCTTTGCTTATTTTTATCCTGCATTTTGCAGTAGTAGTCATTAATCTTATCCTTTGCCGTATAATCGTCCATCTCTAGCTTTACGGCAGATTTTATCTTGTTAAATTCGAGCTTCAAATCCTTTTGTAAGAAGTTTTTATTCTCGTATTTTAGCCCGCGAGCCCCAAGAGAGTAAGCAAAATTCGTCCGCACATCGTCAAAAAACTCCCTGATTTCGCTTCTACTATCAAAGTGGATTTTTTTCTTAGTAAAGCTATTTCGTTTATTCAAGACCACGTGCACATGCGGATTATTTTGATGAGTGTGTAGCACGAAAGCATACTTGTGTCCGCTAAAATTTAGACCTAATACGTTATGCACGCTTTCTTTTAAAGCCCGCAATTTTCTCTGATCGTCGCAAGGCTCGTTAATGGAAAAAATCAAATGCCATGCGTCCTTCGAGTTCGGATTATCGCCGAAGTCCTTGCCCCATTCTTTTAAAATTTCATCGCTGCCTACTCTCTCCCCTTTTTCATTGATAGCCGCGCCGTCAAGAGAGTTTTTAAGAGCGTAGTCGATGCAGCGCTTGATGGAAGTTTTAGGCAAATTTGAAATCATCTTTACGACTGATTGCTTGGCAAAGTTGTTTTTAGGAAAAGGAATATGCGAGCGAGAAAATCCCGCGCCACTTCCAAAGGAAACATATTTATGCTCTGATTTTGCCGTGCGGGTATAGCCCGCCCTGATACTTTTTAGCTCTTCAAAAAACGCATCCCAATCACGTCTTGCCAAATTCTCTCCCTTTTAAATTTTAAAAAAATTTTCATAGCTTTTAAATATATTTGCAAAAGATGTTAGTGTAAGTAGCTTTAAAAAAAGATAATGCCAGAAGTAAGGCAGGATAACCCCCTTTGTATATCACTTTTTTAAGTTTAGCCCATTTTACGGCGATAAAACGCCTAAAAATGGGGAAACTAAACTTAAAAAAGCTGTGATTTTCGGTAATTTTGCAATTACCGAAAATAAAATAAAACGCAGAGCATTTTATTTTTGAGAAAAAGCAAGTAGGTTTTAAAAGGGAAAGCGTAAAAAGAGCACAAAAATATTTGAAAAGTTAGAACTATATTCGCTATGCGTAAAAATAAAACAAGAAAATTTTATTCGGATAAGCTTATGGACAAAATATAAGAAAAAATTAAAAATATCTAGCAAAAGTATTCAGAGATAAGCAAAACGAAACGGAAGAGAAAATTTTTAAAAGAATTTGTAAAATTTTTAAAAAGCGTAATTTTGTAAAAAGGCTTTTTTAAAAAAATAATCGCAAAAAGCCTATAAAATAATCAATATGAAAAAGTAAAAAAGTAAATAAATACTTATAAAATCTTTAAAAAAATTGCTTGTATATCCTTTAAATCGCTATTCGCAAAATCACTTTTACAAAATCTCGCTTTTCGAAAAATAGTATAGTGCTAGAAATCAAAAATATTCTAATCAAAAAGGAGTAAATAATGAGAGAAGTCTCAAAAAAGGTAAAAGGTATTTTTTGCTTTTTAATGTTTTTGCCATTTCATTTATTCGGAGCCGGTGGTCAAAACGTTCTAAAGACATTAGAATCAAAAGCCAATGAACAAATCAAGGAAGCCGGCAGTAGTGCGGCAAGCGTTATCAATACTGTAATCACCGTATTCGGTATTATATGGGTCGTAGTATTCTTAACAATAATGTTCGTAAATATTGAAGCTTTGAAAAATAATATAAAACTGCTACTCGGTATCGCGATTATTCTTGGTATCGCATACGGCTTA
>NZ_CALIBB010000320.1 GCF_938045595.1 uncultured Campylobacter sp.
AATAATCCAGTATCGGCATAATATCCTTTTTGCTTATCTTGTTTATATCTTTGTCACAAATATCCCTTAAAGCTTTAAAGCTCATATCTCGTCTTTTAGAAGTTGCTAATGCAACATTGCCGTTATGTCTGCGAAACTGTCTATAAACGCTTGCCAGAGTATTTTTAGCAGGAGTTAGCTTAGCAGAATCATCTATCATTAAATCTTTAAGAGTTTCTTTGGCTTTGCTTAGGCTTATCTCATCTGCATTACCTAAAGACTTAATCAGCTTGCCGCCTATGCAATAGTGATAGTGCCTATGGATTGTTTGCTCTCCCTTTTTATTAAATGAGCGGTAAAATCTAACTGCTATATGCTCATCTATCATTTCTACCATAGTATTTTTGCGATAAGGCAGGGAGAAATTTCTAATGACTTTATCGGGGTCTGTTTTAAAAGCTGGATCGTCTTTAATTTTAGAAAAAACCTTCATAACTACTTATCCTTTAAAATTTAATATAGTTTCATAGGGCAAATTATAAAAGTTTCCAAAGAGTTTAACAAGTTTAAGAGCTACTATACATTTTTTAATATATAGTAGTTTCTCTTAAACCGCCTGTATAATCTAGCGTTTTTAGCATTTGAAATTTTTTTGAAAAAATTTGAAAAAGCCGTAAAACAGGGCTTTTAAAAAAATCAAAAAACTAAAAATAGGGGGGAAATTTGATAGATGGTGTCCCGTGTAGGATTCGAACCTACGGCCGCCTGATTAAGAGTCAGATGCTCTACCAACTGAGCTAACGAGACAAGAATTGTAATTGTAGTGATAAAAATATAAAAAACTGATTAAATTTTATAAAAATTTCGTTAAATTCCATAAAATTTTATTCGGTCTTTATATATCCAATAACTTATAAAATTAAATAAAATACTTTAGTAAAGAATCAATAAATCTTTCTAAAATAACCTATGCGCTTCAATTTCACGCTTGCGCGCTCTTGCACAAATCAACGCAAAGCCAGAACAAGAAGCCCCATAAACGGGGCTTGGCTCGATAATTTATTTTGCTTTTTTAGCCTTTTTGCTTCGCGTAGCCTTAGCGTGAGTTCTAGGAGAGCGGTTTGAGATGATCGGCTTACCGTCAGGATATTTTTTCTGCACGTGATTTACAGGTATCGCCGCACTGCTGCTAGCGCCGTATTTCTCGCCGTTTGTAAAATACTTCCTCATCACTTCTTTCCATCTTTTTGCGTATTTATTCGCGCGCGGAGAGTCATTTAAGATGTCCTCGTAGTCGTAAATTCTCTCATAGAAGTCGTTAGTTAGTTGATCGTCGATAGTGATTCTGCCGTTGTCGATCGAGACGCCTAGGTAGACGCCTGTTTGCTCGCCCGGGCTTACCATCCATGCAGAAATATCAGGCAGATCGGTTGCGCGACCGGTTCTTCTACCTACGCCGCCTGCTGCGGCACCTACATTGATCTCAAGGGTGTCTGTGCCAGTAAAAATGTCTTGATATGACTTCGTAGTATGGAAGATCATCACGATGTCGCTCGTCTCATAGCCTGCTTGCAAGCCTACGCCGTAGCCTTTATATTTGATAAAAATCGGCGAACTCCACTCGCCGTTCTCGCCTTTGACGCTAAAAATTCCATCGCCGTATTGTAGCGATGCGCCCGCAGCTAAACGTTTTACGTCGGTTAGGATTGCGACGGCTTTGGCGCTGGTTAGATAGCGCTCATCGGTGCCGAAGTTATTAGCCGCTACGAAAGATCTAACGACGTTAGTAGCCGCTATAACCTCTTGATTTGCCACGACGTCCGCGTGCAAAAGACCGCAAAGTGCAACAGATGCTAGAAGCAAAAACTTTTTCATCATTTAATCCTTTTAAAATTGAATTTTCGTTATTATAACAGCAATTTCATTTGTTTTAGCTAATTTTTAACAAAAAATTGATGAAAAATAACGAATTTTGGAAAATTTATGAAATTTCTAGCTATTTTTGCACTTTTGGCGATCAAAATTTTCGCTTTAGACATAGTAAACGGTGACGTTATTATCTTAAAATTAGATAAAAGCACAACCGAGTTGAGCTTTGGCTCGAAGCAAATTCCTCTCATCACGGCTCCAAATTCTAGCGATAAAATCGCCGTTTTAGCAGCGAATTACCGTGCTAAGAGAGATTTCGCGCTGCGGATAGTAGATCAAAGCGGCAGCCACGAGCAGATCGTTGCTTTGAAAAAGGGTGAGTATAAAAAAGAGGCTCTAAGTGTCGCTCCTGGTAAAGTTAAACCACCTAAAGAAGCCGCCGCGCGTATCAAAAAAGAGCTCGACGAAGCCAACGCGATCTATGCGATCACCACGCCGCGCTATCTTTTTTCCACGCCGTTTGAGCTGCCTTTAAACTCCAAAATAACCTCTGCATTCGGCAATGCCCGCACCTTTAATGGCGAGCTTAAAAGCTATCACAGCGGCACCGATTATCGTGCCGCGGTAGGCACTGCGGTGCGCGCTGCCAACGACGGCATTGTAGTCATCGCCAAAGACCGCTACTACGCGGGCGGCTCGGTCGTGATCGATCACGGCGGCGGCATCTATTCGCAGTACTATCATCTAAGCGAGATCAAAGTGACGCTTGGCGATCACGTTCGCAAAGGCGATGAAATCGCACTTTCGGGCGAGAGCGGTAGAGTTAGCGGTCCGCATCTGCACTTCGGCATCGCGATTAATGGCGTGAGCGTCAATCCGCTAAGCTTCGTCGCTAAATTTAATGAAGTGGTTTTTGGCGAGCGCTAAAATGCCCTACAATCCGAAGGAGTTGATGAAAAAAATTCTCGCAGACAGCGATTTTAAGCTAAAAGGCTCGGTAAAAGGTCGTGTGCGCGTCGCGAGTAGGGACGGAGCGATCGTAAATTTTACCGCCGCGGACTTCGGCGTGCAGAGCCTAAGCGATAAGATCGCGCTTAGCGGCGAGCAGTTCGAGCGATTTAGAGCTAGAATTTTTGGGATTTTAAACTCCGGCGGACGCGAGCTTGCAGGCAGGCTCACGCTCTCTTCTACGCCCAAAAAGAAAGCCCGCGCAGATCGTCTCCGCGCAGCGGATGGTTATGGTTATGCGGAGTTTGACGGCGCCTGCGATTTTGGTAGCTTTTGCGAAGGAGATTCGGGCGCAGTTTCGCCCGAGGCTGGCGACAGCTTGGCAAAGACTTCGTATGCCACAAATGCAAGGTGTGGCGATTTTTCTGCGCGCAGCGCTCAGAGTGCGCAAGGCTTTACTTCGCAGGCGGAATTTCAAGATGTTTCGCAAGCAGAATTTTATGGTGCAGCTCGGGCGGAATTTTGCGTAGATACCACGTGGGATACGGCGCGCGAGAATTTAATTTTGCAAAATGATGCTGCGCAGGATGACATGAGTGTGGGGCTCGCCGCTAGTTTCGAAGAGAGCGCAAATGCGAGAAGTAAAAATTTTATGCCGCAAAGCTCTGTGTCTGCGAATTCTGCCAAAGGGCAAAGCTTCATTCCTGCATCGCGAAATTTTATTTCCGCGCAAAGCTCTGCGCTCGTGAAAGATTCCGTATTTGGGGCGCAAAATTCTAATTTTATGGCTCAAACGGAGAATTTTGCAGCTAAAAATTCGTTTGTAGCAGAGCAGGGCACGGACTTACGAAGTAAAAATTCTACGGCACAAAGCTCTGCATCAAAAAATTCCACTTTCGTAAATTCTGCGCTTGATATAAAGTGCGCAAATGATTGTGGGCCTCAAGGCTCCGAGTTTGCCAAGAAGCAAAGCGCTAATTTCGCTAGCTGCCGTGCCGTAAATTTTGCCTCGGAAAATGTCTTGGAATCCGCGTTTCAAGATGAGAATTTCGTCGGTGAGGATTCAATGTGCTTGGCAAAAGGGCAAAATTACGCGTCCGAAAATTCCGCCGGGCAAAATTTAGAGCAGAAAAGCTCCGCACAAGAGCGACATCCTTTAAATTTGCCGCCGCAAGCGGGAAATAAATTTGCGCTCGAATTTGAGCGATCAGCGCAGCCTGCGTTAACGGGCGAGAATTCTACGTTTGCTTCTTCTATGGCGGAGGGGGCGCTTGGTGATGAGCCCGCGTCCGCAGCTTTTGGAAGTGAATCAACTTTTGCGACTAAGCCCGTAAATTTCTATGGCAAGCCTGCGCGCAAAGCGCCTACGAAAGAGCGCGCGAGCCTTCGAGAGCGTCCGCAGGCTCTGCCTATTGCAAGCGCTTCGCGTCCTATCTCGCTACCGCAAGCGCCTAGAGCTAGGCTCATCGAGCTTAAGCCGCGTTTCATAGGCATCGCGCATAGGATTAAAATTTCGTTTTTGAAAAAGAGCGCGAGCGAGCCTGGCGAAGGGGTTTTGGCGCGTGTTCGCATTCCGCTTTTGATGGAGAATTTCGGTCTTAATGATATTTTGTCGTCCACGGCGAGCTACCAAATGGCGAAAAAGATGGTGCGCACGATCGCTGATCTTTACATCGCCAAGGACCTGCGCGGCGTGCACATAGGCGTGCCGGTGCGCCTTGAAATGGGCTTTAAAAGCGGTATCTCCGACGTCAGCAACCACGCCTTTATCTTTAAGCTCATCGAGGACAGCCTCGTCAAAAACGGCGTCATCGACGACGACAATGCAGATATCGTGCGCGAGATCAAGCTTTTTAAGCAAGACGTTTTCGACGGGGTTTTAGTAAATATCATGCAGTTTGAGTAGAGGCTTTGCGGCGCCTCGCGTGTAAATTTTAAAAAATTCGCGTTACCGCATGAAATTCCATCGTTTTCGAGCTTTAGCTTGCACTGGCAGCAAGCGCTTTTTAAAATTTTTTGATCAAACCAGTAAAAATTTGAAAGGATTGAGATGCAAAAAGCCTTTTTTAATTCGCCTATTGGAATGCTTGAAATTCAGGATGACGAGATCGGGATCTGCAGTATCGACTGGGTCAAAAGCTCTGCCTGCAGCCCCAATGATGAGATCTTTAAAAAACACGACGCAGGGCTTAAATTCGGCTTTGTGCGTGCAGCGGATGATAAAGGACGCGATTTAAGGCTTAGCGATTTAAGAAAGAATTTGGCTCTTTGCACCGACGAGCTTGGCGCATATTTCAGGGGCGAGCTTGAAAGCTTTAGCGTTAAACTGAGCCAAAATGGCACGCAGTTTCAAAAGTCCGTGTGGAGCGCGCTTTTAGAGATCCCTTACGGCGAGGTCGTAACATACGGCGCGCTAGCCGCGGCTATCGGCAGACCGCGCGCAAGCCGAGCAGTAGGCAGCGCAAATGGCAAAAACAAGATCCCAATCATCGTGCCGTGCCACCGCGTCGTAGCTTCGGGCGGGCTCGGCGGATACAGCGGCGCGGGCGGCGTAGCGACCAAAGCATGGCTGCTAAACTTCGAAAGAGAAAGCTTAGCCAAATTTGGCAAGTAAAATTCCGTTAAATTATGCCTTGCAGGCACGGCGCTGATTTTAAAATTTTACCGTGAGATGCTGCGAAATTTCATAAAGCGATTTTGTAAGTTTCTAGTTTTGCGGCGACCAAGGTAGTTAAAATTTGGCAAGAAGCGAAGCCTACTTGAAGCTCTAATTTGGAATTTATCGCGCCGCAGACGCCTGCTATGAGTGGTTGAAATTTTTCGCAGCGGTAAAATTTAGCCTCACGAAATTCTACGCTGAAGTCCTTTGATAAATTTTCATCTTGCGTGCATTTAGTGCGGCAGCGCGTAAAGCAGCAAAATTTTGAATCCCTTTCGTGAAAATAGGCAAGGAAGCAAGGTTTTGCGGCGGAATTTTGCATAGCCTAAAAATTCTATGCTGCCGCGCTGTAAGGGTAAAATTCAACGCCGCTGTATCAAAGCAAAGTAAAATTTTAATTGCGCTTGTCAGGCATGGTTAAAATCCGCGCAGAAGCGGTAAGCGGGGCAGAATTTATCTCAGCGGCAACGTGACTAAATAAAATTCTATAAATCCACGAAGCGGGCGGTATCCCAGCAGAAACGGCATTGTCCTAGCCAAGCTTCTTGCGTAAGCAGCGGGCGCGTCAAAGATAAAATTTTTCACGAAGACGGCAAAGTACAGCAGTATGCCGCTAGAGTCACCTGACGAAGATGAAATTCTACGCAAAGAGAGCGAGATGAATTTTGCGCAAAGACCGCGCTATTTGCTGAAATTCGCGCAAAAGCAGTATTCTTTTAAAAAATTCCTAGTAGCGGTAGCGTTCGTCGGCGAAGCTCGCCTTTGAGGCGGTGGCGTTTTGCTAAGGCTTTTTGCGAAATCGACGTTGCATAGCAAAGTAATTGTAAAAGCGGCGAGCGTGCTGCAGATAAAATTCTTAGCAAAAGCGGCGCAGAGCGAAATTCTTACGCAATACACACGGCAAAGATAAAATTCGCCAAGCAACTACGAGCGAAAACCCCAGTAAATTCGGCGAAACTTGGTAGAACGAAGAATTTTTATCAAATCTACGCAGCTTTGCCAAATTCTTAAATTAGCCAAAATTTTCTATCAGATCGCTAAAAATTTTAGCTAAATTTTCGACGTCGCTAA
>NZ_CALIBB010000321.1 GCF_938045595.1 uncultured Campylobacter sp.
TATAAAAAATTTCGCGGATTTTCTAAGCGGTGGGATTTAAATCCGATTGGGTGCGCGGGGGAACGAAAATGCGCCGCTTCAATACGGCAAATATAGCTAAAGCGCAGCTCAAGGTATTTGTCGCGATACTAATGCAGTAGTCGTCAGGCGGAATTTTAAAATTTGAAATTGGCAGAATTCTAAAATTTGCTACATTGTGTTTTCTTAGAATTTTGCAAAAATTTAAAATTTCGTAATCTTAGAATTCCAAAATTTTTAATAATTTTAAAATTTTATTCGCGTTAGCTACTGATTTTAAATCGAATAAAGGCTTTTTATTTTCTACCCGCCAGAAGCTTTGAGCTGCCTAGCATCAGCCATTTGGCTTCGCGTGGGCCCATAAAAAGCCCCTGCGTCGTATCTATAAGCTCGACTCGCTCGTAGCCCTGCTCCTTAAGTCGCGCGATGAAAGCATCCATGTCGCCGTAGTTTCCGCGCGAGAAAAGATCGTGGATCGCGAAGCTGCCGCCCTTTTTAAGCACGCGGAGCGTCTCTAAAAGCAGCGCCTGGCGGTCCTTGCGCATGATGTTGTGATAGACGTAGTTGCTTGTAACCGCATCGAAGCTGCCGTCCTCAAAGGGCAACTGTGTGGCGTCGGCCTGCTCGAAGCTAGTGTTTTGCACCCCTTCAGCGCGCGCGTTGGATTCGCACAGCTGCTTGTTAAAAGACGCATACTCAAAGCCCCAGCGATCGACGCCCAGCACCGATGCGTGCGGGTTGCGCTTAGCGACGGCAATCGTTAGCGCGCCGCTGCCGCAGCCCACGTCCAACCCGCGCCCGCCCTCTGGCAGATCCACGTATTTCGCCGTGCCCTCTACGATCGCGCGAGAGAGCTGACGCTTGCCGCCGTAATCAAACGCGCGGTATAGCGCGACGCAATAGATCGTAAAGCCGACCAAAAACAGCGCCGCTGCACCGAAAAGCCCCGCAAGAAACCACCTTAGCGCGCCGCCCACGAAGGCGCCGCAAACGCCGAAAATCAAAAACAAAACTAATGCTACGGCCGCACCTGCGGCAAAGCCCGCGATCATGCCCTTAGGCACCCAGTTTTTATAGTCCGGTTTCATCTTCGCTCCTTTTATTAAATTTAATCTCGCGGCGGCAAAGCACGCTGCAGCAAAATTTTAAATTCCGCCCGTAAATTTTAAATTTCGCAGCTCAAACCTCGCTTAAATTTAAACGCACGCTAATAGGTGTATTTAAACTCCGCGTAGTAATTGCGCCCGGGAGCGGGAGTATAGATGTCCGAGCGTAAATTTTGGTTGTAATTATACTCCTCGTCAAAGACGTTTTTGACTCCCGCGCTTATCAAAAATCCGCTTGCGAAGCGGTACGCAGCGCCCAGATCTACGATCGTGCGCGAGTCGATTCTATCGTGGTTGCCGTCGTGCGATGATGAGAAATATTTAAAATCGCTCATCAGCGTTAAATTTCTAATCGGCTCGTAATCGAGCCCCAAAACGAACTTTGAGCGCTCCACCAGCGGAACCTGCTTACCTTTATTCGCGCCGGATTGGATCTTGGCGTCGACATATGAAAAGGTCTCGCTGAGCTTTAAATTTGAAAGCAGACTTTGCTCCGCATACAGCTCCACGCCCTTGCGGCGCGTCTCGTCGATATTGATAAAATGCCAACCATCGGCAATGTCGCTGCCGAGCAGTTCGTTTACGATCTCGTTTTTCGTATCGGTCCAAAAGATCGTAGCGCTTACGTATTGCCCGTAGATCAGATCTTTAAGGCCGATCTCGTAGGTTTTAAAGGTTTCGGATTTGAGGTTATTAAGCACGTAAGGGCCGTTGCGACCGAGCTTGTCGATGAGCTGATTAGGACCCGGCGAGATATAGCCGCGCTCAAATTTAAAATATAGATTGCCATCCTTGGAATAATTAAAATTCGGCGTGATCTCAAAAGCGTAGTTGTTTTTATGATCGCTTACTCGGGTACTATTTTGCGTCTGCGAGATTATGTTTCCCATACTTTTTATGGTCGTTAAAACTCTGCGATCTACTTTGTATTCGGCGCGCTCAAACCGACCGCCCGCACTAAGCGAAAACAGATCGGTGAAATTGTGCTTTTCTAAAGCATAGACCGAGTGGGTAAGCTTTTGCATATCAAAGATCGTAAGCTGTGAACGGCTCATCATAGGATTCATCGCGACATCAAAATTTATCCTGCGAAAGCCCTTGTTTTTGAGATAATCATATCCCGCTATGAACTCGCCGCTGTCGTAGTCGAGCTTGCCTTTTAAATTTGCCCCCTCTTTGCGGTCTTTCATCACAAATCCGCTCTGAATGATCCTGATATCTTGATAATAAGGGTGCAAATTTGCTTCGATTTTATCGCCGAATTTTACCGTGTAGCCGAAATCGAAATTTGCCCGCGTACTTTTGGTAAAAGTCCGTTCACCTCCTTGCTGGCGGCGATCCGCTCTCAGCTCGGCAAGCCCTAAGCTCGGCACCGAATAGGTTCGCGCCTGATAATAGCTCGGATCAAAAGAGATGCTTTGATCGTCCGAAATTTTATAATGCATCCCGAGCGAGCCATAATAGCCGCTCTCTTTCTCACCCTTGCGGTATCCGCGCTGCTTAAAGCCCTTTACGGCGGTTTTTAGAAACAAATTCTCGCTCACGCCTCCGCCGAGTCCTAAATTTAGATCATTGTAATTATACGACGCGATCTTGGTCGAGATATTGGCGTACGGGTATCTGGCTCCCTTTTTCGTGATGATATTTATCACGCCGCCACTGGTGCCGCTGCCGTATAGCACGCTACCGCCGCCCGGGATGATCTCCACGCGCTCGATATCTTCGATCGGAATGAGATCGATCGGGATGCTCGTCGGCGTCGTGTCGATCATATTGAGCGCGACTCCGTTAAGAAGGACTTTGACGGAGGTATTTGCCTTCTGACCCTGTCCGCGCAGATCGACCGTATCGCCGTGAAAGCTAACCCCCGGCGCCTTTTCTAAAATTTCGCGCAGATTGCGGTAGCCGCGGTTTTCCATATCCTCCGCGGTGATGACCGAGACGTTGCGAACCTCGTTTTTAAGCATATCCTCAAAGCCCGTCGCGGTAACTACGATGGTGCCCAGCTTCGTGGCGTTCGCGCCGGAAGCGTTTTTAGAAGCTGCGGAATTTACGGCTCTCGCGCCGGGCGCGCCGATATTTGCGGACGTAGCGTTGTTTTCGGCTCCGTTTAGTTGTAAGGCGGCGCACAAACTTAGCGCGATCGCGGCATTTGAAAGATAAAATTTCTTAAACATCACTCTCCCCTATTCAAAATTAGAATTTTGCGAATGATTTGCAAATGCTATATTATAATTTCTCTTGATTAAATAATAATAAATTTCAAAGATTAAAGATAGATTTTTTAAAATTTTGGCGCAGATTGGATGAAATTTTGATTTCGAGTGTTTTGCTGGGTGCGGCAAAATTTCGGTTTTAAATTTAGACTCCTTGGCGGTTTTTATTTCTTAAAGCGGCAAATTTGCAAAGCGGATCTAGCTGAAATTTTGAAATTTAGCCAAATCCCTAAAATCATACCCGTCTAAAATGCGCCCAAAAGTATTAAACCTATCCTGGCGCTCATTTTTTTATCCATATGGCTTTTTGATTTTGCTTGCGCATCAATTATTTTTTATTATGGCTCACCCTCTTTAGCCACTCTTTTTCAAATTTATAATATTTCTCAAGCTTTTTATTCTTTTCCGCTTGATTCCACTTTTCTATCTCGGCATAATCTTGCAGTTCGCCTCCGCACTTAGGGCAAACGCCCCCATCTTTAACGTCCGAAAAATTATAAAATTTACTTCTCATATTTTTAAAATTTTACCGTAATTTTCCTACAAAATTTTACTTAAATTTGGCTTCAGTCGTTTAAAATTTTATCTCTTTGAAATTTA